>JAITMM010000050.1 GCA_031277335.1 Tannerella sp. | reverse complement strand
AGTAGAAATTTATTACCCTAAGCGCAATCGAGATGGACTTCTACAAGACACCCTTGCTGTTTGCCCGCCTGTTTGAATCAGGTGATTTGTCGAGATGCGACGAACCGGAATCCATTGACCGGAATTTGGAGCTGATCATCACGACCTGCCCCGGCGAGCACAAATACGACCCGGTCTTCGGTTGCGAAATCTGGTTTCTTGACTTTGAGAATGTAGTCTCTGTCCCGAAATGGCAAAACACATTTATGGAACACATTTCGGCTTCTATCCGCAAGTATGAACCAAGGGTTCGGGATGTTGAAACAGAGGTTAAGTTTTTTGACGTCAAGCATCAGCATGAGATCACCGGCGCCATTTCAATCCGTAAAAGAGTTGACATCAGGATTGACGCCGTCATCTGCAGCACCGGCAAAAAATGCCTGTTTTGTTATTCGCTCTATTTAGGCCCCTTATCTTCCGAATAGCCATGAAAATAAAGTCAAAATATTACAAGGATGTCATCAAAAGCCGGATGTATAAGAATGCCGCTTCGATATGGGGTGTTCGCGACATTGACAACTTTGACCCAGTTCTGAAGCTGCTGGTTGAAGCGCTCGCCAGCGAGATCAACAAGCTATCCAACGAGATGGAAAACATGGAAGTGCGCTTGCTTGAGCGGCTTGCAGCCATCCTGACCCCGGATTTATTCCTTGCTGTCCGTCCGGCCCACATGATCCTTCATGCAAAGCCGGTGGAAGAAGAAGCCACCGTCGGCAAATCATACGTCATACAGTATAAAAAGCAGGAATCGTCTGTGATTGATTTTTCCCCGGCCGGTACTTTCAGGTTACTGGACGGTGATGTGCATGCGCTGATCTGCGCCGGGACATACTACGGCATTGACAGCCAAAAATCGAAAGAAATGATCGAAAAAAGCCGCAGACGCTCCGAAAAATTTACCGGCAATCTGTGGATAGGGATGAAAATACATCCTTCCCTGCGCGAGATTCGCAATCTTTCCTTCTATTTTGATTTGCCCAATATCGAAAAAAGAAACGATCTTTTCGACTTGCTGCCTTACAGTCGGTGGGAACAGGATGGCGGGAGGTTGTCCATCCATACCGGCATTGAATGCGAACCGGATCCGGACGGGGAACATTTTCCGCTGGCATCTTTCGACCCGTCGAAACTGTCCGAAGAAAGCATCCTTGAACATTATAACCGGCGTTTCATCACGGTCAGGGGTAAGATTGTCAACAACAAAAATAAATACGGAGTGTTGCCTGACGAAATAGCGGAATTTTTCCCTGAAGTGCAGTCGGACGGCGGTCTCATGCCGCTCCTGTGGTTGAAAATAACACTGCCACCGGGATTCGACGATTATATCCTGGATGATTTTTTTGTATCCATCAACGCTTTTCCCGTTATCAACCGCAGGTTTTATTCACAAACCGCAAAATCTACTCCGCTTGTATCGCTGTTTCGGTTTGAAACGGATGTGAACGAATATTTTCTTTCGATCGATCGCGTATCCGATTCCAACCGGCGGCGTTATATGCCGTTGCCTTACCGTCAGGTGATGAAAGATGATGAAGACATGGGCACGTATATCCTCAAACGTGCCGGAGCCGAACGGTTTGATTCGAGAAATGCGCGCGAGTCCATATCGAATATTGTCGACCTGCTGCGTGAAGAAAATTCATCGTTCGCCATGCTGGGTCAGAGTTTTATTCTTGATATGGTCAGAACAATCGACGCCGAACTGGTTGCGATGGATTCAAAGTTGAGCGCAGTTCGCATAAACAGAGATATTTCCTCCTATTTAGTCATCGATTCGGAGGAGGCAGGCGAAACGCTCTATGTGGACTACTGGGTAACGAACTGCGAATCGGCCAACGGGATTAAGTCCGGGGCAAAGATGATTCAGAAAGGCGGTCTTTTAGCGTCAAATTCTATCATCACGCTCACGCAAAGCTATGGGGGTAAACGGCGGAGCGACCATACGCCCGAGATGTATAAATATTCGCTGACAACGAGAGACCGCATTTATACGGAAGAAGATATCGTGAATTTCTGCCATGCCCATTTCGGCGACAGAATCTCGTCGGCTACCGTCACGAAAGGTGTCAGGGTCAGCCCCCGCCCCAGGGAGGGACTGATCCGCTCGATCGATGTGCATGTCAAATTAAATGAAAATGCCCCGGCAGGGCCGTCCATCCAACAGGATATGGAAGACCGGTTGCTGTCTTTACTGAAGCAGCGTTCGCCTGAAATGTATCATTACAGCGTATATATAACCCGTTCAAACCAGGATAACTTATGAGTAATGCTTTTTATACCATCTTGACTTCCTATCTGTTCATGCCCCTGCTGGCTATGATTGTGGGATTTATTGCCTTTTATGTGGCTAAAAAGAACAAACTGTTCCGCAACCGGAAAGTAATCTTTCTCCTTTTACTGGCTGCTGCCCTGCTTTGTATCCCCGCCCTGCTGGGATTCTTCCCGTATGTTTTCATGCCCTATATCTATGCCGGGCTGCTTGTTTTCTATTTGATACTGGGCTATTACAGCGTTATTGTATTGAGGCATTACATGGAAGACCTCAAAAAGGAAAAGGCGTTCCGTTTTGTTTTCGGTTTCCAGTGCATCATCATGTTTATTGCAGCTGCACTGTTTTCGATGGTTTTCAACCTGTGCAGCGAACTGAAGTTCGGGATATGGGCGTCTACCTGTCTGCTTGCGTTTATTTTCCCGCCTTTGTTTTGGGAGACCTACAATAAATACATGGTTATCCCGGCAGAGATATACAAAGGCTGGAAATATTCGAGAAGCCCTGATGATTTTCATGAACCGGTTGATTATGATCGCCTGATGGTGCTCGAGATCGAACTTTACAGATCGCTCGATGCTCCATCGACATTGAAAATCAAAGCCAAGGCGCCTGCCAATATGCCATTCGGGTCATGGTTCAAGATGTTTTTAATAGACCATAACTACAAATTTCCTGGCGAGCCGATAGAAGGCAGAGACGACAAGGATACCTACGAATGGATATTCTATGTGAAACGTTCGTTTTTCCTTCCCCGCAGGTACATTGATTATGAACTGACGGTTGCTGAAAACAGGCTCAGGGAAAAATACACGATCCAGGCCAAGCGGGTCAGTGAAACGAATAATACAATCATCAAATAATCATCAGCCATGCTTTATCCGTTAAAAAAAATGTCAGTCAACTGGGTGGACGGAATGAAAATATCCAAGGAACACCTGATGCAGACCGAAGACCATTTCACCGACTCCGTTCGCGATGCGGTGAATATCCGGCTTACCGGCTATAACTACGGACTGCTCCCGCCCTACAAGGGGGAAACGCTTTCGAGCGATTTTGCCATCATGGAGCGCACGAGCAACCATGTCGAAATCGAACTGCGCCGGTGCAGCGCTGTCACGGCCGGCGGATGCCGCATCGATATCAATCCGGACGGTCACACAGGCTATCTGACATTAGACCATGTGTTTGAAGAAAACGACAGGAATGCTGAAAACGTGTGGGATGTGATACTGATCGTCCATCCTTTCGGGCGCGTCCCTTCAGGAATGCCCGATCCCGAAGAAACGCCACCGCGCCACCCTTATGCCGACCGTAAATATGTGCTCTCGGTCACAGCCTCGGGGCATATCAATTCGGCAGAACTGGGGATGCAGAACCTGATTATCGGGCGGGTAGTCAGGAATAATAACCGATACGAAGTTGACACGTCGTATATTCCGCCCTGCACATCCATGCAGAGCCATCCCGACCTGCAAAAGTATTATGAGCAGTTCAGGAAATGCCTGAATGACATAGAAATGGCTTCTCATATTATCATTCAGAAGATTTTGGAAAAGGATAAACCGATGACGGTGGCGATCAGTACGCAGCTCCTGTGTGAACACCTGCTTGGCTATGCAGTATCCGTCGATTTCAGTTTCAGAAACATGGGACGTGATTACGCTCCCATCGAAATGACGGATGTATTTGCTTCGTTTGCAC
>JAITMM010000040.1 GCA_031277335.1 Tannerella sp. | reverse complement strand
CCTGATAATCCGGCTTTGAAAGATGAAGTCTCGCGTTTCACGATCTCCTTGTCTTTCAAAAAGATAATCAGCACGATACAATAGATTATTCCGACCAGTCCAAACGTATGGAAAGTTGTTTGCCACGAAAACATGCTTGACACAACAGCCCCGAATCCGCCGAAAGCCTGACCCAGGTAAATGCCTGTCGTATGAAGTCCTACGGCAATAGAGCGTGTTTTTCCCTGATGATAATCCGCTATCAGTGAGAGACCTGCAGGGATATAAAACGCCTCGCTCACACCCATCAACGCCCGTAAAACATAGAGTTGATTGAAATTTTCGGCATATCCCATTAATAAAGTCACCCCCGACCACACAAGCAAACTCCCGGTAATCAGCCATTTACGATTTACACGATCGGCTATTAACCCCGATACTGGACTCATAAAGGCATAAATCCACAGGAAAACGGCCATTAAACGTCCGAAGTTGGCCGCCGACACCAATTCTGCAATGTCAGCCATCATCGCCGGACGCATGGTCGAAAGCATCTGCCTGTCCATATAGTTCAGCAACGCGACAAACCATAGCATGGCGACAACCATCCAAGGATATGATTTCTTTGCCTGTAGATTATTCATGAGCGTTTATAAATCGTTTAACAATAAATGTTGGCAATCATTATTTATACATCGGCCCGTAGGCAGCGCAAGCCCTGTAGTCGGAGCCTTCATCGTCCGAACCGAAGGAAGCCCAGGAAGAGGGACGGAAAATATCCCCCTCGGCCACGTTGTGCATGCATACCGGTATCGACAACATGGATGCCAGCGAGATCAGGTCGGCTCCGATATGTCCGTAACTGATGGCTCCATGGTTGGCGCCCCAGTAGTTCATGACGGAATAAACGTTACGGAAACGTCCTGTTCCCGTGACGCGCGGCACGAAGAACGTGGACGGCCAAGTCTTGTCCGTACGTTTATCGATTACTTCGAAGACGTGCTCGGGAAAGGTCACCGTCCATCCTTCGGCCAGTTGAAGCACCGGTCCTACGCCTTTGACGACATTCAACCGGCACATGGTCATCGGCATGCCGGGGTCGGTAAGGAATTTGGACGAATACCCTCCTCCCCTAAAATATTCGAGGGACGACGGGCCCCATTGAGTGGCTCCCAGCATGGCTGTTACTTCTTCACCGGTAATTTCCCAGAAAGGCTTCATCACGGGCTTTCCGTTGCGCGTCTGACGGCCTGAGCCGTCCAGCGTGCACGAGCCAGAGTTGATCAGGTGGATCGCTCCGTCCTGCATCAGACCCTCCGGCTTCCATCCGCTGACGCGCTCGATGGCTTGGGCGCTCCAGTAAGTCCTTACGTCGGCAAATATCTGGGCTGTATTTGTCAGCAACCGTCCGAAAAGCATCGACATGGCATTGAGATGGTCGTTTTCGGTTGCAAAAACGTAGGGTGCACGGATGCCGTTCCAGTCGAACGACGAATTGAGGATGGCTTCCGAAAAGTCGCCGTTGGGCATGAAGTCTGTCCATTGGCGCTGTCCCTGGAAACCGCCGGCAATGGCGTTGTGTCCCAGCGCTTCTTCGCCGTAACCCATCTCATGGAGTGTCGGGTTGCCCACCATCAAGTCACGCATGATCTGGGTCATCTTGACAACGAAAGCCCAGTCTTCGTCTTTCTGTTGGCGGGTGCGGCGGATGGCTTCCGGATTGTGGTCGGGCAACTCGTTCGCAGCACAATGCTCCATCGTCCACGCTAAGGCCTTCTCAAATTCATCCCTGTCGTAGATTTCCTGCTGCACGCGACGCTGAATCTCCGAACAGTCTGCATATTCGGTGCGCATCCCGAAATATTCCTGCAACAGATCGGCATTCACCTGCGAACCGGCAATTCCCATCGAAACCGTCCCGATCGCCAGATAGGATTTCCCGCGCATCTGGGCTACAGCCAGGCCTGCCCGCGCAAATCGCAACAGTTTTTCCTGTACGTCGGCAGGGATTTCCGGATCGCCGATATCCTGTACATCATGTCCGTAGATGCCGAATGCCGGCAGTCCTTTCTGGTTGTGAGCCGCCAGCGCAGCAGCCAGATAGACTGCTCCCGGACGTTCTGTCCCGTTAAATCCCCAAATGGCTTTGGGAATCAATGGATTCATGTCGATCGTCTCCGAACCGTAACACCAGCATGGAGTGACCGAAACGGATAGTCCGACATTTTCCTTTTCAAACTTTTCGGCGCAAAGGGCTGCTTCTTTCACACCGCCGATACACGTATCGGCCATCACACATTCAACAGGCGATCCGTCGGGATAACGCAATGACCGGCTGTATAGCTGTGCTACGCTGCGCGCCAGATTCATCGTCGTTTCTTCCAATGATTCGCGAATCCCTTTCCTGCGTCCGTCAATGATAGGCCTGATGCCTATCCTGGGCTTGTTCATATTATTCATTTTACAATTTCATTTAATCGTTTAACTTGATCTTTATATTTTCAAAAACTTCTTTCATCTATTTATCAGAACATTAAATTTGCCTGCAATTCCTCAAATATCAAAGGTGCCTTTTTATCGTTTATTTGCCGGATCAGCAGGTCAACAGCGCGTTCTCCCATTTCAGAAACCGGTTGCTGGATATAAGGAATAGAAGAATTGGACAGTTCAAAAGCTTCACTTTTATCAAAACACACCACTTTTATATCTTTGGGCACCTCGATATGCATATCCTTCAAAACGTTTAAACCCATAATAGAGATGGTGTTGCTTGCAAAAAAAATCCCATCGATCTTTTGTTCATGGCTGACCAATTCCAAAATTGCCTTTTGAATGTCGTTATACATTGTCTGATAGTTGACTTCCTTGATTAAGGATGGATCAAACAGATTTTTCTTCGTCATTGCGGCGATGTAGCCGTCCTTTCGAGCCTGCATGTGAAGCAGGGACGTTTTATAGTAAATATGTGCAATGCGTTTGCAATGCAGGTTTAACAACAGATTTGTAGCCTCTTTGGAAGACTTATAGTTGTTTACAGCGACATAGCTTACATTTTTTTCCGGAAAATACCTGTCTAACAATACAATTGGAATTTTGTCCGCCACTAATTTATTGATCAGGTTTTCTCCGTTTTCCGTAGGCACAATTAAGAATCCGTCTACTTTACGGCTATTTAAGATGGCTATCATCTTTTCCATTTTCTCCGTACTTTCGTTGGTGTTGGTGATAATGACCGAATAGTTGTATTTTTCGGCATGCTCCTGAATATAGAAAGCCAACTGGGCAAAAAACGGATTGGATATATCCGCGACAATCAATCCGATGGTTTCGGACCGGCCGCTTCTTAAAGCTCTTGCCAGGCTATTGGGCTTGTAGTTCATCGCATTGGCTTCATTCCTTATTTTTTCTGCCAATGCTTCGCTTACGCGTCCGTTTTTATCCTTGCCGTTCAGAACCAACGATACGGTTGCCGCCGAGACCCCCACTCGATCTGCTACATCTCTTATAGATACACTTGCCATTGAAACTGCTATTTATAGATTGTCACAAATTTCTATTAAACGTTTAACTTGTCGGGGGCAAATGTAATGATGTTTTTTTTATATCCAAAAAAAAATAAAAAAAACTTTTCGTTTTTAACATTTGAGCGATCCGAATAAATTTGCACGAACGTTTTATCTGTCTATCTTTGCAGGCAAAAAAGCATGCGATGCTACTGATATATTAATGTTGGAAAAAATTGGAATCTTATATAAAAAGGTTTGAGAATGAAAAAGTTAATTGTATTAATTGTAAGTATAATGATGATGTCTACTTCTTGTAAGAACCCCGTGGGGCAGGGGGATGCCGAAAGTTTCGTGAAAGGCGAATTTGGGTATGACGTAGCCTTTTTGTCGCAAAAGGACAGCGATTTGATTGTGCTTTCCGGTAATGGCGGCAAGTCGCAACTCATTGTGTCGCCGAAATATCAGGCCAAAGTGTTTACCGGCACTGCGAACGGGCCGAAAGGCGCCGGTTTCGGATTTGTCAATTACAAGGTGCTCGATGCCGAAGTGTTAGATGAGCACATGAACGGCTATGGCGGGGAGAACCGCTTCTGGCTGGGACCGGAAGGCGGCAAATTTTCGGTGTATTTTGCAAAGAACGCGGAGCAGGTATATGATAACTGGCATACTCCCAAGCCGATAGATATAGAGCCGTGGGAAGTGGCGTCGGCAGACGCAAAAAGCGCCGTCCTGACGAAGGAGATGCAAGTGACGAATTATCTGGGTAATCAGTTCAGAATGAACGTAGAACGGAAAATCGCATTGATGGAGCCTGTCGAAGCCTGCCTGCAATTGGGAATCGCCGCGAATCCGAACATCAATATGGTGGCCTATCAAACCGATAATTCCATCACCAACCTGGATGATTTCGAGTGGACGCAGGAGACTGGCACCGTGTGCATCTGGATTCTCGACATGTTCAATCCGGCTCCCAATGCCGTGACTGTCATCCCATTCAATGAAGGCGATGAGGCTCAACTTGGCAAAATCGTCACGTCCGACTATTTCGGTGAAATCCCGGCCGACCGGTTCAGGGTGATGCAAAACGTGATTTACCTCAAGACAGACGGCCAATTCCGCAGCAAGGTCGGACTGAACGGCAAACGCACCAAAGCCATTGCAGGCAACTACGACCCGGACTCCAAGCGTCTTACCATCACAACTTTCAACGTTGACGAAGCGGCAACCTACCTGAACCAGGAATGGAATCCGGCGAGGAATCCGCTGACAGGCGATGCGCTGAATGCCTACAACGATGGCCCGCTGGCCGACGGCAGCATCATGGGGCCTTTCCTCGAACTGGAAAGCGTCTCGCCTGCCGCCTTTCTGAAACCGTTGGAGTCATTGTCCCACCGCCATTCGGTTTTCCATTTTACGGGCGAAGAGACTGATTTGAATCCGATAGCAGAACAATTACTTGGCGTTTCATTGCAGGATATCAAAAGCGCGTTTTAACTGTGAAGATGAGGAGCTTAATAGTTACAAACTGCTCTATTTCCTGTATTTTTTATTGCTAAACTGCACTATTTTCCATCTCTTCATAGCTGCTTCGGCGTGGATATGGTACGTCTCGCAATGTTTATAGAAAGATGTAGGGTGCAGCGATACAAAACTAAAGATTCACAGCAATCAGCTCATTGCCCAGAGAGTGCAGGGCGGATTCTATTTTTTTTCGTTGAGCTAAGCGAGGTTTTTTTAAGCTTGATGCGTAATTCATTGATTAATTGCATTTGATAGTTCAATATGCAGATAATAATATATCTCGTATTGTGATTGTAAAAAAATGTAGTATCTTTGTGGTCTAAAGTCTAAAAGCGATAAAAATGACAAACGAAGAAAGGGTAAAATACTGGATTGATTTATCCGATAGGGATATTGCAGCTGCCGACTGGGTTTTTAAAGGTGGGCATAATCTTTATATGGGATATCTCTGTCATCAAGCGGTAGAGAAGATATTGAAAGGATACTTTACCAAAATAAATGAAGATACCCCGCCATTTACACACAATTTAATTGACCTTGCTGAAAAAACTTGTCTTTACGATTTGATGAATGACAGGCAAAAAGCATTTATAAGTTCCCTTAACCCGCTGAATATAGAGGCACGCTATCCTGATTACAAAAGTAATTTAGCGAAAAC
>JAITMM010000229.1 GCA_031277335.1 Tannerella sp. | reverse complement strand
AAAGGTCATCTATCGTTGCATGATACATCTGTCCTTCCTTGTCGGGCAACTGCCCTGTGCCATAGCCGGATGCGGCATTGACAACAAAAGGAGGCTCTATCTCCAAAAAACCTTCGTCGCGGGCACAATCCAGGAAAAAGTTAATCAGCGCACGTTGCAGGCGCGCCCCGCATCCTTTATAGACGGGAAAACCTGCGCCCGATATTTTGACGCCGGCCTCAAAGTCAATCAGGTTATATTTTTTAGCCAAATCCCAGTGTGCCAACGCGTCGGCAGGGAGTTGCGGGATCTGACCGCCCGTTTTTACACATAGATTGTCGTCGGCGCCCTTGCCTTCAGGCACGGAGGCATGAGGCAGATTGGGAATGATCAGCAAGAGTTCATGGATTTCGGCTTCTGCGCTCGATTTGGCTTCATCCAGTGCTTTACTTTTCTCCTTCAACGCTGATACACTTGCTTTTGCTTCTTCGGCGGCAGATGTTTTACCGTCTTTCATCAAGATGCCTATTTCTTTCGAAATCCTGTTTATTTCCGACAGATTGGCCTCCAACCCGGCTTGCGAGGTGCGCCGGACGGTATCCAGCGCAATGATGCGATCGGTAATTTCCTGTGCGTCAAAGTGTTTTGTTGCCAAACGGCGCACAACTTCTTCCTGATTCTCTGTGATAACTTTGATTGTCAACATAATATGATTCTATTTTTTATTCACCGCACTACCCCACCCGCTACCCAGCGTTGCCGATAGTAAGGTTCATTGAGATAACTGATTGTAACTCCCTGAGAAGTACTTGCATGCGCAAAACGGCCGTCTTTCAGATAGACGCCGACATGGGTCACTTTTTTCTTGTTTCTGCCGGTAGCGAAAAAGACAAGATTGCCTTCACGCAGATTCTGACGACCGATGTTTCTGCAATTAACATGCAGCATATCAGCCGATGAACGTGCCAATTTCTTTCCGTATACGCTTAGATAGATATTTGAAACAAAACCTGAACAGTCCGTGCCTCTACCTATTCTGCTTTGTCCGTTTCTGTAGGGCGTCCCTATCCATTGAGCAACAGCATGATACAATGCTTGATTGTCTTTCGGGGTAATCCTGATGTTGTATTGCCGGGAAAGGGAACCGATCGAAGCAGCACCGGACGAATATCTTTCAACCCTGCGTGATGCACAGGAAGTGCTTAATAATAAGATAGTTAGACACGCAAAGCCATAATAATACAACAAATGACGACGCGTCTGTGCTGACTGTTGCATCATCTTCAATGTTTTGTATTACCGATACGGAATGTCGGGATATTTTTTATTTGGCGTCTTCTTCAGTTGCTTCTGCTGCAACTGTTTCGATTGCTTCTTCAGCGTTTTTCTTTGCAGTCTTTGCAGCCTTTGAAGCGGCTTTTGAAGCGCTTTTTTCGACCGTTGTTTCCGCCGTAGCGTCTACAGTTTCAGCCTTGACTTCAACTTCGCTCTCCGACTGAACTTCTGCCTTTTTAGTCTTTTTTGCGACTTTGGCCTCCGGTTCTACGATTACAGCTTCAACGGTCGTCTCCAACGATATTTGAGGCTGAGCTTCAACGACTTCGCCACCAAGACTTTGGATGGATATAAAGGAACGGTTGTCTTTTCCCTTGCGGAACACCACGATTCCATCGATCAGTGCATAAATCGTATGATCACGACCTATGCCTACATTTTCACCCGGATGATGCTTCGTCCCCCGCTGACGGAGAATGATATTTCCGGCTTTTGCCAATTCACCTCCAAAAAGCTTAACACCCAATCGTTTGCTTTCCGATTCACGGCCGTTCTTTGAACTTCCTACACCTTTTTTATGTGCCATTTGATTACTTTTTTTAAAATGTTAAGCGATTATTTCCTTGATACTTACTTCGGTGAATTGCTGGCGGTGACCATTCAACTTGCGATGGCCTTTTCTCCGTTTCTTATGGAAAACCAACACTTTATCACCTTTTACCAGTGGAGACAAAACTTCACAAACGACCTTTGCTCCTTCTACAGCTGGGGCGCCTACCTCAACTACTCCATCCTTGTCTACCAGCAGAACTTTGTCGAACTCGACCGACTGGCCGTTTTCCACTGCGTCAATGTGATGGACAAACAACTTTTTTCCTTGTTCAGCCTTGAATTGCTGACCGTTGATTTCTACGATTACGTACATCTGTCATTAATAATTAACAGGTTATGTCCCGGAGGTGGACTTTCAAATGAAAGCCGCTTTTCTACCCCCTGCGGAATTCAGGGCACAAAAGTAGTGCTTTTTTTCTTTATGGCCAATAGTTTTGTGTTTTTTTTCTTTGTGAGGTTGCAATTTGTTGGCTGAAACTACAACTTGAGTCTGTATTTTAATGCTGATTGCTACTATGATAAATGAAAAGAATAGCGTATACTTCAAGATCAATGCCATTTTCATTAGTTTAAATTTCGCTGCAGAGATAAATGTTATTTTTAGTTAATGCAAGTAAAAGTGTTAAAAAAATCGCAGATGAAGATTACAATTTGTCAGTCATCTCGCTGTCAGGCAGATTCAGCAAATAATGGACGCTACGGCCACCACTTTGTTCCGTAAGTGAGCCAATTTCAGATAGATGCTGCAAATCGCGCGTGGCTGTTGCTTTGGATATACGATTGATATTCATATATTTGCTTGCTGTCATTCCGCCTTGAAATCCTTCAATGCCTGCTTCGAACATTTTTTCCAATGCTTTCAGTTCGCGCTGATTGATTTGTTTACCGAATTTATCGAAAAAAGTGGCCTTCTGCAATGTGAATTTTACCATATCGGCAGCTTGTATTTGCGCTTCTGCAATCACCTGTGCAAAATAAACAATCCATTCCGTTATTTCAAGTGTGCTCTGCGCTTTTTTCAATGCATTGTAATAGTCGCTTCTGTTTTTTTCTATTACACTCGACAAGCTAAGTATCACTGATTTACCCAATGATTGAGCGATACATTTTTCAGCAATCGCCCGTCCGATACGTCCGTTGCCGTCTTCGAAAGGATGTATGCTTTCAAAGTAAAGATGAGCCACGGAAGTCTTGATTAAAATATCAATTTTATCTTTGATTATAAATGAATTATACCATTTTACGAATTGTTTCATCTCGGCTGCTGTCCGATAGGACGGCGGAGCTTCGTAATGCACAGTCTCCCTGCCTATTGCTCCCGATACTATTTGCATGGGCGTTTCGCCGGTTCGATATTTGCCGGCTTTGACGGTTCCGGAGTTTTCAAAAAGTATTTGGTGCCATTGCTTGATTTGCGCTTCCGTCAATCGATCCATGTTCGCGTTTCTGACGGAAACAAGCAGATTGGCCGTAGCAACGGCTCGCCTATTCCGCACATTTTCAGGTATTTTATTGATGCCAAGTTTGTTTTTGATGGACGACATCAAGTCATTGCGACTGATATATTCGCCTTCAATTTCAGAAGTTTTTACCGCTTCTGAAATCATGGAACGGATAATCTCTTCTTGCTGTTCGTCGGCAGACAAACCTTGAAATAGAGTGTCCGTAGCTTCTATATTCGCCATAAAATCAAGCGTCTGTTCACTTATCAGCTTCTTGTCGTAAGTGAAATTCGCCCATTCTTTATATTGCCAGTTGTACATCTTTTTGAGCCGAATAGATAAAATAATCGGTGCAAATTTATCCTTTTGAGCCGAATTAAACAAATAATCGGCTCATTTTTTTTTAATCGTGTACCCAATCTTCATTTCTCATTTCCCGGTTCGATAAGAAATCCGAGTGTTATCTTTAAAAAAAATTATAAAAAAATTGACAATTCAATAAAAACTCTTACTTTTACAACCTGAAATATTTTGTCGGGCGGTTTCGTATTTTTATTTATAGCATTTATTATATACGTTTTAATCTTATAGTATTCAGTTTATGAACAAATTAGTAATTATTTTTCAACGGCATGTACTGCGTAAGACACTCTTGACAATCGCTGTCACATGCCTTTGTGCATTAACGATTTATGCACAACAGGGTATCAGGATTACCGGAACGGTAGTCGATGATGCCGGTGAACCGCTTGTAGGAGCAAGCGTGTCGGTAAAGGGTACCACTACCGGAATTATTACCGATATTGACGGAAAATTTACTGTCAATGTGCCTAACAGAAATTCAGTCCTCGTATTTTCTTATGTCGGCTTCACGACACAAGAGGTAGCGGTAGGTTCGCAGACTGTCGTCAATGTGACGATGACGTCAGGTGAAGAACTCGAGGAGGTTGTCGTCACGGCGCTTGGTATAAAGCGGCAGACCAAGGCGTTGAGCTACGCGACATCTGAAGTCAAGGGAGATGATCTGGCGAAGACGCCTGAGCTTAACGTGATGAATGCGTTGCTTGGTACGATTGCAGGCGTGGATATCAACAATTTAGGTACCGGTGCAATCGGTTCGTCAAGTGTCACCATTCGCGGAAATACATCTATCAGTCGAGACAATAACCCTATGTACGTGATTGATGGTGTGCCAATTATGCGTAACAGTCGCTCGAACAGCAGCCGTGACTTGGGAGATGCTTTGACGACGTTGAATCCTAACGACATTGAGTCGTTGAATGTGCTGAAAGGTGCTGCCGCCACAGCCCTGTATGGTTCAAGAGCATCGAATGGCGTGATTTTGATTACTACAAAAAGCGGAGGATCGGCTACAAAAGGAATAGGTGTTTCCTACAACGGAAGTTTCGGGTTCGAACAATACGCAAATCCTTATACAAAATCACGTCAGACGCTATACGGAAATTCGGGAGCCAACGGCGACAACACAAGTTCGTATCTTTATCAATGGAACGCAGAAACGCATCGCGACTGGGGACCTCGATTTGACGGCAGGAATCTGACCGACCTTGACGGCAATCAATTGTATTGGAATAACGAACAGGACAAACCACTCATTTATGAATTTCAGGAAGACCACTGGAATGAATTTATGCGCACAGGTTATACAATGAATAACAGCGTCAGCTATACAGGCGGAACGGGCAATCAAAGGTATCGTATTTCAGCTTCCGATTTACGTTATACTTCTCCCGTTCCAAATTCGAATATGAACAGACAAACCATCGGGTTATCAACGAATAGCACCATTGCCAAAATCGTACAATTCAACGGAAGAATCAATTATTCGACAGCCAAAACAAATAACCGTCCCAATACGGCGCGCTACGTTTCGCTCCTGAATATCATCCCGACCAATGTGCCAATCATCTGGATGAGAGGCGATCCCAATAAATTTGGAGCAAGACCTAACGGCGATGGCAGGATGTTGACATATAGCACAAACGATTATTATCAAAATCCGTGGTGGTCAGCCTATCAGGACTTACAGGAAGACACGAGAGACAGGCTCTCGATCAATGGAGATTTACGCATCACGATTACTCCCTGGCTATTTGCCACAGGAAGAATGGGCCTTGAAACACAGACGTTAAGGAACGAAGATATCGAAGCCGACGGATTTATCAGAGGCAATAACAACGGTCGCGGACGGATACAACAATTTACGGAACTGTCGCGGGAGTTTAATGTCGATTGGAGCCTTGTGTTTCAGAAATCTTTTAATAAATTGGATGTCAGCGCTTTTGTTGGCGGAAGCTTGACAAGAAATTATTTTAATAGAGATGGACTTCAAGGTGACGGAATGGTGATTGAGTACTGGAATGTGATCACCAATGCCAACATTATTACGGCCAATGTGGCACGTACTACTTCGGGTATCAATTCCTTATACGGCAATGCCGAAATTTCCTACAATAATTTGGTTTATTTGACTGCAACGGGTAGAAACGACTGGTTCTCAGCATTAAATCCTGCTGTCAAAAACAATATTTTCTATCCGAGCGTCGGGTTAAGTTATTTGATGTCGCAACATCTAAAACTTCCGTCCTGGTGGAGTTTTGCCAAAATAAGGGCTTCGTACGCAGAAGTTGGAGGCGGAGCTGAAGCATTTGCCACGAAGCTGGCTTATAATATCAATTCCATAGGATATCTCGGCAAACCGTATCTTTCAATCCCCGACAGACTTGAAAATCCCGGTTTGATGCCCTACAACACGCGTGAATACGAGGTGGGAATTGATTTCCGCTTCCTGAATAACCGAATTAATATTGACTATGCCTATTATGATAAACAGACTAATAATGATATCGTTAGCGTTACAACACCACAAGCGACAGGATATACCAGCGCACGTGTCAACCTGGGTGCCATCGGTAATAAAGGACATGAATTGACGCTGTCCGTTATCCCTGTCCAGACCAAAGCATTGCAATGGAATATGACCTTTGCTTATGCCTTTAATAAAGGTGAAGTCCTCGACCTTGGCGGCGTATCGGAGGTCAACGAGTCTACACAAGGCGTCGGTGGAAATATAGATATCAAACATATAGTCGGCAAACAGCCTTATGCCATCTACGGTTATACGCAGAGGGTCGAAAACGGACAACCGGTATGGGAACGTTATCAGATGTCAACGGCTGATGGACAGCCGTATAATGTATGGTATCCGACACGAAATGCAGACAAGGAATTTTTAGGTTACGGTGTCAATCCCAATGCCGCAAGTTTCTCTACTTCCGTGAGATGGAAAGACTTAACACTGTCGGCTACGATTGATGCCAAATGGGGCGGCATTATGATTTATTCGGCTGAAGACCAGATGATTCAACGTGGAACAAGCAAGCAGACACTGCCCGGACGCGACGGCGGCCTGTTTATTGAAGGTGTATACAACTCAGGCACAGGTGATAATCCTGTCTGGACTAATGTTAAGGATGCACCATCCTACGTGCTCAAAGCCGATGCGAGAAATTTTCTGAAAAATGATATTACTATACAAGGAAATGAAATGCCTTATGAACAGAAATTTTTCGAACAGTATTATAGATACGGTCAGGCTACACGCATTGCAGATATGCTTGTATTCGATGCTTCCTATGTGAAATTCAGACAGATAACTCTGAACTACAGCATACCTCAATCAGCATTGGCCGGTCTGCATATCCAATCGGCCAATATCTCTTTTGTGGCGCGCAATCTGTTTGATATCTACAACAAACTGCCCGGTGGCGATCCAAGCATTAACAGCGGCAATGGCGTCAATAACAATCTGTTGCCATCACTGAGAACTTATACGCTGAATTTGAATGTTAATTTCTAAAAGATCAAATTATGAAATCGAATTTATTTAAAAATATAGTAATTGTCGCTTTGATCCTCTTGACGGTATTATCATGCGACACGCAAAGTCTGAGAGATTTAGACAATCCTAAGTATATGCTTACCAAGGATAATGCAGATATGTCATTGATGTTCACCAATATCATCATCAATTACGGACGGAGATCCATCGGCGGAAATCCGCTGAGCCAGCAAGCAGTATACATTAAGTATTATTCTACATATTCCAATATAGCAATTTCAGGTGCACTTAATCAGTTTTCTCAGGGTATAAATGACAATCCATGGAACCAATCATATCCCAATGAAGTATCCATGGTCACGACACTCGAAAACTTTTTAGTCGAACAGGATAATCCTAATATGGTGAATAATCTGGCAATGACGCGCATCCTGAAAGCAGCCATCTTTATGCGGCTGACTGATTTCTACGGAGATATACCCTATACGGAAGCCGGAAAGCTGGCTATCAGCTCATTTGAACTGAATAAACCTGTATACGACACTCAAGAATCTATCTATAAGGATTTGCTCTCCATTCTCGAAACGGAAGCACCTAAGCTGACTGCCGGGGTGGCAACAACATGGTCAAATGCCGATTTGTCTTATAACGGTAATATGACTCAATGGAAAAAATTTGCCTATTCGCTGATGTTGAGAGGGGCAATGAGAATTTCCGATGCTGACCAGGCCACGTCGAGGAAATATGCCGAATTGGCGATTGCAAACGGTGTAATCTTAGATAATGCAGATAATTATCTCATGCGAACAGGCACAAGCACCAACCCCGATGAACGTAATGATTATAGTCGATGGTTTGCCGGCGAAGGCGGAGGAGACCCGGAACGGTATATGAAATTAGGTCAGTATTTTGTTGACTGGATGAAAACGATGAATGACCCGCGAAGAAAAATCATCTTTGGAGGACGTTTGAATGAAGATATTGGAAATACGACTGCTTCGGATATGTCCAACTACTGGAGAGTGGAAGCCGATTGGAACTGGAATCTTGATGAGGCCAGAGGCGTGGCGCACGGAATCAATGCAAATCCCGAATTGACAGTACCGGCTTATCATCATGCCTATACAAGTCCGAATCCGTTTCTGTATGTCAATACAAGACCAATAGAACTTGTGACGGCTTCCGAAATGCTGCTCTTGATTTCTGAAGCTGCCTTGAAAGGCTGGAATACAGGGTCTTATACAGCCGAATCGGCATATCAGGCCGGTGTGAAAGCCAATATGTCTCAATTGACGGGATATAGCGGTATGCTTGAACACCAAACCATTAGCAATGAAGAAATGGATATATATCTTGCAGCCCACACCTTGGGAGCAGGAGGCGCAGCAAAGACGCGGCTTGCCGAAGAAATGTGGATAACGATGTATCTGAATCCGACCGAAGGCTGGTTCAATGTCGTCAGGATGGGTTTGAATTTGCCGCCCAATTCGTCGTCACCCGGTTTCACCATGCCGCGCCGCATGGCTTATCCTGAAAATGAACGTTCCAACAATCTCGAACAATTAAATGCTGCCATGAGTCGCCACGGATGGGCGCTCGACATGATTCGCGAACAGGAAGTACAGCAGCGCAACTGGTGGGATGTGGCTAATAAACAGGTGCCGTAATTAATTTAAAATATCAGTCGGGGCTTTGAAGACCCGACTGATATTTTTGCTTATCGTATAATTAAAAACAATAACGATGAAAAAAGTTTGTATATTATTTATTACTATATTATTAACGCTTCCCTTATGCGCTCAGTCAGTCAAATGGAGCCCGGAAGATGTGAAGCGATTGACTAAGAAATGGGAAGGCGAGCGCACGCCGGATGGGAGACCAAAAGTCTCGGATGATCTGCTTGAACGGCTGAAAAAAGTCGGGATGGAAGAGTTATGGGAATTTCTGAAAGCGCAAGGATATGAAAATCAGTTTGAAAACTTTTCGGGAACGTATGAAAACGAATGGATGATACTTCATCCCGATCAGGTGATGACCGGACGGGCGCTGACGGCTCAATTTATGCCCATGCGGTTTGATTTTGATGATTACCTGCAGGAAGTAGGGAAATCGCAGCAGATAGACAGGGTGAATAATGCGCTGCCGGTCAATTCTTTAAGTGATGGTGATATTTATGTGGCCGATGCTTACGGGAAGATTGCCGACGGGACGCTGATGGGCGCCTCCGTGGGCGGTACAGCTTTCAAAAACAGCAAACGGGGCGTCATACTGAATGGTTCGGTAAGGGATCTGGCTGACTTGCTGAAGATTGAAGGATTCAACGGATGGATTCGTGGGCACGATCCATCTTCGATCAGCGGCATGGTATGCGCGTCGGTCAATGCGCCGATACGCATAGGCCGTGTGACCGTGTTGCCGGGCGATGCCGTGCTTGCCACGAGAGGAGGCGTGATCTTCATTCCGCCTCACTTGCTGGAGGAAGCCGTCATTTCGTTTGAATTGACTGATTTGCGCAATGCTTTCAATCAGCAACGCCGGGCAGGCAATGTTGCCGAAAATACTGATTTCAGGGGATGGTTGAATCAACAGACCAACCTTCCGGTAAGCAAGGCCGCGTTGGATGCGTATTTCGACAGGCAAGCTGCCGCTCAGCGAGCCAATCCGCAGCCTCCAAGGTCGCAGCGTCAATAAAA
>JAITMM010000171.1 GCA_031277335.1 Tannerella sp. | reverse complement strand
AGGTATACATACTAAATGATTCGACAATTCGGATTGATAAATTTCAATCAAGCGTTTTGCCAGCGCTTCATCATACCTGAAAAAAGTATCCTCTTCATAATTTTCAACATTTCCGGCTTGCGTATAATGATACATAATGCGTAATTCCCCGTCTCCGTAACGGCTCACAGAACATCCGGTATTTACTATGTGTTGAACAGTTTCTTCCGAGGTCCACACTTTGAATGCTTGTCGTATACGCTTGGTTTTCTCATATAGATAGTTGTATTGCGGAAAATGTAGCAATGCCCAGATAAATACTTTAATTCTTTCTATCATAATTATTCACTTTTTTAGTTCACGATATAGTGATTGAATTCCGTTTATAAGCCAACAGCCTACGGCAGAATTATAAAATTTAAACAGGAAATACATTTTTTTGTTGACCTTACCTTCTATGCGAACTTCTTTCGGCAGGCGTTCGTAGCATTGCCACCATATCTGAAACTTAACCGTAAAATGATCCCACGGTTTTACGCCTGTATAATGCACATTTCCATGTTGTTGCACTGCTTCCCAATCCTGTTGGGTATAGCGTTTAAGAAAAAAAGATTTATATTGAGGCAAGTAGAACGTGCGTATGCTGTTGTAAATGGGCGGTAACCCAAAGATTCTATTTTTACAAACGACATTCAGCACATCCTGATCGGGAAATTCCAGATAATCAGCTTTTGAGGCTTCGATAAATTTTTCAACGATGTTATCCTGACGTAGCAACGCCAAGTTCATAATCAAAAATCCGGAATTAATATAAGCCGAAGGATCGCATCCTATTTGATGGAGATGCTCTTCCTGAAAATCAAGAGTAGCTTCATACACGGCCGCCAAGTAATTGTGTTCCAGATTGACAGAATGGTACAGTTGAGCTAAATTGTTTCTTACCACCACGTCGCAATCGATATACATCACCTTGTCGTATTCCGGCAGCAAGTCCGGCAACAGCAATCTGTAGGAAGCAGCAACCGTATATTTGGAATCCACGTAAATATCTGATAGTCTGCCTTGCAGGTTGACGAATGAGAAACGGGCACGTTCTCCGCCAACCAAATAAATCTTTTTTTTCAATCTTTCGGGAAGCTCCTCGCTCAACAGGCAAATGATATGAAAACGGTCATCCGAGTTTGAACTTTCAAACACGGATAACAGTGTAGTCGCCGCCGGAATAAAATAATTCGGCGTAAAAGCAATGACCAAAGGGATTTCATTTTCAAACGCTTTCATCATTTTTTTAACGCTTAAACAATTTTCTGAATAATCCGCTGCTATTTACAATCAAGTTGACTGCAGCCAAGGCGAAACGGTATTTCCTTGTGCCGATTTTCAGTTGGTTGACTAATTCTTGTAATTGGTTCGGCGGCAGAGCACCCGATGAGCGATATTTTTCCAGTACCATTCTTTTCTCTGCATCTGATTTTGCTGCATTCGATGACACTCCATCCATGGAATACCGGCATATAATTACATCTATTGTCTTGTATGTTTTATGATTAACTATAATTTCGTACAGCAATTGTTCCCAATCCCCAACAATTTTTAATGTTTCATCATAAGGACGCTGTTTCAATAATTCTGTCTTAATGAACAGAGCTTGGTGACAAATAGACCGTCGTTGCATAAAAAACAGTGTATCAAGCTTCAAAGGAGCTTTTCGCAGTTCTAATGATGATGAAAACGCCAACATTACGTTACCACAAATGATATCGGTATTTAAGTAGGGAATAGCATTTGCAACCATATTATCCTCATAAAACGAATCGCCGGAATTGAGAAAAATGCAATAATCACCTGTGGCTTTGCCAATTCCTTTGTTCATGGCATGATAGATACCTTTATCCGGTTCACTGACCCAATAGGCGATATTTTCAGAATACCTTTTGATGATTGAAACACTTTCGTCTGTGCTTCCTCCATCGATGACAATAAATTCAATATCAGAATAACTCTGTTCTACTACCGATTTGATGGTAGCTTCCAGCAAGTTGCCGTGATTGTAATTGACTGTTATAACTGATATTTTCATGGTTTCATTCCGCATTGAAAATAGTTTTTAACCAATTATCCAACCTCAAATGGGAAATATCAACCGGCTTCACCGTAGTGTTGAGGAAATTTTTATCTATATGAGGATGTTCCTCATCAAGAATCAGGATATTTTCGGGACGGTAAAAGCTCTCATCCGCTAGGTATTTATTGGTGGTAATCAGCTTTTTATTATAAGCCACTGCTGTTATTCCATTAAACGTTATTCCGGCTCTGTTTCGATAAGATATGTCCACAATAGCCTTTGATTGGTTTTGAATTTTTGTTGCCTCCGTCAAAGGAATCCCTTTTAAGGAAAGAAAACCTTTTGCCAAATATGCTTCTATTGCTTTTTTATAGCCGATTCTCGGCTTATCGAAAAGAAACAGATAAACCGTTTTCATCATCCGAAAGAATGCATTGTTGATTCCAAAGAGACCGGTGCTGAAATCATCCACATATTTCATTAAGGCAAAATAATTGATTTGTTGGAGTTTAGCGTCTTCAAGAAGCCTGTTTACAATGTCAATCTTGTAGGTAGAGAACTTATATACTGAACCGATATAGGAAAAATCATACTTTTTAACTTCCTCATTATCAGCTTGATTGTCTATATAGAAATTATGAATATGCCGCAATCCTTTGTGTTGACTGCAATCTGTTTTGTCGAATGAATAAGCATAGTCAAACCATTTGATTTGATGCGAGAAATCAAAGAACTCGAAAGTGTCCCAAAAGTAAATATATGTTTTTATATGAGGATTAAGACGCTTTAATTCAATAATTAATCTTCTTGAAGCTGTCAAAGGCTGAATAACAAATAGATAATCATATACTTTATTTTGTGCTTTCACGTATCTTATCACTTTATCGGTATATTTTCTTTTGTAAAAAGGGTTCAAAAGAAAGTAAATCATTACGATGAAGGGAGAAACAAAGGCATTGGCTCTTATGCTTTCCTTATGAAACTTGGATGGATAAAAGTCAACTTCGGCACCTAATTTTTCCAATTCGTCCTGAATCATTTTTTCGTAATTGAAAAAAGGCAATGTAATAAGCAGTATTTTCTTTTCTTTTATATGATCCATTTTGTTATTATATTTACTGGGACTTTAGATTTCACTGCTGTCATTTGCATCGTTTTTTATCTTTTTATGATACGGGCCGGTATACCTGCCACCGTAACGCCCGGTTCCGTGATTGACTTTGTTACAACGGCTCCTGCACCTATTTTTACCCCGTCGGCAATGGTAATGCCGCCCAAAATCTTTGCATCCACACCGATATCCACATTATCTCCAATCATGGGATATTCAATGGGATAAGTCCCTTTTGTCCCGATTACGCAGCTTCGATGCAGCGTGCAATTCTTTCCGATCCTCGACTTGGGAGAAATATGTATCGGGCCGTAGTGATAGATTCTTAGTCCCGGTCCGATACATCCTGCCTCGATATGGAAGCCTAAACGGCAAGCCAACATGTTTTTTTTCCGTTGGTAATAATATTGTAACAATTTATTCTTCCGGTAAAATGTGTAATATTCTTCCTTGCGCAGGTATTTTACAAATGACCTGACCCAGGATTGGTCAGGGCGCAATAACCAGTCCATAAAGGCTCCTTTGGAAAAAGGAGGCCAATAATCCATCCGGTCTGCGTTGATATATTCTTTTAGTTTCATTTCAATGTTGCTTTTAATTCCTTGCCTTTTTGCGTCAGGTGATATTTTTGTAGTCGACTGGTTGGCTTGTCAGGAATAGTCATTTCTATCAATCCGAGTTTTATGGCGGGTTGAATGTAGTTGGTAAATACTTTATGTCTTTGTTTTAAGCCAAGTCGAAGCTGTACTGCTTTCGTCGAGAAAAAATCATGATCCATGCATAATAATAACTTTTCGACTTGTACTCCGACTTGTACCCCGACTTGTTCATTTACTGGTGTATCTACTACGCTACCATACTCATTATCATCTTTATGGGATTGCTCGACTTGTACCTCGACTTGTTCATTTACTGGTGTGCTGACTTGCATATTTTCTTGTGCCGCTTCCGGTTCGTTAAAAAAATCATTGAGCCATTTCTGAATAATTTCAGCGCCGATTTCAAAATTCTTTATTGGAATCCCCTGATTATTAACGCCAACAACTACCTTACCGCCTTTGGTATTGGCAAATGCCGAAAGGGCTTCCATCGCTTCTTCATGAAAACCAGACTTAAACTCTATGAATTTGTTTTCCGTCACCTGCCTTAATTCTTAATTTTGTGCTGCAAATATAATCTTTTTATCATTACTATTGACCGACAGCAGTCGTTTAAGCTTTTGAACGGAAATAAATTCTATGTTTTCAACAGCCGATAAGTCCGTTTCCAACACAGCACTTACCGTGTTATGCAACCGCAAATGATATGCTTCAATCAATGTATCCATCTATTATTGAACGGTTGAGAATACAAAGATACAACTTTTGTATAATACAATATACGATTTTTGCAGGAAAATGTATATTGAAAGATACGGTATTCGTCATATATCTTATATTCAATTGATTGTGACCTTTAAATTTTCGCATGACAGACAATTTTGGCAGGAATCCCTACAACAGTCGCGCCGGGTTCTTCGATGGAATGAATTACAACAGCGCCGGCTCCTATTCTTACACCGTCTGCAATGGTGATGCCACCCATGATCTGCGCATTCTGTCCAATGTCCACATTATCACCGATCACAGGCGAATCGTCGGGGAATACGCCTTTGCTGCCGATACAACAATTGCCGTGTATGGTGCAGTTTTTACCTATCTTCGATTTGGGATTGACAATAATCGACCCGTAATGATAAATCTTAAGCCCCGAATCAAAACAGCCTGCGCTGATAAAGAAGCCCAGTCGGGAACCCAGGATATTCTTTTTCCGCCGGTAATAGTATTGCAGCAATTTATTCTTCTGATGAAATGTGTAAAATTCTTCTTTCCGAAGATTTCGTACAAACTTCCTGACCCAATACTGTTCGGGACGTAATAGCCAATCCATCAAGCGCCCTTTTGAGAACGGAGGCCAGTAGTCCATGTGGTCTGCGTTTAAATAATCTTGCTGTTTCATTTGAATGTTGCTTTTAATTCTTTCCAGGTTTACTTCTTTTATTTACTTTCCAATAATCGCCTTTAGCCCCGCCTGTTCTTTCAAGGAGACCTGTTTTTTTTAACTTATTGGTATTGTTTATAATTGCTCTTTTAGTAATGCCGACTTTTTCTGCCAACTCATCAAGTGTAATAGTTGGTTTTGATTCTATCAATTCAAGGATTTTTTTTACATTATTGGTGAAGATATTAGTGAAGTTATCGGTGAAGTTATCACTTGTGAGTTCATTAACTTGTTTATTAAACTTCAAATCATTTTCCCTGTTAAATTCCAATTCTGCAACTGTCGTATTACTTGATCTCCAATAGCCCCGTTTGTTTGTACCTATCCGTTCAATAAGACCTAATCGTTTTAACTTGTTGGTATTGTTTATAATTGCCCTTTTAGTAATACCGACCTTTTCCGCCAACTCATCAAATGTAACAGTTGGTTTTGATTCTATCAATTCAAGGATTTTTTTTAAGTTATCGGTGAAGTTATCGGTGAAGCTATTGGTGAAGTTTTCAGTAACATCATCTGTGTCTTTTTCTACATCTTGCAACGAAATTTTCCTTTCCGTATAACTTACTGTTGCCAAAAAGCCATTGGCAATTTCATGAAATTCGTGTTTCATGGTCGGATATTGTTTTATCTCGTTTCTGATCCGTCGAAAGCCGCTGCCGTATTTTTCAATATCTCCGGTCAGATAGAATGCATCTGCAATCAGCTTGTTACGTGTTGAAGCCTGATAGGTAGTTGTATACAAATCTTCAATAGTCAGGTCTCCATACAGCTTGCCAGGATTGTAAAAAGTGATAAAATTGTCAAATACCTTGATTTGCACATCAATAGGGCTTAGGTAATCGCGATGTATTAAACAATTCAATATCAACTCGCGAATCGCAGGAACGGGATATTCCAGAATCTCTGTTCGTTGGGTGGTTTTTCCTGTAATTTCAAAGGCCACCTTCATTTGTGAAATCAAATATTTCTGAGTTTCCTCTACAGCATCAAACAAGGTCAGGCGTAACATACGGTCGTCTATAATCATTGACTCCGTTTTAAAACGTCCCAAATGAACATTGTATGGACATTCACCTTTGCCAAAAAGCAATATTGCAGCATTGGTTACTTTGTCTTCAGAAATGTATTTCAGTTTTCTCAAACATTCCGTGGGCGAACCTTCCAGGCTGAAACGGCCAATGGAATTAACCCTGTCGATAAATTTCTGAACTTTCTTAAAATCAATGTCTTCAATAGAGTAATCTCTTGAAAAATAAGCATCCCACGAATATTGCATCGTTCGCATATACATATCGGAAATTTCGGATATGGACAGTAAATGATTTGATTTATCGACTCTTTTGTAATATTTGCCCTGAATGGCTACAGGTTTTACAGGAAATTCGTTTACTATAAAAACTACCACATTTTTTTCTTCTGATTCAATCACTTCCACATCAGGAATGATTGAAGGTTCAGTTTTGCTCTTAATTTCATTAGTCCATTGCTGTATAGACTCCGTACCCAACTGAACACCGGTAATCTCGCCATTATTATTTACGCCGATATATACAGCGCCTCCCTTGGAATTGACAAATGCAACCAATGTCTCAATGGTTTCAACATTGAATGAGGTTTTAAACTCTGCTTTTAAACCTTCGCCTTGACGTAATATTTGCTGAATATTGTTACTCATTAGCCATTGAACGATTGAGACTGCAAATATACAACATTTGTTTGCTTGAATACTATATTGAAAGCTTTTTTCTTTAGAAGTCAGGATTTTTACAACACATTTACAAAGGAAAACCTTTTTCCCTCTCAAACCTCTCAACCTCTTCTTTCAGGACTTCCAGGTATTTCCTGCCGAAACGGCTGTCAGGCTCCAAATAATTGCCTTCGGCCCATTCATTCCACGACTTGATAAAGACGATGCGCTGCTGGGGCTGTTTATTTGTCAACAAGCCAAACACTTGTCTGACATG
>JAITMM010000169.1 GCA_031277335.1 Tannerella sp. | reverse complement strand
CACCGGCAAGCCCAAGGGCGTTGTGCATACGTGCGGCGGCTATATGGTGTGGGCAAACTATACCTTTGTAAATGTATTCCAATACAAACCGCGCGACATATTCTTCTGTACGGCAGATATAGGTTGGATAACGGGACACAGCTATATCCTGTACGGCCCGTTAAGCGCAGGCGCCACTTCGGTGATGTACGAAGGCATTCCCACCTGGCCTAACGCAGGACGAATGTGGGAGATCATTGACAAATACAAAGTAAACACCTTCTACACAGCGCCTACCGCCATTCGTTCGCTTATGGGATATGGAACGCAACCATTTGAAGGAAAAGACTTGTCTTCGCTCAAAGTGCTGGGCACGGTAGGCGAGCCTATCAACGAAGAAGCCTGGCACTGGTATGACGAGCATGTGGGCAAGAAAAAATGTCCTATAGTAGATACTTGGTGGCAAACGGAAACAGGCGGAATACTTATTTCAAACATTGCCGGCGTGACTCCGGCCAAACCTTCATTCGCCACATTGCCCTTGCCCGGCGTCGCACCTGTTTTGGTGGATGAAAACGGCAAAGAAGTTGAAGGCAATCCGGCTACGGGAAATTTATGTATCAAAATGCCATGGCCCGGAATACTGCGTACTACGTATGGCGACCACGAACGTTGCCGACAGACTTATTTCTCTGCATATCAGGATTTATACTTCACCGGCGACGGAGCTTTGCGCGATGAAAACGGTAATTACCGCATTACAGGGCGCGTAGACGATGTGCTGAACGTAAGCGGCCACCGCATCGGGACAGCCGAAGTGGAAAATGCCATCAATATGCATTACGGCGTAGTAGAAAGCGCAGTAGTTGGTTATCCGCATGAAATCAAAGGATTAGGTATTTATGCGTTTGTCATCCTGAAATTCGTGCACGGGACAGAAGAAGAAATGAGGCAGGCTATAATTCAAACCGTATCAAGAATCATCGGTCCGATTGCCAAACCTGATAAGATTCAATTTGTTACAGGTCTTCCAAAGACTCGAAGCGGGAAAATAATGCGTCGCATTTTGCAGAAAATTGCAGCAGGTGAGTTGAAAAACTTCGGCGATATCACTACACTACTCGACTCAGGCGTTGTGGATGAAATTGCCAAAGGACGTATTGCTGATTGACAAAAAACCTTGTTTTTGTAAGACGGTGAGGAAGACTTCGGAAAAGTATTCGTTGTTTGCTTTGGTGTAGCGGACATCGGTAAACACCTGTGCAAGAGTATCTTTGCCGTTTTCAAGAACGTATTTCCTGTTGACTTCCAACTCTTCGCGCGGTTTGTAAATCCGGTCAATGGATTCGGGCGTGAAGTCTTGGTATTTTTCGTGATGTATAATGGCTTCCGGAGGAAGACGGTCGGGTTGCTCTGGCAGAGGTTCGGCAGGATAACCGACTGTGAGTGATACGATTGGGACAACCAGATAGGGCAATTCAAGGGCTTCAATAATCTTGTCGGCATTATAAGCAGTTGTGCCCAAATAACAGATGCCCAAACCATTGGCTTCGGCTGCATCGCAGAATGCCTGCGCAAACAGCATGGCGTCAATCGTGGCGGCGATAAAGGTTTGAAGGTTGTCAAAGCCGGGTGAAGCATTGCGCTGTGTCGCCCATTTGACGAATCGGTTGGCATCGGCGCAAAACGTCAGCAGCACAGGCGCTTCCGTGACCATCTTTTGATTGAAGTGAAACGGCGCCTGTCTTTCCTTGCTTTCGCGGTCGCGGGTGACGACAACGCTGTATAACTGCATATTACCTGTGTTAGAGGTGCGGGCTGCAACCTCAAATAATTCATTTAGAAGCGTTTCAGGGATATCCTCACTTGTGTATTGACGGATGCTCCGCCTGTTTTTCATACTTTCCAATAACATGACAATAGGATAACTTAAGATTAAACGTCATTTAATCTCCTCATAATCTACATATTCGCCTTCATCGGAGGTGATCACTTTCTTTTTAGCCGATGATTGTCGGTTGCCGGATGTGCTTGTATTGTTTTTTTGCCTGTTTTGCGAGGCGGCCTGTTGTTTTTTTCGCGGACTTCCTGTAAAAATCTCACGAAACGTGCGCAATACGGAGAGGGCGATCATTGAAACGAAAATCCCTGCAAAAAAAATGAGCCATAGAAATTTAAACATATCAACTGTCAATTTTTACATGAGCGCACAAATTTACAGGAAAAATCCGGCTTTTCCAAATGTATTGCATTAATTTCAAATCCATGACTTTAATTTTGAGAAAAGTATTTTTTGAAGACAGCCATAGCCACGTATATCAAAATTGTCATTGTAATTCCCAGAAAACCAAATAATAGAATCAAAATAATTGATATAATAATTAATGTATAAATTTGTTCATTGCCTTTCCAGTCAGCCGATTTGATTTTCATCGAAAACATGGGAATTTCCGAAACGAGCAATAATGACGAACCTAATACGATGAGTGCTACTGCAATAATAATGTATAGCGACGGGATGGTTGATAAAGCGTAAGGTACATAAGGCATCAGGAAACCAGGTGTGCCGAATCCGTCGAGAGCCATCGACAACACGTAAATAAGTGGTGCCCAGAAGAGTGCATGTGCCGGGACGGGCAGACCGATAAAAGAGGTCGATTGCCTTGCGTCGTTGTTAAATTTGGCCAAACGTAAGGCTGAAAAAACGGGTACGGCCAAAGCAGCCAATAAGAACATCTTGCCAATCAACGGATTACTCCATTCAACCGTATATTGGTGGCGATCAAGAAAGTCAAATACGATCATACCCGGCGCCACGCCGAAACTGACTACATCTGCCAGTGAGTCAAGGTCTTTGCCGATCGGAGAATAGGCATTCAGCAGCCGCGCCGCCAACCCATCGGCAAAATCAAACACCGTCGCCAAGAAAATGACAAGCATGGCCTCGTAATAAACACCCGTAAGCGCCAGCACACAAGCATAAAAACCTAACATCAAGTTGATGCAAGTCAGCAGATTAGGAATATGTTTACGAATCGTCACGGGATAAAAATGTTCAAAGTTCAAAGTTCAATGTTCAAAAGATACAGTTATTCAGTTACTCAGTTATTCAGTTACTCAATTACTCAGTTACTCAATTATTCAGTTATTCAATTACTCAGTTATTCAGTTATTCAGTTACTCAGTTACTCAGTTATTCAGTTACTCAGTTATTTATATCTCATAGCTGATCTTATGCAACCTCGCAATCGGTGTCTGATTGCCGGTCACTTTCTGATCCATCTCCACGAGGACTTCTGTCCCGACCGGTAAAAACACGTCCACCCGCGAGCCAAACTTGATAAACCCCATCTGTTCATCGACATGACCATCCTCATTTTCTTTCGCATACGTCACGATCCTGCGTGCCAGTACGCCGGCAATCTGTCGCGTCAGCACTTCTGTGCCGTGACGTGTTTGAATCACGATGGTGGAATGTTCATTTTCCACGCTGCTTTTTGGAAGGTAAGCGGCTTTGAACGTGCCCGGATGATAAAAGACATGCTTGACGGCGCCGTTGACAGGAAACCAGTTGGCATGTACGTTAAAAAGAGACATGAAAACAGAGACCTGAAGCCGTTTGTCGTTGAAATATTCATTTTCCACCACTTCTTCGATGGCCACGATGGTGCCGTCGGCCGGAGCAATGACCAATCCTTCGGAGTCGTAGGGAAAACGACGCGACGGACTGCGGAAAAAGTTCAGTATCAGCAGGAAAAGTCCACACGAGACCGACAGGACAATATAGAAAAACAGTCCCTTCCCAATCATGTAATAGATTGACAGATTGGCAATAAACAAAAAACTGAATAATGACAACAATATCCCCGTTCCTTCCCGATGGATCTTCATTTGCTTTAAAATTGTGTAGCAAATGTAGTTGTTTTTTTGAAATCAACGGGCAATCTCTAAAATTTTATTTAGTTCCACATACCAAAGAAATCCTTTAACACGCTGATATCCCGAATCATAAAGCAGAGACATATATTTTTCGACTTGTTGCTGATGGCGTGGATTTTCTATTTCTCCGAACTTATAATCGACAGCTATGGCCTCGTCGCCGTCAAGCATGATACGGTCGGGACGGTAGGACTTGCCGTTGCCGTAAAGTATCTCCATCTCGTTCAGACACAGCATCGAACCGTCAAACCAACTTCTGACTGCCGGCATCTCCAACAATTGCTCAAGACGCGACATTAATTCGGCCGACTCCTGTTTACTTATTTCACCAGACAGCTCTTTCTGCCTGATAGCCTGAGTGATATCTCGTCCTGTCTCGATATTGCTTAATATCTCGTGCATCAGGATGCCGTGTTTGCGTTTGTTGTCGTCGAAGAATCCGCCGTTTCGATGAAGCCGGAGCATGATGCGGTTATCCGGCAGGATGGAGGGCAAGGGTTGCATGGTAATCTCATTTGTTTCGGGGGGGGAGGGGGAGGTTGGGCGCCACCAATTACCTAATTCAATTGACAATTGACAATTGACAATTGACACTTCCTTAAACCTTAAACCTTGAACCTCCTCCTCTAAACCTTGAACCTTGAACCTTGAACCTTGAACATTTTCCTCTGAACCTTGAACATTGAACCTTGAACCTTGAACAATATCTACTTCCTCCTGCAACGCCCCCCCTATTAGATGCAAGGTATTGTATATCAACTTGGATACCTCTTTTCTCCGTTTCACCTCCGTGTCGGGAATGAAAACGATCAATTCTTCTTTTGCGCGGGTGAAGGCCACATAAAGCGCGTTCAGGTTATCAATATAGGCATGCAACTTCTCATGATAATAATCTTCGGCAAATAGCGTGTTACTCAAATATTTGGAATAGTTGACCGGCACGATTTGCAATTTATCGAAAGGCGCTTGCTGCGGATGGCACCATACGATCGAGCCGCCTTTCTGATCCATGTCCCAATCTCCGAATGGAATGATAACAACCTTGAAACCAAGCCCTTTAGATTTGTGAATTGTTAATATCCGGATGGCGTCGCGCGAATCGGGCAAAGATATTTTCTCTTTGCTGCCCGACTCTTCCCACCACCTGAGAAATTTATCCGTATCGGCCGATTCTCTCTCGGAAAATGTCGCTGCAAGGTCAAGAAATGCCTGAATATAAGCCTGTTCATCACGAGGAAAACTTGTTTTGAAAAGTCTGTAGATTCCTTCAACCGTCTCATAGAAAGAGCGTTGTGAGAGTAATCTTATTTCCCTGATTTTCTCTGCCGGAAAGTCGGACATCACTTCAGAAAATGGCGTCGATACGTTCGGGATATTCATTGCTTTGGTTTTCATCGCAATATACGTCATCAGTGCAAGACGTTTGAGCATCAGGTCATTAGGTCGATTTAAGTGATATAGCATATCTATGATGAAACGGATGCTTAATGCATTGGCAATCAACAGTGCATCTTCGGAAATAATATCATATCTCCACGGCGAATCGGGGCGCGTATGCTTGCAGGCAAGCAGTGTTTCGGCTACGGTCACTCCTTCGGCTTTGGTGCGCACGAGGATGGCCATATCTTTTAATGTATAGCCTTGTGCCTGAAGCTTTTCAACCAGTGCGGGAAGGCGGTTCATGGCTTCCTGCTTCCAGCTACATTCGTCCGTCTCCGGCAACAGTTCGATGCGTACATGACCGTCCGAAGATTGACGCGGTGGCGAAACATCCTGAAAACTATGCTGATAGGCCGTAACGATCTTGGAGCCGTACATGGCTTTTTGCGATTCGTCCAGCGCAGATTCGTCAAGTCCTTCGTTGAAATCCGCCTGCAGCAGCGCGGGGCTTGCGGCAAAAAAGGCGTTGTTAAATTCGACAATCAGCCGGTGGCTGCGCCAGTTTTCCGTCAATGTGCGGTCGGTGATTTCCTGCGGCGAAAAGTCTTCGTACACCTGTTCGTCGAGCAACGTCCAGTCCGAGTTGCGAAACCGGTAGATGCTCTGCTTGATATCTCCAACTATCAGGTTGGCATGTCTATAGGCTAAACTCTCTTTGATCAGCGGACGGAAATTGCTCCATTGCATGCGGCTCGTGTCCTGAAATTCATCAATCATGAAATGGTCGATGTTGGTGCCTGTCTTTTCATAAATAAAAGGCACGTCGCTGCCGTTGATGATTTTATCGATCAACTCGTTCGTGTCGGCAATCAGCATCCTGTTTTTTTCTTCCCGCCACTGCGCGATATGTCTTGAAATATCTGTTAAGATGCCGAGTGTGTAGTAGTTACGCAATATTTCCTTGGCAGTATGGTAGGGCGTCAGGTACGTAAAAAAATGAATGGCCTGCTTGATGCAATCGTTCAGTCCGCCGTCGAAAGCCGTCTCGATGGCGTACTTTATGTCCGGTTTCGTCGTTTTCGTAAAACAGCCCTCGATATTGTCAGGCAGATTGAGAAATGCAGACGTCAACTCTTTCATCTCGCCTCCCGCCCATTTCTCAAAAACAAGCATAGGCGATCGTGTTTTGCCGCCATTGAAGTCGGATGGCAGTAGTCCATGCCGGTTGAGAATAGCGATCCCTGACTCTCCAAGCTGCTTCGCTTCTGTTTCGGCGGCATTTTTAATCGCATAAAGCGAGTTTTGATATTCCGTAAGCGTCTGTTTGTCAGCAATGTTTTTCTCCAATTTATCTCCATACGACTTATATTTCTCCTTGAAAAGCTCGTTGGCCAATTTCTTTATTTCACGTCTCAACTCCCATTCTTCGCCTCTTTCCACTTTGTCTTCGCTGAAGCGGAGCAGCCATTTCAGCAGTTCGCCGTTCTCTTTTACATCCAAGTCACTTAGCAGATTATCAACAGATTCTGCCAACACCAAGTCTTTATCCATTTCGATATGATAATTGCCGTTGATGCCTGTTTCGCGGATAAAGGCGCGGATGGTCTGCTGGAAGAAATGGTCTATCGTGCAGATATTGAACTTGGAATAGTCGTGCAGAATGCGGATAAGGATGGCTCGCGCCTGGCGTCGGATGGCTTCTTCCGGCTTGCGATATGCCGACATGAGCGCCGCGAGATAGGACGAAGGCTGCCCGTCGGATAAACGGTGAAGCTCCTCAATGATGCGTCTTTTCATCTCGTCGGTCGCCTTGTTGGTGAAAGTGACTGACAGGATATTGGCATGAGCATCAACACCTTTAAACAATAGTTGCAGGTATTCTCCCGTCAGGACATGTGTCTTGCCGGCTCCGGCTGAGGCGCGATAGATGGTGAGCATAAACAATGAATAATGAACAATGAATAATTGAGTAACTGAATATTAAACTTCAAATAAATCTCTTTTTTAATAGCCTTAAATCGCAATCCGTTAGGATTGTATCGCTACTTCGAGAAATTGGGAATGTGACGCTATTTTCTTAAAACGCAATCCGTTAGGATTGTATCGCTCGGTAGAAAACCGATTCTATTATGGGGTTGCATTCCGTACGGAATGCATCCTTTGTATTGCCGTAACATTCTACCGAGCGACGCATCCCGATGGGATGCCAACAAGCAAATAAAATCTTTGAACATCAAATAATTCTACTTTTCAGATACCCTTCCTTCATCAAAATATCCGCTATCTTCTGTCGGAAATCGCCCTGAATAATGATTTCACCATCTTTCACCGATCCGCCTACTCCACATCTGGTTTTCAGTAACTTGCCTAATGTTGCCAAGTCATCCTCCGTCCCCCGGAAACCGGTTATCAAGGTCACGGTTTTCCCGCCCCTGTTCCGCTTGTCGAGGACAATGCGCAGCAACTGCTTCTCCTTCGGAACCGTCTCTACTTCAGCCTCTTCCTGAAACTGATATTCAAAATCAGGATTAGTGGAATATGTCACTCCGATCCGTTCCTTGCGATTATTTTGTTTCATAATTATTCATTTTACGGTCAATATCTGCAAACGCGTTTTCTATCCGTTCGGTATGATACATAGGGTACATTTGTTTGATATAATCCGTCAAGCGCGTTTGGTCGAAGGCGTACAATACCTCTGCCGATCCCATATTTTTGTATTCTGCATATTTTTCAAGCAGATAAACAAAGAAAAGCATTTCGTCCGATAATTTTTTCCCGCTCATAATCCGTCATTTTTAATATAGGTGGAATTTCTTGGACTACCTGTCTCACGTTCAGCATCGTACATATCTAAAATCACAAGAGGCGATTCCCTGAAGAGTTTGGTCTCCCGGTCGGCAAGCATTTTATAAGTCTCCGAATTAATAAACATGCGCAAAGCTTTTTCTTCGTCCACTCCGTATTTTTCAACAATCATCGGAATAAGCCAACGGTCGAAAAAAAACATATAATCGCTTTTAGTCCAATTCATAACTCATCTATTTTCAAAAGTTTAAGGTGCTGTAGCGCTGTCTCTGTTTTAAAAACATATTGATCTTTCAATCTATCGGCACGAAGTTGTCGCAAAGCAAATTGAGCATAAAAATCTCTATCATCTTCTTGAGCTTCTTTAGACAAATCAATATAACTTTGAATCACAGACATTGTATTATCATTAGCTAATGGTCCGATAATTAGATCATAATTTTCACCATTGTATAAAGTCAATCTGTGTGCGCTGACAAAATCCAACCATTCACGGTCGGCTCTTTCAAAATGCTTAACTTTTAACGATAGTAATGATTTTTCATCCAATTCATAAATATTCAATAACGGCAATCCTTGATTTACACGTCTGATCACCACTTTTGCCCACGCACTTGCTTGCGCACGATCGGTCGTCGTATAAAATCCTGAACCAAAATCGAGTGCACGATTTGGTTGAAGAATTGTAGGTGTCTCAAACCTGATATTTGTTCCGTGATAAAGTATCATTACCTTCTGCAAGTTTTGAATAATGGGACAAATGTACACAAAAAAATCCGTTTTACTTCACCTGCTGCTCTCTATAATTGATTTTCACTCCATAATTTCTTACTACAAACGTATAATATCCGTTATTGATTGGTTCTCCTTTCACTTTTCCCGATAAGACATCGTTGCTCAATGTGACCAAGTCCTTGATTCTTTGAAGTGTTTCGGGATTATCGCCCCAGAAATGGCCGGGATAGAATTGCCGGATATTGTATTTTTGCATAACTGCTTCCATCTTGTTGCAGGAGGCAATAAGCGTAGAGAAATCCGTATCCAACAGCAGGTTGCCTGACCCGAAAGCATCGCCACTGAAACCATATCCCGCCTTTGCATCTACGAATGTGACCGAGCCGGGCGTATGACCGGGCGTATGGACTACCTCAAGCTGCCTGTCTCCAAGATTGAACATTTGCCCATCCTTCAGAAAGCGTATTTCGCCTTTGTAATCAGCCATGACCCATGGAATATTTACCGTATCGCCGGGATGAATCCATATAAGAGGGAACCTATTGATTGAAAGGCCGGTATGGTCGGGATGCACATGCGTTGCGACCAGCGTTACCGGTTTGGAAGTGATTGAAGCCACAATCCTGTCAAGGTCGGCAATCGCTGTACCGGCATCAATCAGGACAGCACTATCGCTACCCTCAATCAGATAAAGACTCTCGTTATACATCTGATTGCCGGTGCCCACCCAGGTATGACGGTCAATCCGGTGAAAAACAACATCATCATTTCTGAAAACAACATCACCTTCTATTTTCGATTCCGTTTGGGCTAATAGGGAGAACTGCAAAACGGCGATAAAAAAGACGGAAAATATTATTTTGTTCATATTCTATCTCGTTTTATCTGCTCTTTCAATTCCTTGATTTGTTCATCCTTGTCTTTCAACATCCGTTCATACAATTCAACGACCCGTTCTATAGGATTGATTGTGCATTTGTATTGACAGTTGACAGAGGAATTGTCTTTAAACTCATTAGACATTACTTTTATTGCACTTTCCTCGCTAAAATTCTTGATTAAATCAACCGGAATCTTTAATTCCATTGCAATTTTCTGCAATAGACCATCTTCAATAATTTCCTGACTTTCAATGCGTGAAAACGAAGCCTGAGACAAACCGAGGCTTTCAGCCAAAATGTGTTGTTTGACACCCAGTAAATTCCTTAGTTGCTTGACGCTATGTCCATGATGAACATTTTCATATACTTCTTCCATTGTTGTAATAAGTTGTTTTTACCGCAAAAATAATCATTTTTATCAATAAATGATTAAGACCTGAATATTTTATTCGTTTTTTGAATAGAATATGCAAGAAAACCATCGTTTCTTTGCAACTTCAACATTAAGGTGTCGCTACATAGTTCATTAATTTACAAATATATACGTGATATGGAAAGTTTTTTTAGTAACGAGAAGACTCACTCAAGAAGAGAGTTTTTTAAGCATGCGGCAAAAAAGGCATTGCCGATGTTGGGTGCAGTAGTGTTGATGTCATTACCGGCTTTACAAACAAAGGCAACTACCAAAGGAGTGTGTGATGGTTGTTCCGGTAGTTGTACGGGAACTTGTACAGGTGGGTGCGCCAGTGGTTGTACGGGCTGTTCAGGAGGTTGCTCGGGAACCTGTACAGGAGCCTGTTCAGGAACGTGCTCAAGTACTTGTACAAGCACTTCTGGAACTACTGTAAGATCAAATTCTTAAAACAATGAGTATAAGAGAGAAACACGAAGAATTTCACACAAGGAGAGAATTCTTCAAACAGGCAGTGAAAAAAACATTGCCCATGTTGGGATTTGTAGCGTTGACAAGTATGCCAATTATCACCAAAGCGCTTGAGACAAAGATAGCAAGTTGCGATAATTGTTCAGGTAGCTGTTCAGGTGGTTGCGCTGACAACTGTGCCAGCCGTTGTAGTGGTGGCTGTAAAGGAAGTTGTAGCGGTGATTGTGCATATAGTTGTAGTGGCTGTAGTGGTAGCTGTAAAGGCATTTGTACAGGCTGTACTGGTTGTACAGGCTGTGGAGGGCTATGTAGTACAGGCTGTACAGGAGTCTGTACGGGTTGTCAACATACTAGTAGTTGGTAGTTATTTTAGATTGAATAATTATATTTTTTTTGTTTATGCCTAAAAAGAATAATAAAAAACAAGAAATCCTTTCGAGAAGAGATTTTTTCAAAAATGCGACAAAGAAAGTGTTGCCAGTTTTAGGAGCTATAACATTAACAAATATTCCTTTATTTGTACAAATCGTAAGAGCAGATTGTAATGGACTTTGTAGTGACGGTTGTTCAGGAGTGTATGGTAAAAGTTGTACTGGTAATTGTTCCAATACTTGTAAAGGGAATTGCAGAAGTGATTGCACAGGAGCTTGTGCGAGCGGTTGTACTGGAGGTTGTACTGGAAGTTGCAGGAACGGTTGTGGTAATTGTGATAATACATGCTATGGCGGCTGCCTTGAAAGCTGCACGGGGTGTTCGGGGAGCTGTACAAAAAATTGCACAGGTTGTACGGGAAATTGTACGGGCAGTTCTACGGGATATTATCCTGACTGCAATACAATAATTGGCAACAAATAAAAGTATATGGAAATTCAACAAAAAAAATCCTGGCAAGAAGGTAGAGCTAAATCCATCACCTTCATCGTCACCAAAGACTGCCAACTCGCATGCAAATACTGTTATTTAGTAGGCAAGAACACAAAAGAACGCATGTCGTTTGAAACGGCGAGACAAGCTATTGATTATATTTTGAACGACAGGGAACAATTCAATCAAAGTTCTGTCATTTGGGATTTCATCGGCGGCGAGCCATTTTTGGAAATTGATCTGATAGACAGAATTTGCGACTATATCAAAATGCAGCTATACGAGAAACAGCATCCCTGGTTCAATTCCTATCGATTCAGTTTTTCCACCAATGGCATCAATTATCATCAGGAAAAAGTGCAGCGCTATATAGAGAAGAATCGCGATCATTTGAGTATTGGAATCACAATAGACGGAACGGAAATGAAACACGATCTAAACCGTATCTATAAAAATGGCAGAGGCTCTTACAACGATGTGGTGAACAACATTCCGCTTTGGCTGAAACAGTTTCCTTACGGAAGCACAAAAGTAACCATCAGCAGTCCGGATATCCCATATATCAAGGAAAGCGTTTTGCATCTTTATTCATTGGGAATCAAAGAGGTAAATATTAATTGCGTATTTGAACAAGTGTGGCAGGAAAATGATGATTTACTTTTTGAAGAACAACTGATGCAACTTGCCGATACAATCATCGACAACGGATATTATAAAAATTACGCTTGCTCCTTTTTCTCGGAATTGATTGGCAAGCCTTTAGATAAGGTGCGTGAAAACCAGAATTGGTGTGGCGCCGGGATCATGCTGGCTGTTGATGCGGCAGGAATGTTTTATCCGTGTACCCGCTTCGCTCAATATTCGCTGAGAGAGAAAAAGGCGGCGATTGTCGGCAATATACACGAAGGCATTAATCAAAATCTATTGCGTCCATTTCTTACGCTCGACCGTTGTACACAAAGTTCGCAGGAATGTATTGAATGTGAGGTTGCAAGCGGTTGTGCATGGTGTCAGGCTGAAAATTATGATACAGCCGAAACGAATACGATTTATCAGCGTACAACTGCTATATGCAAAATGCACAAGGCGCGGGTCAGAGCCAATAACTATTATTGGAACAAACTTTACCGCAAATTGGAGTTGGAAAGCGAAGTAGGAAGTTTGGAAAAGAAAGTCAGTTAAGTTTTATGTTGCAATACTTGGTTGTCTTATTAGACGATACATCTGTATCTTATTGTCATTATGAAAATCCGAAAACGGAAAGACATTTGATTTCACTTTTAGACTTGAAAGCCGGAATTTTATTTGCCATGAAACAAAATTTAATGATCCAGTTTGTTTATCCCGACTATGAAATTCCCGATGAATATCAAAAAGAAATAGAGACAATTGACCATCATAAAATTATGCCTCAAGAACTGCTGTTTGAGAATGCAGATGCTATCATTCTTGACGGATGTGTTCAGGCAAATCTGCCGGATAATTTCGTAAAAGAAGGGAAAATATTTGTGATGCGTACGACCAAAGCGGATTTTTTCGCTAATTACGGGAAAATGACACCTTTAATCGAAAAGGCGGAAAGATTGAATGTTGTGTTGACTGACATGGAAACGTTTACAGAAAATGATTTTTTGATATACAGAGATGTGCTTGACCGGTTGAAAGATATCGTAAAAGAGATTTTCATTCAAGGGAATTTACCCCAACTCAATATGTTGACAGACCGTATCTTATTGGATAAAATGAATAATTGTAATGCAGGAGTTGAAAATATCACGTTGGCTCCCAACGGAAGATTTTATCTTTGTCCTGCATTTTATCTGGAAGACGGCAATGATGCTGTGGGTGATTTGACAAATGGAATAAAGATTAAAAATCAATATTTGTACAAATTAGCAAACGCTCCCCTTTGTCGAAAATGTGATGCGTATCAGTGTAAACGTTGTATTTGGCTCAATCGTAAAACGACGCGGGAAGTGAATACGCCGTCGCATGAACAATGCGTTGCTGCACATTTGGAACGGAATGCTTCCCGAAATTTATTGATTGATATGCAACATCTTGGTGCATGGAAAGATAAATCCATAGAAGCGATTGATTATTTGGATCCGTTTGAAAAGGAAGATAATTTTTAATTTAGCATTTATAATATGAAAAAAGAAATAGGGCGAGTAAGTTCTGAGGAAAAAAACGAAATTTTGGCATTGTATGAACGTCGAAATGGATTGAATGAATTGGTGAAAATTATTGGCAATGATGAAGCCCTTTATGAAAAAATAGTTGTCGATTTAGGTTCAACTTCGGTAAAATTTCAATCCTGGTGGGATAGAATGGCATCCAAATATAAATGGGAAAGTACCGAAAACGGCCACTGGGAAATTGATTTCGATACCTATACGATATATCTGATCGAATGACTGTAATATTTTTATGT
>JAITMM010000148.1 GCA_031277335.1 Tannerella sp. | reverse complement strand
CGGAAAATAACAGTGAGAAAAACACTCCATCCTCCTTATTCAACTAACTCTCTTACGACTCTTTCCGTATATGTTCGCCATTTTTCATATTTTTCTACGGCTATTCTGCTATATAAAACGGTGTTGGTTTCAGCACATCTGCGTAAAACAGCAGAGAGGTCATACATTTCCGGATTGCCCAAGTCTATTGCTTTAACTTCGGGCATGGCAGTCAACTGGTCAAAAAAAGTCGGATGCAAACCGCAATAATGCAAAAATACACCTTTATTGGGTTCTTTTACGCAATTCCGAATAGCAGGTATTATCAAGCGTTCAATCATTTCGGGCGATAACAGCGTTGCAGTATCTTCGGATAAGCGTATACCGGCTTCGGGGAAAAAAAGTCCCTGTTCCGTACCGTGCCCGTGAATCATTTGATCAGGCGATTCTCCAATAACCTTTTTGATCATTCCGGTTACGGAGTCATATAAACGTGTAACTATCTCCATTAACTCCTCCAACCAACCATTTTGCGAATCGTCTATCAATTCATAGAATATTTCATCTCCATAGAGCAAATGCGCTATGTCAAATACACCCTGTGTATCTGCCACGTAAGGAGCAATTTGCGATTCGTCATGTTGAAAGTGAATGTTGTAAAACGAATCGAGCAAAGCATATATATCGGTCTCTGAAATCGATATTTTGTCAATAAGCCTGATTTGCTCACGAGACAATGGTGTTCCCGGCCATGGCATACTATTCGCTTCTATTTGAAAAGTTTGTCCTGCTATTGCCGGAAGAAATACTACGCCTAAATTAGGTCGGACAGTTGGTATACCATCCGTCGGCCAGTCCAAAACTTTAACCGCCCTGCTCATCTCATGTGCCCACATGGCTTCAGGATGATAAAAACGATATTCATAGTCATTTAAATCATATAATTCCATTTTAGCCGGCGGAATAAAAATCAAGCAGGGTCCTTGACCTGACCAGAATTGTTTATGTAAATCTGATTTTGTATAATTCATACATTTTTTGAATGGATATTGAGCCATCACTGCTTCCTTTGAAAAAAGAAGCAGTGATGGCACATTATTCCTATTTTTATATTATTCGTCCGAAATGACAGTTAATGGCGTAATATTATTTTCGAATCCCGGATAATGTCTGTTTTGATTGATTACATTTCCCGTATTTGCATCAATAACATCTTGAGGAATAGGCCATAATACATGATATGAACTTATTTCATAGGCATTTGCCCCCCATTCAAAGCCCTTGTTATAGAGGTTTTTCTCCATTTGCCTGTCATACCAGTAATTCTTGTCTGCAAAGTTGTCCAATGAATATCCGCGCAAATTTAATCTCGCCATGATAAATGCAATTCTTGTAAGTTCCGTTTTTCGAGGTTCCTCTGCAAATAACTCACGAACCCTCTCATCCAAAACATACTCTATGCTTGCTTGCCCGGCAGTAATCAACGAGGCGTTAGCTCTTGCTCTTATTTTGTTGATATCTGCTGCTGCGTTTTCAAAATCATTCAACCAGCAATATGCTTCGGCTCTCAGCAAATACGTTTCTGCTAACCGGAAAATATACCAGTCACCATTCCCTCCAATAGGCTGACCCACTGTGGGTTCATTCTTTACATACAATTTATAAGCCGGCCATTCGTAATAAGACCTTAACGTGTCCCGAGGATTGGAAAATTGAATCTGAACCGGTGTCCCGAAATATTTGGATTCGGGATTATTGTATAGAATCTTAGCCCTCGACATCCAGTTGACAACTGTGTCTCGCCTTAAATCCGATCCATAATTGCTCCATATTTCAAAATTGCTGTAAGGTGATGGTTTTACTATTCCAACCCCACGTCCGAAAGCTACGAGTTGAGGATCGAAATTTGGTTGTATCATGCCCATCAACCCATCCGGGTCTTTCAGGTAGCTCGCATGTGACCAAAAGGGCAAATAATCTCTCATAGTATTGGTGCCGTTAGTTGATGCTCCCGGTGTGCCGAACTTATCCTGAGCGACTAATATGCCTTCTTTATTTTCCGCAAGACTCTTGTTTTCTACTTGATGCAAATCATAAATCAAATTGTATTTCGGATCGCTCGCGTAAAGGCCAAATCGTTCCGTCATCAATTTGAAATCACCTCCATCTATCACAGTCGATGCCGCCTCTACAGCTTTCTGAAATTGGCAATTTGCCAAATAAACCTTTGTCAATAAATGATATCCAGCACCTCTGTTGACTTTGCCTTGATTTACATCGCGTGGTAACCAATTAACGGAAAATTCCAGGTCACTTTGGATTTTATCCAATATAGTTTGCCTTGAATGGGTTACATAATCAATTTTTGGAGTATTGTATTCTTTATTAAGAAATGGGACATCTCCAAATTGATTTACTAATCTGTAGTACCAATATGCGCGATGAAAGTATGCTTCAGCCAGAATTGCATTTTTATCGGCTTCACTCTCCCAACTCGGTTCATCGATTCGCGAGATAATAGTATTGGCATTTCTTATCTGTTCGTATGCCAAAACAAAGAAATTTCTTATCAATGTCGGACTTCCGGACGAAGTAGGAGTGACCTGTATATTCCAGTTATGGATTTCCTGATTCTCTCCTGTACATATTGCTGTTTCCGCTCCGTAATTTTCTATGCACATTAATTTGTGATCGCCATAATATTCATTTCTTAATCCACGGCGCAACGTGACCAATACTGTTTCCATGCCCGCCCTATCTACATAAATGTTTTCGGGAGTAAAAAAAGATAATGGACTTGGAGCCAAATAATCCTCGCACGAAACAGTTGCGAAGATCAATAGAATTGTAACGATAGATATTTTTAAATTTTTCATTGCCTTATTATTTTAAAATTATTATAATGAAATATTTACACCAAAAGTGGTATTTCTGGGCATGGGGGTTGACAGAGTTTCCGGATCCCAAAAATTCCATTTTGTAAGAGTGACCAGATTATTGGCATTAATAAATAACCTCACACGCCCGACATTGTATTTTTTGATATATTTTGCGGGCAGCTCATAAGAAAGTGATAATTCCTGTAATCTGGCAAATGAACGATTTACATATACATTAAAAGCCGGAGAACTGAAGTTTGAAGATAGTCTGGCCCATTCGTTATCCGGATTTTCCGGAGTCCAATAGGGAAAGGCGTACCAGTTCGATCTTTCATATTGTCCTCCGCTTGTATTGTGTTTATATTCATTATTTATCCCATAAGCGCCAATATCGGCCCGGATAAAGAATGACAATTCAAAATCTCTCAAAAAACGGATATCATTCCTTAAACCAAACCTGAATTGAGGAGTAGTGTGCCCCTGAAAAACTTTATCATCTTCCGGCACAAGCAATCCGTCTCCATTCACATCCCTGAGTTTAATATCTCCCGGTTGTTTTCCGAATTTTGCAGCTTCATCAGCTTCATTGGATTGGTATATACCCAAAATCTCATAATCCCAAATACGGTCAATAGACTGTCCTATGAACCAACCGTTAGTAGGGTCATCTGCTTCTTTTTGACCGATTACATTTCCATTCGCATCCAACACATTCACCATGTCTCCATATAAATGAGTTATCTTATTTCTATTGAATGAAAACGTAAACATTGAATTCCATTCTATATTTTTCTCTCTGACATTAATCGTATTCAGTGTCAGTTCAAAACCTTTATTTTTCAATTCACCGAGATTTGAGGTCACACTCGAATATCCGATTAGAACCGGTAATGCCCTGTTAAGTAATAAATCGTTTGTAGTCATATCATAATAATCGATACTACCGAAAACTCTACTTTTCAACAGACTGAAATCAATTCCGAAATTCAAGGCTGCTGTCCGTTCCCACTTCAGATCCTGATTGGCCATAGTGTTTGTAAACACACCGACAGATGAAGTATTCCCGTAAAAATACAAAGTGGTACCCAATCGTGCCAATGCATCATAACGGCCTATTTCCCTGTTACCGTTAGTACCCCATGAAGCCCTGAGTTTGAGCTGGCTAAACAAATCTTTGAGAAAGAATTTTTCTTCAGCGATATTCCATCCAAGAGCAGCAGAGGTAAAGTTTGCGTAAGGATTATTTAAACCGAACGCCGAATATCCATCTCTACGGTAGGACAACGTCATTAAATATTTTTCCTGTAAAGTATAATTAAGCCTTGCCATCAACGCATTACCGGTACTATATTCATCATTATTCGTAATACTTGGATTTACGCCACCTTGCAATGCATGAAAAGATAATGCATCACTGGGTGAAAATTTACTGTTCGTTTGCGTATCGCTCCAGCTTTGAAATTTTTCAACATTAAACAGAAACGTAAAATCAAATTTATGGATTCCTGCATATACCTGATTCCATTTCAGAATGTTATCGATAGAGTAATCATACACGGATTGATTGATACGTTGTCCGTATCCGCTATTACTCAAACCATTAGGAGTAACTATCGGATCGAAATAATAGTCTTTTGTCCATGAGAACCTGTTAGCAAAGGCCAAATTATAGCTAAATCCGTAAGGAAGTGTCAAAGTCGCCATAAATGTACCAAAAAATGCCTGCGTTTTATTTAGTCTGTCGCGATGCAGGTAGTATAAAAAAGGATTATCAACCAATGTATCATCATTTGGATACATTATTTCTTTGCCATTTTCATCATACTGCGTAGTAAACGGACTCATACGAATAGCTGCCGTAAGGTTTACCCTGTCTGAACTTTTATCATCGGCAGAAAATTGTGCATTAAAACCGACTTTTAAAAAGTTGGTTATCTTGGCATCTATATTGAATCGTGACCTAAAAACTTCATATACGTCTCCAACCGAAATACCCTGATTTTTGACCCATCCGTTAGACCAAAAATAATTAACATTTTCATTTCCGCCGTATAAGCTGAAATTATAATCTTGACGCAATCCATTTTTGTAAATATCATCATACCAGTCAGTAACTACTCCGTTCAGATAATTATTCTGTTCTATAGGAGTCACATTCAGTCGGTTAAGCCATGTTCTCATGGCATCTCCCGTATGTGATGCATCATAATCCAACCATTGTTGGATTGAGATATCCGAAGGCAACTCATTTGGATTCGTATAATAATTTGAAGGAGCATTAGGATTCATTCTGTTGCGATAATCCCGCTTATATATCAGGTATTGTTCAGGGTCGGCAGGTTTTATATGTTTGGTAACACCGGCAAAGCCTATTTTGGCAGATACTTCAATCGTTGGTTTACCTTGATTTCCCCGTTTCGTAGTAACAATCAATACTCCCGCTGCCGATCTTGCTCCAAATACGGCCGCAGAGCTTGCATCCTTCAATATATCAATTGATTCAATATCATTCGGATTAATATCTTGAATGCTGCCTTGGAAAATAACCCCATCTACTACTACCAATGGCTCATTGCTGGCTTTCAACGATGTAGGGCCACGTACCTGCATAGCTCCTGTTCCCTCCGCTGTAGTGCCTTGGGATGACAGGAAAAAACCGGCAACAGTCCCATTTACCATATTTAGTAAATTTGTATTTGATTGCGCTT
>JAITMM010000137.1 GCA_031277335.1 Tannerella sp. | reverse complement strand
TTCGTGAAAAATTATTTAGAACTTGTAAATGAAGAAAAAAGGAAATAAGATAAAAGCACGAACGCACAACTGGTGGTATGGCGCAATTGGGGAGTAAAGTGTTTGCCCGAACTGTGGTGCGTCCTTTGACCGTCGGTGGTTGTCCGACTGTGTGTACTGTTGATCCCCGCCTGCGCCAATCCGCTGGGTCGTTAGCGGCAATGTCGGGCGACAGCGCAGTTCGTGATTTCGGGAAAAATAAGGAAATAACAAAATAAAATGACTAAAAAAACGGTAAAAAAATTGACCTTTGCCGTGTTCGCTTTGCTCACTCCGCCCACCCACCACCCAATAAATGGGCGGGACAATTACTTCAAAAAAACCTCTTTGCCTCGGCAATAAAAAAAAATTTTGTATTGCCCTCAACTTGCACTATCTTTGCAGCCTCAAAGCAGATTACGAAAGAACGATGATTGAACTGATTCCTGCAATAGACCTGATTGACGGCAAATGTGTGAGGCTGACACAGGGTGATTATGATACTCAAAAAATTTATCATACCGATCCGCTTGAGATAGCTAAAGTGTTTGAAGATAATGGTATACGACGGCTGCACGTAGTTGATCTTGACGGTGCTCGCGAAGGACGCATCATCAACTATCACGTACTCGAACGTATTGCCACCCATACAACGTTAGTTATTGATTTCGGAGGCGGCCTGAAAAGCGATCATGATTTGGAAATAGCTTTTGCAAGCGGCGCCCAGATGGTTACGGGAGGAAGTATTGCCGTTAAAGAACCGGAGAAATTTCTCTCATGGCTCAAACGCTATGGTAGCAGTCAAATTATCTTGGGCGCCGATGCCAAGTATAAAAAGATTGCTATAAATGGATGGCAAAATACAACCGAAAAAACGCTGATTCCATATATAGAAAGCTATCAGCGACAAGGCGTAAGGATAGTTATCTGCACCGACATTAGCCGAGACGGAATGCTGCAGGGACCGGCAGTCGATTTATACCGGGAGATACGGGAAACACTACCTGATATATATCTGATTGCCAGTGGCGGCGTCAGCTCTGTAGACGATATCGAAGCGTTAGTCGCAGCTGATATTCCTGCCGTCATCTTGGGCAAGGCGCTCTATGAAGGCAAGGTTAAATTAAAAGATTTAGCCCGTTTCGGTATTTAAAGTATAGAATATTACATATATATGTCAATAAAAAAAATTATTCCCTGTCTCGACATCAAAGATGGCAAAACCGTCAAAGGAGTGAATTTCATTAACTTCAGTCAGGCAGGAGACCCGATAGAGATGGGTGTGAATTATAGCCGTAACGGGGCGGACGAACTCGTCTGCCTTGATATCACCGCTACGCACGAAGGACGGAAGACGTTTGTCGACCTCGTGCGCAGGATGGCGGCGCAAATAGATATACCGCTGACAGTAGGCGGCGGAATCAGTGAATTGGCTGATGTTGAGCTGATTCTTGAAGCCGGAGCCGACAAGGTGTCTATCAATTCGGCTGCTCTTCGCCGACCGCAACTTATAGATGAGATAGCAGCAAAGCTGGGTAGCCGCGTATGTATTGTGGCTATTGACGCCAACGAAGAAGACGGCGAATGGGTGTGCTATCTCAACGGAGGGCGTATCCCGACCGATAAACGCCTGTTTCAGTGGGCAGAAGAAGTAGAAAGTCGCGGCGCAGGTGAGATTCTTTTCACCAGCATCACCCACGACGGTGTCAAACAAGGCTATCCGAATGAGGCATTGGCCGAATTGGTTGACAGACTGCATATTCCGGTCATCGCGTCCGGAGGCGCCGGCAAAAAAGAAGACTTCTACGACGTTTTCACCAAAGGAAAAGTCGATGCCGCTCTGGCTGCCAGCGTCTTTCATTTTGGAGAAATCAATATCCGCGAGTTGAAACAGGAATTGTTTGAAAGAGGAATAAACGTCAGGATATGAGCGATTTGAACTTTAATAAACATGGAGGACTTATCCCCGCAATTGTGCAGGATGCACAGACCGGAAAGGTATTGATGCTGGGCTTTATGAACGAAGAAGCATATAGGCAAACTATTGAAACAAATAAAGTTACCTTTTTCAGCCGCACCAGACAAAGTCTATGGACAAAAGGCGAAACAAGCGGAAATTTCCTTCATGTCGTCAACGTCCTGACAGATTGCGATATGGACACGTTGCTTATCAAAGCCAATCCGACCGGGCCTGTATGTCATACTGGCTCAGACACTTGTTTCGATGAAAAAAATACGGCTGACATATTATTTCTTCAATATTTGGAAGATTTTATAGAGCGTCGTCACCGGGAGATGCCTGAAGGTTCATATACGACATCGCTCTTTCGGCAAGGCATCAATCGCATGGCGCAAAAAGTTGGTGAAGAGGTAGTTGAGACAATCATCGAGGCCACTAACGGCTCAGAAGAAAAACTTATTTCCGAAGCATCCGACCTGCTCTATCATCTCATCGTAATGTTAGTAAGCAAAGGCTTGAAACTCGATGGCATCGTAGCGGAATTAAAAAAAAGACACAAGATATAAATTTTGCACATGGAAGAGGAATTGCTTCATTTAGACGGTATTACTATCTGTCACGACGAACATATAGTGCTGCGTAAAGCATCATTGACGCTTCGTAACGGAGAGTTTGTCTATGTCATTGGAAAGGTAGGGTCAGGCAAGAGCAGCCTTCTCAAAGCGCTCTATTGCGAGATTCCTCTTCAGGAAGGTCACGGCGTTGTGATGGGTTACGACCTTGGTAAGATCAAGCTAAAGGACATTCCATTTCTAAGACGTAAGTTAGGCATTGTCTTTCAGGATTTTCAGTTGCTGACCGACCGTTCGGTGCATAGCAATCTCGAGTTTGTTCTGAAAGCCACCGGCTGGAAAGGACATAAAGAGATCACCATGCGTATTGACGATGTTTTGGAGCAGGTAGGGATGCACAATAAAGGCTATAAAATGCCTCACGAATTGTCAGGCGGCGAACAACAGCGCATCGTGATAGCCCGTTCACTTCTTAACGATCCTAAACTGATTCTTGCAGACGAACCGACAGGCAATTTAGACCCCGAGACAGGTATGCAAATCGTTCAGTTATTGCACGATATATGCAAACATGGAAGAGCCGTTATAATGTCTACGCATAATTATCCGATGGTAGACAATTTCCCTGCCCGAGTCGTCAAATGTGAAAATACATGTCTGCATGATTTGGGTTATCGCACCAATATGAGAACTTAATATGTTGATTATCTAACATAAAGCATTTTTAATTATTACTTAAATGAAAATTTTAAAATTTGGCGGGACTTCCGTCGGTAATGCGCAACGTATCAAAGATGTTGCCAAATTAATCTGTGATGGAACTCCCAAAATCGTGGTATTATCAGCCATGTCAGGGACAACAAATTCGTTGGTTGAAATTTCCGATTATCTTTATAAAAAGAACGAAGAAGGAGCAACGGAATTGATAAGCAGATTATTGACCAAATACTTGAGAACGATTGATGAACTATATAGTACAGAAGCATATAAACTACAGGCAAAAGAGGCTATTAACGTTAATTTCAATCATATACGCTCGTTTGTAAAAGAAGTTTTTACACCGTTTGAAGAAAGAGAAATACTTTCGAAAGGAGAGCTTCTTTCGTCATATATGGTGCATTATTACTTGCTCGAAACGGGCATTAAATCAGCTTTGATCCCGGCGTTGGATTATATGCGGGTGAATGAGACCGGCGAACCGGATTCTGCGTTTATCAAGGACAAACTTCTTAACTTGCTGAAGGAAAACGAAGGCGCTGACATGTATATTACACAAGGATATATCTGCCGCAACGCTAAAGGCGAGGTAGATAACTTGGGACGTGGCGGGAGCGACTATACGGCTTCACTTGTCGGGGCTGCTGTCCGTGCCTCAGAAATTCAGATTTGGACAGACATTGATGGAATGCACAACAACGATCCGCGTATTGTAAAGAACACATCTCCAGTGCGTAAGCTCAATTTTAGCGAGGCCGCAGAACTTGCCTATTTCGGTGCTAAGATATTGCATCCGACGTGTATCCAACCGGCTAAACTCAACAATATCCCTGTCCGCCTGTTAAATACTATGCAACCTGACGCTCCCGGCACGACTATTTCGCACGAGACGGAAAAAGCTAAAATAAAAGCTGTCGCAGCTAAAGATAACATTACGGCAATCAAAATCAAAAGCGGCCGTATGCTGTTGGTGGCCGGCTTCCTGAGGAAAGTATTCGAGGTGTTCGAGAAACACAGAACGCCAATCGATCTTGTAACTACTTCGGAAGTAGGCGTTTCCGTGACGATAGACAATGACAGCCATCTTGATAGCATCGTCAATGAATTGAAAAAATTCGGCGCCGTCACAGTAGACCGCAACATGATGATAGTATGTGTTGTAGGCGATATTAAATGGGAAAACGTCGGCTTTGAATCGAAAATCATTGACGCAGTGAAAGATATCCCTGTTCGTATGATTTCTTACGGAGGCAGCAACTATAATGTGTCGTTGCTCATCAGGGCATCAGATAAGGAAAAAGCATTGCAATCGCTTAGTGATCATCTGTTTAATAATAAATAATTATGATAAAAGGACAATTTCCGACAGATAAATTCAGAACGCTGCAGACGCCTTTCTATTATTACGACATAGACTTATTGTGCGAAACGCTCGGAGTCGTTCAGTCTGAATCGGATAAGTACGATTTCCATTGCCATTTTGCGGTCAAGGCCAATACCAATCCGAGGATATTACAAATCATTGCTGAAGGAGGCTTCGGCGCTGATTGTGTGAGCGGTGGAGAGATACAAGCTGTCCTGGATGCCGGTTTTCCGGCCGATAAGATTGTCTTTGCCGGCGTGGGAAAGGCTGATTGGGAAATCAATTTGGGAATAGACAACGATATTGCCTGTTTCAATGTGGAATCGTTGCCCGAACTTCAAATAATCAATGAGTTAGCTTATGCCAAAGGCAAAATTGCCACTGTGGCTTTCCGCGTCAATCCGAATGTGGATGCGCACACCCATCATAAAATCACTACCGGCCTGTCGGAGAATAAGTTCGGTATAAATATCAGCATGTTGCCTACGCTTTTTGACGAGCTTCCGCGCTTGAATAATGTCCGTTTCACCGGTATTCATTTTCATATCGGCTCTCAAATCACCGATATGTCGGCGTTCCAAAATCTGTGTATACGGTTTAATGAGTTGCAGGAACAATTGGAGGCCGACGGCATTACGCTTCAGCACGTTAATTTCGGCGGAGGTTTGGGTGTTGACTATCACCATCCCAACCATATAGCTATTCCTGATTTTGAAAGCTATTTTGCTCAGTTTCACAAGTTAATAGAGCGGCGACCGGAGCAGCAGATACATTTCGAACTTGGCCGTTCTATTGTTGCACAGTGCGGGTCGTTGATTTCCAAAGTCCTCTATGTCAAGGAAGGAGATGTAAAAAAGTTTGCCATCATAGACGCCGGCTTTTCAGACCTGATTCGTCCGGCTATGTACGGCGCATATCATCGTATAGAGAATATTAGCAGTGACGATGAAACAGAAGTATATGACGTGGTGGGGCCGATTTGCGAATCGACTGATATTTTCGGAGAAAATGTGGAATTGAATAAAGTCAAGCGTAATGATTTGATTGCCATTCGTTCAGCAGGAGGATACGGCGAATCCATGGCATCACAATACAACTGTCGCCGATTGCCTAAGAGTTATTTTTCTGATATGATTTGATTAGTCTAAGGACTTTGTCTCAGCCTGAATCAGTTCAGGCAGTTCGCTCATCTCACGCATATCAATCTCATTCTTTTCCGGGTCGAAAAATTTATATTCCATAAATCCGAGACTCTGGTCGGGAATGACTTTTATGGAGTGCGTATATTTGAGTTTCCACTTAATAATCAATGAGATAACCCCTTTATTGATATAAGCTGCAACGTAAGGATGCACATGAAGAGCAAATTTCTTGATATGATGTTTGTTTTTTAACAAGTCGATTTTGCTTTCCAACGTGTCGGTAAAAAGCAGTGACGATTGTATCTTCCCTGTGCCGAAGCAAGTTGGGCATTTTTCCGAAGTCTGGATGTCGAGGATGGGCCTGACACGCTGGCGAGTGATTTGCATAAGGCAAAATTTGCTGAGCGGCAGGATATTATGCTTTGCATGGTCGTTAGCCATCATTTGCGACATATATTCAAAAAGCATCTGACGGTTAGAAGCTTCGTGCATGTCGATAAAATCAATTACAATGATGCCTCCCATGTCGCGCAGCCGAAGTTGCCTGGCTATTTCGCTTGCGGCTGCTTTGTTGACTTCCAACGCTGTAGTTTCCTGCTCTGTGCTGCCTCTTGTTCTGTTACCACTATTGATGTCAATCACATGCATTGCTTCCGTATGCTCGATAATCATGTAAGCTCCACCCTTTAGCGTGACCGTCCTGGCAAAAAGCGATTTCATCTGTTTGGTGACACCAAACTTGTCAAAAATCGGCGTTTCATCGCTATAAAACTTGACGATATCTTTTCTGTCCGGAGCAATGAGGGTGACATATTCGGAAATGCTGTTACATATATCCTTGTCATTGACATGTATACTCTCAAAACTCTCATTGAAATAATCACGCAGGAGAGCCACTACACGTGTATCTTCCTCGAAGATAACGGATGGCGTCGTGAGTTTGACGATTTTGTTCAACGCCTCATGCCACCGCCTTACGAGCATACTCAGATCGCCGTCTAACTCCGCTACGCGTTTTGTTTCGGCCGATGTGCGAACTATCACGCTAAAATGCTTAGGCTTAACGCTTTGTATTAGCTGTCGAAGTCGGGCACGCTCTTCATTCGACTTAATCTTCGTCGAGATGGAGATTTTATCCGAAAATGGCATTAAGACAAGATATCTCCCTGCTAATGAGATTTCTGCCGTCAGGCGAGGGCCTTTGGTCGATATAGGCTCTTTGACGATCTGAACTAATATTTCCTGTCCGACAGCTAATACATCATTGATACTTCCATCTTTATCAAATTCATGCATATACTGAATCTTGGTAAAGGAGACTTTCTTTTTTGGATTTTTCAGCAGATGCTTGAGAAATGTTTGCTGCGTGTTGAAAAATGAACCTAAATCCTGATAATGAAGGAAAGCGTCTTTTCTGACGCCTATATCTATAAACGCTGAATTTAAGCTGGGCAATATCTTTCGAACCTTGCCCAGATAAATATTTCCAACAGCAAATGTATCGCTACGGGCTTCTTTCTGAAGCTCGACGAGGCTTTTGTCTTCCAATACCGCGATGGATATTTCCTTTTGCTTTACATCTACAACAAACTCGCTTACCACAATTGGTTATATTATATGATACATTAAAAGTGAAGAACAAACTTAATTTGGTATTAAGCTTGTTCTTCATAATCAATTTTTTAAGACCTATTTCTTTTTATGTCTATTCTTTTTTAGTCTTTTATTACGCTTATGCGTAGCCATTTTATGTCTCTTTCTTTTATTTCCGCTTGGCATTTGTCATTTAAATTTAATAATTACTCTACTAAGGGGTTACTCATTTTGCAACGTTTTTCAAGAAAACTTTTGCCGGTTTAAACGCGGGAATCTTATGCTCGGGAATAACAATCGAAGTGTTCTTCGAAATGTTGCGAGCAATTTTTTTAGCCCTTGTTTTAACAATAAAACTACCGAATCCTCTGAGGTAAACATTGTCGCCTTCCGATAAAGAACGCTTCACTACACTCATTAAAGATTCCACACTTGCAAGTACTGTACTCTTGTCTATTCCTGTACTTTTTGCAATCTCACTAACAATATCTGCTTTTGTCATGTCTATAAAATATTTTAAAGTAAATAATAATTTCGTTTATGAGGTGGCAAATATAAAGTATTTATTTGAATTAGAACTCATTTTTCCAAAAAAAAAATCATTTTTTTAATTTTTTTTTAAAAGTTATATGATTATCGACACAAAAAGCAATAGATAAAATCTCTGTAATATGGCATTAAATATTTGAATCTCAGTATTATATAATGAGGTTTAGGCCGGTTTTGAGACAATTTAAATTTGTTATCAATGAGAATGGAAAAATGTTCGATTTTTTTCATTTTTTTTTAAAATATCTTCAGCAATCGTGAGAAAATCAGAGGCTCGCATCTCGTTTTGTATACTTCGATTGCTCTCTCGACATCAGTCCCCGAAGCACGTCGTATACGACATGAAAAGAGCTATCGGTAAATGCTTAGCACTATGTAAAATCAGCATGGATGCAATAATATATATAAATAATGTACGCGAGGAATCATTATGTAAGTCTATTCCTTAAAGTAGACCCGTTTGACGCGGGGTGAGATTGAGGTAAGAATTTCGTAGGGAATGGTATCGGATTTTAGGGCTATCTCTTCGACCGACAGATTATGACCGAAAATGATGACCTGATCTCCTTCTTTGGCATCAGTGTCGGTGATGTCTACCATGCAGATATCCATGCAGATATTTCCGATTATGGGACAGCGTCGGCCGCCGATAATTACTTCGCCGACACCGTTGCTCAGACAACGTCGCAAACCGTCGGCGTAGCCTATCGGGAGAACGGCAACTCTTGAATCGCGTGACACATAGCTCATTCGGTTGTAACCTATGGAGTCTCCGGCGATGACATGCTGTATTTGTAAAATAGTGGTTTTGAGTGAACTAACCGGTTGTAAATCTCTTGCATCATCATCTGTCCCTATGCCGTATAGCGAAATCCCAAGACGTACCATATCGAATTGATATTCAGGGAAACGAGATATTCCAGCTGAGTTCAGAAAATGTTTGGCTATCTTGTAGCCAAGTCCTTTCTCCAGAGATTCGGCCGCCTTTGTAAAAAGTTGCACTTGGTGATGAGTAAAAGAATCATGTTCTCGCGAATCGCTTCCGGCGGGATGAGAAAAGACTGAAAACGTGCGCAGGCCGTTTTGATTTTGTAGCTTCAGGCAAAGCTCCGGAATATCATCCGGTTGAAAACCAAGTCTATGCATTCCGGTATCGATTTTAATATGGACAGGAATATCAGTAATGCCGCGTCGCAGGGTTTCTTTTATCAAGGCGTCCAAGAGACGGAAATTATATATCTCCGGTTCTAAATGATTGTCGAACAGCTTATTAAAGCTGCTAAACTCAGGATTCATAACTATTATCGGAATTGTGATCCCTTCTCTCCGCAGTTCCTCGCCTTCGTCTGCAACGGCAACAGCAAGATAATCACAGCAATGATCCTGCAAAGTCTTAGCTAACTCGTATGAACCGGCTCCATATCCGAATGCCTTTACCATGCAAATAATTTTTGTTTCAGGGTTTAATTTTGAGCGAAAATGGTTGTAATTGTGAACTATAGCATCTAAATTGACCTCAAGAATCGTTTCATGCGCTTTCTTTTCAAGTAACTCGGTAATGCGTTCAAAATGAAAGATACGCGATCCTTTCAGCAAAATCATTTCGTTCTGAAAATTGTTGAGTGAGGGCGAACTTATAAAGTCATTGACAGACAGATAAAATTCGCTTTCAAACGTAAACAGATTGCTGTTTTCCATCAAATCAGGTCCGATGCCAATGATGCGGTCTACGTTTTTATGTTTCATCAAGTCTGCTACTTTTTGATATAATACATTGGGTGTCAGACCAGATTGCAATATATCGGAAAGGATGACCGTGTTTCTCATTTTTTTATCGCCTCTGCGGCTTTGCATAAAGTCCAAAGCTATATTCAATGAATTGATGTCTGAATTGTAAGTGTCGTTTATAAGTTGACAGTGATTGATTCCTTCCTTGACTTCAAGTCGCATTGCAACAGGTTCCAAATAAGCAAAATTGCCGACGTTTCCAAGTATCTCCGGTTTTAGATAATGAGCCAGTGCTATGCAATGAAGCAAGTCTTCGATAGTGGCATCGTCAGTAAACGGGACAGTAAAAGAGTGGGTTATGCCTTTTGACTGACATCGAATTACAGACGTATCTTCTTGTTTAATAACAGATTTGATATATAAAGGGGCTTCGGTATTTTTCCGACTCCATCCAAACCCCCTTTGTGACAAACAGGCTGTTTCTAAAAGTTGGGAGATCATATGATCGTCTGCATTATAAATAATCGTCTCACAATCAGCAAATAAAGAAATCTTTTCCAACCCCTTTTGAGTGTAGGACTTGAAATTCTCCTGATGGGCTTCGCCTATATTCGTGATGATGCCGATAGTGGGGAGAATCATGCTGCGCAGTTTCATCATTTCGCCCGGTTGGGAAATACCTGCTTCGAATATACCAAGTGTATGTTTTGCGTTCATTTGCCAAACCGACAGGGGCACGCCGATTTGAGAATTATAACTTCGCGGCGAACGGACTATATTAAATTCCGAATGAAGCAATTGATAAAGAAGTTCCTTAACGATGGTCTTACCATTGCTTCCTGTAATGCCAATAATCGGGATATCAAATAGTTTCCTATGATGAACGGCTAAGAGTTGAAGCGCTTGCAAGACATTTTCAACGAGCAGAAAATTAGCATCAATCATAGTATCATATTCGGGTAACCATTCGCTTATCACGAAATTACGAACTCTCAACCTGTATAAATCAGAAACATACTTATGACCATTGTTTCTTTGCGTTTTAAAAGCGAAAAAAAGTGTGGATTCGGGAAATGAGAGTGCACGACTATCTATTAACAGATTGTCTATAATACAGTCATTCAAAACATTATGTTTAGAATTGATGATATTTGCAATTGTAGTTACAGTATACATAAATCAGTTCTTCAACGCTTCAATTTCTTTTTTGAAACAAATGTACGGCATTTTCGCGCCGAGTTGCTCAATTTTTAACAAAGTTTGTGAAATAAAATGCTGATATGATTCGCTTTGTCTATTAAATGGCCTGTGACTCAATGCCTTTATAATAAGACTTATTTCCTTCATATCCTGTTGAGTTTGTTGGCTCATATATGTTTCTACGAAGCGTTCCCAGATATATTCCACGGCTAAATCGGTCGGATGAAAGAGGTCATCGGCGTAAAAACGATAATCGCGCAGTTCGTCCATCATCAGTTCGTAAGCAGGAAAATAAATTAAACGAGCCGGAAACAACTGTTGTAATTCTTCAATGGCCAACAAAAGAGTTGATTTGCTCAATTGATTTTCGTGGACGCCATCCTGCCAGTATCTTATGGGGCTAACTGTAAATAATACTATGATTTTCCGATTGATAGCAAATAGTCTATTTAACGCCTCACTCCATCTATCGACAATTTCTGCAACCGACAATCGTTGACGAGTAAACAGATTGGAAGGCAATTTATGACAATTTGCTACTGCTTCGCCCGTTTCCCTTAATCTGTAAACATAAGAAGTCCCGAATGTTATGATAAGTTTGTCTGCATTTTGCAGGTTACCGGCTGAAAAGGCCAACTGTGCATTGATCTTTTCAAGACTTTCCTCTTTTGAAATACCTGAAAAGCGACCGTGATGGCTTAAACTATGGAAAAGTCCGTCGTGGAAAACAAGCGATGAATCTTCAAATTTTTTTTTGTCAATTAAACGCATGATTGACAAAGCGATTGATTCAGGATTGTAGATGATGCCGAAAGGATTCAAGTCCACATGGAATTTGTGTTCAATCAATTTATTGCCTATGTTTTCGGCAAAACACGAGCCTAACATTACGATGGAATCGTGAAAAGTAAGTTCAATCGTAGATTTTGGCCATTCGATATGAGAAATTAATGGCGTCATAAACTGCATTTTTGTTTCATACTGCAAAAGAAATAGTTTTCTCAATCCGAAAAGAATTTTCTACAAAAAAACATTAATTTGAGAAACATGTTGTAAAACATGTAATATGCTTAAAATGCAGATTATCTATATAATACAATGCCTGAAAAGCTTTTAAATCATATAAGTTAAAAACGAAATAATGTTATTTTATTTGGCGAATAAAAATAAAATGCGGACATTTGAACGTTTTTCGCTAAAAAAGCACGATGAAATCGTGTTTTTGTATTAAGAAAGTTGGATTTTTATGAAGTATAAAATATTCTTTACGCTATTTCTTTCCTGTTTCCTTTTACGTATGGAGGGGAAAGATCCGACGCAAGGGGATGAACCAATACCTGACCCACCGGATATATCGCTGACAACCAAATTACTCGATGAGCGAATATCGGAATTGTTGGCTTATCGGTTAAACGTTTATAATGGTATGCCGATTCGAGAATTAGCTGTTATAGAGGAATTTATGGAAGACGATATGATGGAAGACGATGGGTTCGTATTTCCGGCAGATGACCTGTATGGTGTTTGGGACACAAGCGGGGTCAACCCATATCGAAACAGGGAAATAGCTTATCCTGATTCATTTAATGTAGATTGTTCATCGTTTATCCTTCCTATTGACGGCAATATTAAAGTTACCTCTAAATTCGGTGTTCGTGGGCGACGTATGCATAACGGCATCGACCTGAAAGTTCAGAAAGGAGATACTATTCGTACGGCCTTTTCCGGGAGAGTTCGTATAAGAGGCTATGAACGAAGAGGTTATGGCAATTATTTGGTGATTCGTCATCCTAATGGTCTTGAAACTGTTTATGGTCATTTATCAGGCTTTTTAGTCTCTGAAAATGATGTTGTTAATGCCGGTCAACCTATTGGTCTCGGAGGCAATACCGGACGTTCGACAGGTACGCATCTGCATTTTGAAACACGCTTTTTGGGACAAGCTCTCAATCCGGGTAATATAATTGACTTTGAACATGATGGGTCGCTTTTCAACGAACAATTTGTACTCTACAAAGGCCGCTTCGGTAAAAGCGTAAATATATATACATCTGATAAAGAGCAAATTGTTTATCATCGTGTGAAAAAAGGAGAGACATTGGGAAAGATAGCTCTCATATATAGAACATCGGTAGGAGAGCTATGCCGTCTCAATGGATTGTCCGCGAGGTCAGTGCTTCGAATTGGTCAGGCGATTCGTTGCGGTACGACCGTAAAATCAAACAAGCAAGATTTAGACCCCCCAAAAACCAAGCCCGAAGAAACAGGTCCTGTGACTGCTGCCTATCATAAAATTCAGAAAGGCGAGACATTAGGAATAATTGCAAATAAATACGGGACAACAGTAGATGAGCTTTGTCAATTGAATAATATTCAGACTACTACGCGTCTAAGAATAGGTCAAAGGATTTGTTACAGGGCAGCATCGAATCCTGAGGCAACAGCTATGGCCGAAACAACGCAACAACCTGATTCAACAAGTCTTGACAATGTCGCAGTTTCCACCACAACGCAGCAAGCTCCGGCAGAAACTGTATATTATCGTGTAAAAGAGGGCGATACATTAGGTGCGATCGCCATGAAGCACGGTATTTCAATAAACAGGTTGTGCGAAATGAATAATATCACGCGAACAACAATACTGCGAATCGGACGTTCGCTGAGGTGTTCGTGATTTAAACATTTTATTTAACAAATACGCTAATTATAAACTATTTAATCCCTTTGTAATTAGCGCGTCATTTATTTTTTTAATGAGTACTTCGCAACAGTTTGATCATATAATTGGTTTATGCAGACAAGTCTTTCAGCAAAAACTGAAAGACTACGGAGCATCATGGCGTATTATGCGCCCGCAATCCATTACAGATCAGATATATATAAAGGCAAATAGGATCAGAAACATTGAAATGAACGGCTTTACCAAGGTTGATGAGGGTGTCAAACCGGAATTTATTGCTATAGTCAATTATGGAGTTATTGGTCTGATTCAGTTGTCGTTAGGCGTTTCATACAGCTCTTTGGAAATCAAAATGGAAGAAGCGCTGACTTTATATGACAAGTATGTTGCTGATACAAAGGATTTAATGCTTGATAAAAACCACGATTACGGCGAAGCATGGCGAAACATGCGCATCAGTTCGTATACGGACTTGATATTAACGAAGATACTGAGAACGAAGCAAATCGAAGATAATCAGGGTAAAACGGTAGTTTCGGAAGGAATAGAAGCTAACTACATGGATATGATAAATTATGCACTTTTTGGGTTGATTAAACTTGAATTTGATGAAGAAGGATGAAAAAGGAAACGGTAATTAAGGTATTGGTAGAATTTTGCCGACTTCTTGTCGGAGCTACATTTGTTTTTTCAGGATTAATGAAAGCCATTGATCCTGTGGGAGGTGCGATTAAAATGGGAGAATATTTGTCATCATTCGGGATGAATCATTCAATCTTGCTGGATAATATTCTGTCTTTCAATTTAGCTTCAATCGAATTCACTTTGGGAATATGCCTGCTTTTAGCCGTTTATCGTAAGTTAGTATCAATTTGCGTGTTGCTGATGATGTGTTTTATGACGCCTCTGACTTTGTATCTTGCTATTTTCAATCCGGTGGCAGATTGCGGATGCTTCGGCGACGCCATCATTATTTCCAACTGGGCTACTTTTTTTAAAAATATCCCCTTGCTTGCGGCGTCATTTTTTATATACCTATACCACAAAAGATTAACTACATTTTTTTCGTACAGGGCATATTGGTTTGTAGTCTTATTTCCATATTTCTTTTGCATGGCTTTTTGTTACGAGAACTTTTCACATCTGCCCATAAAAGACTTCCTGCCATATAAAGTTGGATTAAATATCCCAAAACTGATGGAAATCCCGGAAGATGCTCCTCAAGATGAATATCTATTTGTATATGAGAAAGATGGAGTCAAAAAAGAGTTTAAAATAGACGAATTGCCTGTATCGCAGGATACGACATGGAAATATGTGGATTCCAAATTAATCAAAGAAGGTTTTATCCCTGTTGTCAGTTCGTTTGAGCTTTATAACAAGAATGAAAAGAATATTGCCGATTTTATCTTGAGTCAACCAAGGCTTACTTTTTTGTTGATTATGCCTAAAATAGAGGAAGCCAGTGATTTACATGTAGAGAGGATAAATCGTATCTATGAATATTCTGTTGAATCCGATGTTAAAATGCCATTTTATGCAGTGACGGCCTCTGCACCTGAAGCCATAGAAGAGTGGAAAAGTAATTCCGGAGCCGATTATCCTTTCTTGACGGCTGATGATGTGCAGCTTAAGTCGATGATTCGCTCCAATCCCGGAATGATTGTCCTTAAAAACGGAACCATCTTAGCTAAATGGCATCATAATGATATTCCTGAAGAAGAAAAATTGATAGAAGTAATTACTAAGCTGGATAGCAGCCCAATAAACGAGACAGACGGGAGTGCGCCTGAAATTATTGCAGAGAAAAAAAAGGCGGAAAACATCTCATGGTTGCGCATTTTTGCCGGATTTACACTACCTTTGCTGCTGATTTGGATAATCGATTTCTTCAGAGATCGTCATGTCCGAAAAAAAGAGAGATTACAGACAGTATCATAACAACAATCAAAAGATGAGAAAAAATATTGTAGCAGGCAACTGGAAAATGAATACAACCCTGCAAGACGGGTTAGCATTAGCCCAACGTTTAGATGAAACTTTAAAAGACAAAACTACTAAATGTGAAGTAGTTATAGGTGTTCCTTTCACGCATTTGGCAAGTATTGCGGCTCGCATTGACACTCAACGTATCGGGGTGGCTTCACAAAATATCGCCGATAAGGCATCCGGAGCGTATACAGGCGAGGTATCGGCAACAATGGTGGCATCCTCCGGCGCAAAGTATACAATCATAGGCCATTCCGAACGACGCACTTATTATCACGAAACATCGGCTATACTGAAAGAAAAAGTGAAATTGGCTTTAGAGAACAGTTTGACACCTATATTTTGTATTGGTGAAGTATTGACTGAAAGGGAGGCCGGTAAATATTTAAAAGTTGTTGAAGACCAATTGAATGAATCGTTATTTCATTTGTCGGCTGTCGATTTCGCCAAGCTTGTGTTGGCGTACGAACCTGTCTGGGCTATAGGAACAGGCCTAACGGCCACCTCAGTGCAGGCGCAGGAAATGCATGCCTTTATACGTCAGCTGATTGCTTCAAAATACGGCAATGAAATTGCTGATAACACATCTATTTTATATGGTGGAAGCTGCAATGCAGGCAATGCCAAAGAACTATTCGCCAATCCCGATGTTGATGGTGGCCTGATAGGAGGTGCTTCATTGACGATCGAGAGTTTCATGCCGATAATCGAGGCTTTTTAATAAGATATTTATCTGATTATCATCGGATAAATAATCAAAATATAACATTTTAAAAGCGATAAGAAATGAGACATTTTTTTCTTCTATGCTTCATACTTTTTTGCGGAAGCAACTTGCTCGCCCAATCGTCTATATTTGACGTGATGGCTGTTCCAGAACAGGGAAAAGGCATGGCTACCGTACGACAATCTAATGAAATACGCAGATTAGTAGGTGATAAGATACCGGACGAGAATATCGTTGTTGAAGAAGAAAAGAAATTTATCACTTTGCCCGGCTATAGGATTCAGGTTTTTACAGACAATAATCAGCGTACTGCGAAAACTGAGGCATTGAGCAAAGAGAGGCAGATAAAGGAATTGTTCCCCGACGTTTCGACGCATGTGATATATAATGCTCCATTCTGGCGACTGCGTGTAGGTGATTTTGTCACTTTTGAAGAAGCTTATTCATTGATGTGCAGATTAGCAGAGGCATTTCCTGCTTTCAAAAAAGAAATTCAAGTGCTGAAAGAAGAAGAAATCAAGGTTCCGTTGAATTGATCTGAATACATAATCGTATGAAAGATAGCGAAATACTTGCTTCGGAAACACAACGGTTGGCTGAAAATTATCGTGAAATCATCGGCTTACTTGGAGAAGATGTGGAGCGTGAAGGTTTGAAGAAAACTCCTGAAAGGGTTGCAAAATCAATGCAGTTTTTGCTGAAAGGATATCAGGAAGACGCCGAGGCAGTCTTAAAATCGGCAATGTTTTGTGAGGAGGAATACAAACAGATGGTCATAGTCAAGGATATTGACTTTTTTTCTCTTTGCGAACATCATTTGTTGCCTTTCTTCGGTAAAGTCCATATAGCCTATATACCAAGGAATTATATCACGGGTCTTAGTAAAATCGCAAGAGTAGTAGATATTTTCTCGCGTCGACTGCAAGTGCAGGAACGGTTGACGCTTCAGATTAAGGAATGTATTCATAAGACACTCAATCCGTTGGGTGTCATGGTTGTAATCGAAGCGCAACACATGTGTATGCAGATGCGTGGCGTAGAGAAACAACACTCAATGGCCACAACATCCGATTTCACCGGCTTTTTCCAACAAGCAAAGACGCGCGAAGAGTTTATGAATCTGATAAAGAAATAATTAGTCTCCTAACGAAGCTACCATGACTGCTTTAATGGTGTGCAGGCGGTTTTCGGCTTCGTCGAAAACTATGGAGAAAGTCGATTCAAACACATCATCAGTCACTTCCATAGCTTCAAGGCCGAATTTAGAGTGAATATCGCGGCCAATCGTCGTTTCCAAGTTGTGAAAAGCCGGCAGACAATGCATAAATTTTACATTCGGATTGCCTGTTAGCTTTACCACATCCATGTTGATTTGATATGGTTTTAACAATCTTATGCGCTCTTGCCATATTGATTCCGGTTCGCCCATAGAGACCCAAACGTCTGTGTACAAAAAGTCTACGCCCTTGACGGCAGTTGCCAAATCGTCGGTAATTGTTATTTTTGCTCCTGTTTCTTTCGCAATCGCACGGCATTGAGTTTCTAACGTGTCGTCAGGCTGGCAGCTTGCAGGCGCTGCGGCGCGAAAGTCCATCCCCATCTTGGCAGCGCCGACAATCAAAGAATTGCACATATTATTACGTGCATCACCTAAATAGCAGAATGACAATTGATTGATAGGTTTGTTGGAATGTTCGATCATAGTCAACATGTCTGCCAATGCTTGCGTCGGATGAAATTCGTCGGTCAAGCCGTTCCATACGGGAACACCTGAGTATTGTGCCAGTGTCTCAACTATTTTCTGCCCAAAGCCACGATATTCGACTCCGTCGTACATCCTGCCCAATACACGAGCTGTATCTTTGACCGAATCTTTTTTGCTCATTTGCGAACCCCATGGTCCTAAATATGTTACGTGCGCCCCTTGATCATAAGCTGCCACTTCAAATGCACAACGCGTGCGGGTGGAGTCTTTTTCGAATAATAAGACTATGTTTTTGCCTTTAAGAAATTGCTGTTCGGTTTTGGAGGCTTTTGCTTTCTTAAGCGATGCCGCCAAATCAAGTAAGTACTGTATTTCGTCCGTTGTGAAGTCTAATAACTTTAAAAAACTTCTATTTTTAAGACTTATTGCCATAAATATTTAATATTTAATAAGTTAATAAAACATCGTCATTTCAGATGAGTTTATGTTTTGTAACAAAATCATTGAGAACACCGTTCAAATTCGGATATCCGATTTCCTGCAATTCATATCCAACTTTGACTGTGGGTTGTTTGATTTTTACAATACGCTGCAAATCAATGGGTGTTGCAATAATTACGGCATCGCATGGCGTATTGGCTATTGTCTCTTCCAGGTCCTTAATCTGTTGATCGCCATAGCCCATAGCCGGAAGTAACGTGCCGATGCCGGGATAAGATTGGAATGTCGTTTGTAATTTCCCGACAGCGTAGGGACGCGGGTCTACCAATTGCTCGGCTCCGTATTTCGATGCTGCCACTGTTCCGGCACCAATCTTCATTTCACCATGTGTCAAGGTGGGGCCATCTTCGATAACGAGTACTTTTTTACCGGAAATCAATTCAGGTTTGTCAACTGTCAGATACGAAGCGGCATCAATTACAATGGCTTTCGGATTGATCTTGGCAATGTTTCGGCGTACAATGTTGATATTTTCCAATGAAGCTGAGTCTATCTTATTGATACAGATGACATCTGCCATTCGTGCTACGACTTCTCCCGGATAATACGATACTTCTGCATTTGGACGCAACGGGTCAACGACACCTACCATTAAATCAGGGACATAGAACGGGAAGTCGTTGTTTCCGCCGTCCCACAGTACGATATCGCAACCGTCAGGATCGTTTTCTGCGGCACGCAGAATGGCCTCATAATCAACTCCTGCATATATCACATTGCGTTTTGTGACAACATGCGGTTCGTATTCTTCCATCTCTTCTATCGTACAGTCATGTTTTTTTAAGTCGTCAACAGTGGCGAAACGTTGCACTGCTTGTTTGACCAAGTCACCGTAGGGCATAGGATGACGGACGGCCACAACTTTCAAACCCATACCTACAAGTATTTCAATAATTCGCCTGGAAGTCTGGCTTTTACCGCAACCTGTCCGAGTTGCGCCGACGGCTATCACAGGTTTGGTGGATTTAACCATTGTTTTGCCGGGACCAAGTAGCCAAAAATCGGCGCCTGCCGTATTTACAATGGCGCTCATATTCATTACGCGCGGATAAGGTACGTCGCTGTATGAAAATACGCATACCTCTGTATTGAGGTCTTTTATCAAGGTCGGCAATTCCGACTCGGCGTAAATAGGAATTCCCTGAGGATATAAGTCGCCTGCTAATTCTTTTGGATACTTTCTTCCGTCAATATCAGGGATTTGCGTTGCGGTGAAAGCCACCACATTATACTCGGCATTCCCCCTGAAAAAGGTGTTGAAGTTATGAAAATCCCTTCCGGCAGCACCCATAATTATTACATTTCTTTTTTTCATTCTGTTGAAAATTAATGATTAGGGCACAAAGATAGGAAATAGTTTTCAGTTATCTGATTGCCGTCAGCAGCTTTTTTGTTATGCCGAAACGAATTTGTTATCTGAAAAGATGAACATATCCGACTCGATTTTGTAAACTTATCTTTTTGGGAAAAAATAGAACTATTCTATTGTTTTATCGTAGACATTCACTACCTTTGTACATCATTAACTATTCATTCACTTATTTATATGTCACAAGCACAACAATTTATTGATTTGGAACACCGTTACGGAGCGCATAATTACCATCCTCTGCCGGTCGTATTGTCACGCGGTCAAGGGCCGCTTGTTTGGGATGTGGACGGGAAACGGTATTATGATTTTCTGTCTGCTTATTCAGCTGTTAATCAAGGTCATTGTCATCCAAAAATAGTAGCGGCGCTCAAATCGCAAGCAGAACAGCTATGCCTTACTTCTCGGGCATTCTACAACGACTGCTTAGGCCCTTATGAAAAGTATGTCACTGAATACTTTAAGTATGACAAGGTCCTGGCTATGAATTCAGGTGCCGAAGCCGTGGAAACAGGGTTGAAATTAGCACGTCGATGGGGATATGTACGCAAAGGTATTGCTGAAAATGAGGCTATTATAGTTGTCTGCGATGGTAATTTCCATGGACGCACAATAAGTATAGTATCCATGTCGACCGACCCTGACAGCTTCGGACAGTTTGGCCCGTTTACTCCCGGATTCATCAAAATCCCTTATAATGACGCTAATGCGCTTGCGGCAGTTTTAGAACAATTCGGTGAAAAGGTGGCTGCATTTTTAGTTGAGCCTATTCAAGGCGAAGCAGGTGTGTATGTTCCTAATGATGGCTATCTGAAGAAATGCTATGAGCTTTGCCGTCAGCACAATGTGTTGTTTATTGCAGATGAGATACAGACGGGTATAGGCCGTACAGGCAAGATGTTATGCAGCGAACATGAGGGTATTCGCCCTGATATGGCGCTTTTGGGAAAGGCGCTCTCCGGCGGTGTATTGCCCATCTCAGCCGTGCTGGCCGATGATGATATTATGCTGACCA
>JAITMM010000124.1 GCA_031277335.1 Tannerella sp. | reverse complement strand
CAGGCGGGAACGTTAATACTTTCAATGCGTAACAATGGTGCAAAATGGGCTGAAATAGTCAGTCAGTTAAACAGTAACGGATTCAAAACAAGACGAAATTCCAGTTTTGACATAACAGCTGTCAAAAGACTGTATTTCCGTTATTGTTAAAAAAGTATAAAATTTTGTTTAAAATAAAATGCTTCGTTATCTTTGTACTAATTTCAAGCAGACAAAGCGTTGTCTTTGGAAGTACTTTTTGATAAACGTAAGCGTTTTAAGATATTACCCTTAATAAGGAAATCTCCAATATTTTTCAACAATCGGGGTAATGGCAACGAACGCCCACGTCTATTTATAAAATATAGGCGTGGGAATTGTTGCTTATCCGATTGTTAGGTGTTTGGAGATGCCTCTTATTAGGATAAGTTTTAACAGTTCCTGCGCTTTCGTCATTTTAAAACGATTAATAACAGTCTTTTGAGAGGAACGGAAAGGCACAACAAGTATTTTTATGCAAAAAAATGTTTTTTTTATGTTGTTAGGAACTATCATTTTATTTAGTTCTTGTGGTTCAAGCAGGCCTTCTTCTTTTGTTAGGACGGCAAGTGGAGGTGAATGGAGTGCCATTCTTATTCGTGATGATTTGCCTTTTGACAGAGCATTTAACGAAGTTGTTGATGTGGTAGCAAAACGCTTTGAAATGGACATGATTTCCAAAGATGCAGGCTATGGAAGAAGTCAGTGGAGTTATACGTGGAATGATAAAGGCAGGTATCTGAATTTTTACAGAACACGTGTACTTTTTAAATTTTCAGCAGACCGAACGAGAGTTGAAATTAAAACTGAAGCTGAATTATTGGGAAAGAGGGGATGGGTTCTAGGTTTTGACACAAGATTATTAGAAACGATTAAACGTGATGTGATGGGAGTTGTGAGCAGGACAACCATGTAACAAATGCTTTTATTCTGTTCCTAAAGAAAACGGCAAGCCTGCAAATGGTTTGCCGTTTCAATATAGAGGGAATTTTAAAATTATTATTAACTAACATTGATTTATAAACTGTGTAAACCACTACATAAACCAGACAAGAAGAAAGAATGAAATATTTTGTAATTTATTAAATTTTAGATTATTATAGGAATAAGAAACGTGTTTTGTGACTGCTCCCAAAGCAGGTGCGCTAACCGGACTGCGCTACACCCCGAAACGTGTTTTTGTGAAATGCGGGGGCAAAGGTAGGGAATTGTTTTCAGTTTTCTGTTATCGGTTGTCAGTTTTTTTTGAGAATGTGTTTTTCTGTTTTCAGATTTTTAAAAAAAAGAGGCAGTTTTGGGATGTCTATCGTTTGCAGGCAGGCAAAAAGTTTTTCAACTCCCATTTCTTAAAAAAACAAAAAAACAGGAAAACTTTAAGCGTTTTCAAAGTTTTGCATTACCTTTGTCGCCCGATTTGAAGATCGAAGATGAGTACAACGAAAGATAGATTGATTGTGTGTGCTGCTACGCTGTTCGCTGAGCGGGGCTGCAAAGCCATTACGATGGATGACATTGCTTCTTCGGCGGGGATGTCAAAGCGCACGATTTATGAAAATTTTGCCGACAAGGGAGAGCTTCTCGAGGCATGCCTGCATTACTTTTTTGAATATCACGAGCTGGATATCAGGAAGATATTGCAAAGCAGCGACAATATTATCTCGGCCATTTTTAAAATGCTGGAGAACACGTCCAAATTTTTCTTTCAGCTGAGATTCAATTTCCTGAACGAAGTACAAAAGTACTATCCCGAAATTTACGGCAATACCGTCAAGGTATACAGGCAACAGTATCTTGACAATACGGAGAAGCTGCTGCAAAAAGGCAAGCAGGAAGAAATCATTGAGGACTTCATCAATCCCAAGATTATGTCCGTGTTAATCAATGAAGTATCCAATCTGGTGCTGCAAAAGAATATTTTTGCCGATTACGGGATTGATAAGAAGACGGCGATGGATGCCTGTATGGGTTGTATCACGCGTGGAATGTTTACGGCCAAGGGACGGCAGATACTGGATAAGCATCTTGATGATTTTCGTCGTACTTAAATGCCATTTGGTCGATATTTCCAACGGTATTAATCGATTTAATTTGCACCGCAACAAATAATAAAATAATTTTGCACGATTTTTTTAACTAAATGAATGATGATATGTTTACACGATTGAGACAAACAGGATGGTTATTGCTGATCGCTTTGCTTCCGCTTACCGGGTGGGGGCAACGCACTGACACCTTGCATATTGACCTTGAAACGGCCTTGCAGGTGGCGTTGAGTGACAACCCCACGATACAGATAGCGGATCAGGAGATCAAACGGGTGGATTACACCAAGAAAGATGCCTGGCTGGCTCTCCTACCTTCAATAGATGTTACGGGACAATACTCGAAAGTACTCGTACCTCAAACAATGAGTTTGGCCGGTTTAGTCATTAAATTGCCGACCGACTTCAATGCTAATGCAACGGCACAGTTGTCGTTGCCATTGTTTGTACCGGCTTTGTGGCAAACGATTCAAATGACAACGCTTGATATGCAATTAGCTGTCGAAAAGGCGCATGCATCAAAAATTACGTTGCGCAATGATGTGACAAAAGCCTTTTACGGCGTTTTGCTCGCGCAGGATTCATATAATACGTTGAAAGGCGGTTTGTCCATTTCCGAAGAAGTTTACAAGCAAGCCAAAGACCGTTTCAATCTTGGGTTAGCCTCTGAATTTGATGTAGTTACAGCCGAAGTTCAGATGAAAAATCTACAGCCCGGTCTGTTGGAAGTTGAAAACGGTATAGAACAGGCTAAAATGCTGTTGAAAATGCTGTTGGGACTGGAAATTACGCAGCCGGTCAAAGTCACCGGGAATCTGATTAATTACAATATCGGTATGGAAGACGTGAATGCTTTCAATCTGTCACTCAACGCTAATACCGATCTCCGACAATTGGATATTCAGAAACTTCAATTGCAAAAAGCGCTCGACCTGCAACGTACACAACGCATGCCGACACTGGCAGCCTTCGCAACTTACGGATATGGCGGTACAGGAAATAAAGCCGGATATAGTTTTTTTTCACAAACTTATGAACCTGCAAGTACAGCATGGTTCAGTCAGGGTATGATTGGCGGACTGCAACTCAACATTCCGATAACGGGAATTTTCACCAACACCTACAAGGAAAAGCAAACAAAAGCTCAAATAAACCAGCTTTCCATGCAACTCGATTATTTGGAGGAATCGCTTAACGTGCAGGTGCGTACGGCGATTAACAGTATGAACAACGCAGCAAAACAGGCTGAATCTGCAAAAAGCAATGAGGAAATGGCGCAAAAAGGATATGATATTGCGCTGAAGCGTTACGAAACCGGGACAGGAATCATCATCGAAGTGCAAAATGCTTCGCTGGCGCTTACACAGGCTCAACTTGCAAGACGTCAGGCGATTGCAAGCTATCTGAATGCCAAAGCCGATTATGATAAGGTGACGGGAGAAGAATAGTAGAGTTTAAATGTTGGATTTATTGATTTTGGATTTTAGAGTGAAGATTTTAGAGTGTATATTTTAGATAAGAAAAGAAAATAATATATAGATTATGAATAAAAATAGTGTTTTTTTAGCAATTTCGATGGCTCTGCTGATGGCCGGATGTACCGGAGGCGGGCAGCAAACAACAACAGCAACGGACAATGCTCAGGAAGTAAAGGTTCAAGCCGTTCATTCACAGACGGTTGATCAGGAAGAAGTATATACTGCCACGATTGAGCCGTATACGCGCAACATGATTTCCACGTTTCAGGCTACCATGCGGATTGAAAAAATCATGGTAGAAGTGGGCGACTATGTCACAGCAGGACAGCTACTTGTGCAAATGGAACAGGCCAGCTACCTGCAGGCCAAACTGCAATTGGAAAACCTGAAGGTGGACTACAACCGCACGGAATCCCTCTTTCAAACGGGCGGCGTCTCGAAACAGACGGTAGACCAGTTGAAAACGCAATTGGACGTGACGCAGGAAACGTTTGACAATCTGGAGAAAAACACTTTCCTGAAATCTCCCGTCAGCGGCATCGTCACGCAACGCAATTTCGACAACGGCGACCTTTCAGGCGGGCAACCCATCCTGCAAGTCCAGCAACTCAATCCGTTGAAGGTATCCTTCAATATTCAGGAAAACTATTTCCCGCAATTGAAGCCGCAAATGCAGGCCGCCATCCGGCTTGACAGCTATCCGGACGAAGAATTTGAAGGAAGGGTAAGACTTGTATATCCTACCATTGACCCTGTATCCCACACCTTTACGACAGAAATCGTCGTGAATAACAACAAGATGAAAATCCGTCCGGGCATGTACGCCCGCGTGTCGTTCAACTTCGGAAGCGTGGAGCATATCGTCGTGCCTGACGTAGCAGTTGTAAGGCAGGAAGGAGTAAATGACCGCTACGTTTATGTCCTGAACACAGATAATACGGTGATTTATACCAAAGTAACGTTAGGAAAGCGTTTGGGCAATCTGTATGAAATACTTTCCGGACTGAATGAAGGCGATCAGGTTGTTGTAGCCGGACTCACCCGTCTGGTGGATGGAGCAGCCGTCAAGGTGGTCCAGTGATGTAATAACAAATTAATCGAAAGAAAACATGAGTATATATAAAACCGCGGTACAGAAACCGATCTCGACGATTCTCATTTTTATAGGAGTCATCGTTCTGGGAGTCTTTTCTCTCAACCAGTTAGCAACAGACCTGTATCCGGAACTGGAAATACCGATGCTATCGGTCATCACCTCCTATCCCGGAGCAAGTCCCTCTGACATAGAACAGAACATCACGCGCCGGCTGGAAGACAATCTCAACACGGTGCAGGACTTGAAGCGCATCATTTCCTATTCGCAGGACAACATGTCCGTCGTGATGCTTGAATTTGAATGGGGCATCAACCTGGATGAAGCGTCCAACGACGTGCGCGATGCCATCGGGCGCGTCGAGTCATTCTTGCCCGAAAATGCCGACAAGCCAATGATTATTAAGTTCAGTACCAGCATGATGCCTATCATGTATCTGTATGCAACGGCCGAAGAAAGCTATAACGGGCTGGACAAACTGCTGGAAGAAAGGATCACCAATCCGCTCAACCGCATCAACGGTGTCGGAGCCGTAAGTGTCAGTGGCGCACCCACAAGGGAAATACAGGTCAACGTGGATCCTAAAAAAATCGAAGCCTACAATTTGACCATCGAACAGATCGGGCAAATCATCACGATGGAAAACAGCAATATACCGGCCGGCGCCATGGACATCGGTTCGGAACGCCTGTCATTGAGGATCGAAGGTGAATTTACGGAAAGCGACCAGGTGAAGGATATCGTTATTTCGAGCGTTGGAGGAAAGGATATAAAAATCTCCGATATTGCGGCCGTGAAGGACACCATCCGCGAGATGACGATCGAAGAAACCATCAACGGAACTAAAGGTGTCACCATCATCGTTCAAAAACAGTCGGGCGCCAATTCGGTGCAGATTGCGCAGGAAATTCAACGTCAATTGCCGGATTTAATCAAAACGCTGCCGCCTGACGTGAAAATAAACACGTTGTTTGACACATCGTCGTTTATCACAAACAGTATCAGCAGCTTAACCGAAGCAGTGATGTATGCGCTTATCTTTGTGATTCTGGTCGTGCTGTTCTTCCTGGGGCGCTGGCGTGCCACGATCATCATTGCCGTGGCGATTCCCATCTCGCTGGTGACAGGGTTTATCTACTTGATGTTCACCGGAGGAACGATCAATATCGTGTCGCTCAGTTCGCTTTCCATTGCCGTCGGGCTGGTGGTGGACGATGCCATCGTGGTGCTCGAAAACATCATGAAGCATATCGAGCGGGGTACGCGTCCGAAAGATGCAGCCATCTATGGAACGAACGAGGTATGGCTGGCCGTTATCGCCACCACGATGACGCTGGTGGCCGTTTTTCTGCCGCTGACCATGCTCGGAGGTATTGCCGGGATCATGTTCAAACAGTTGGGATGGATCATTTCCATCGTTATCATCGTTTCCATGCTGGTAGCCATCACGTTGACGCCGATGATGACGGCACTGATGATCAAATTCCAGGCCAAACACACCTATAAAGGGTTGGGTATAATTTTCAAGCCGATCGACAAGTTTTTAAATAACCTGGACAACGCCTACGCAAAATTGCTGTCATGGACAGTCACGCACCGGGCGTTTACCATTATCGGTGCATTTACAATCTTCGTTGTCAGTCTTTTGCTACTTTCGCAGGTACCTTCAGACTTCCTGACAACGTCGGACAACGGACAGTTGAACATCACGGCAGAATTGCCCGTGGGAGCCAATCTTGAACAGACAAAAACGATCGCCCATATCGTGGAAAAAGCGTTCGTAGAACAATGTCCAGAGATAAAGACGATTTCCGTCAGTTCGGGAGCCACTGACGAAGCCGGCTTCGAAGCGCTTTTCGGCAATACGGGCACCAACGGGTTCAGTTATATGATTGTGCTGCATGACTTGTCGGAACGCCGGAAGAATGGCCAGCGCGGCGTGGAAGACGTCGGAGAGGTGATGCGGCAGGAACTTGCCAGGCATCCTGAAATTGTCAAGTCGACCGTGACGGCCGGTGGAGCCGGTGCTGCCATGATGGGTAGCAGCGGTATGGAAGTGAAGGTGTTCGGCTATGATTTCGAGCAGACGGCCAACGTAGCCAAACAGTTGGCTGCAAGGATGCGCAACGTCAAGGGTGCGCGCGACATCACCGTCAGCCGTGAAGATATGAAAACGGAGTTGCAGATTGACTTTGACAGGGAAAAACTGGCGAAATTCGGCTTGACGACGGCTTCGGCAGCCACTATGGTCAGCAACCGCATCAACGGACTGACGGCCTCGCTCTACCGCGAAAACGGTGAGGAATACGACATTATCGTCCGTTATGACAAGCCTTTCCGCGAATCCATCGAGAATATCGAGAATATCCTGCTTTATAACGGCAGAGCCGACATGACCACGGGACAGCCCAACACCATCCGCCTGAGCGAAGTGGGCAAGGTAGTGGAACGGTTTACGCCTCCGCGCATCGAACGCGAAGACAGGCAACGCGTCGTTACTGTGGCAGCCGGTCTGGCACCGGGAGCTGCACTGGGACAGGTGGCTACAGATACGCAAAAAGAAATAGACCAACTGCAACTGCCGACGGATGTCAATGTTGTGATCGCCGGGTCGGTGAGAGACCAGCAGGATTCGCAAAGGGATATGATGACGTTGCTTATACTGATTGTCCTGCTGGTATATATCGTGATGGCTACTCAATTTGAGTCGTTCCTGATGCCGTTTATCGTGATGCTTTCCGTGCTTTTTGCCTTTACCGGCGTCTTCCTGGCGTTGTGGATCACAGGCACTCCGTTAGGTATGATTGCCATGATCGGCGCCATCATGCTCGTCGGGATCGTGGTCAAGAACGGTATCATCATCGTGGATTTCACCAACCTGCAACGCGAGCGCGGGGCTTCACTCAATCAAGCCGTGGTCACGGCAGGTAAATCACGTCTGCGTCCTGTATTAATGACTTCACTGACAGCTATTCTGGGTATGGTTCCGTTGGCTTTCGGGACGGGTGAAGGTTCGGAAATTTGGCAGCCGATGGGTATTGTGGTTATCGGCGGATTGTCGTTCTCCACGCTGTTGACGCTGCTTGTCATTCCTGCTGTCTATTCGGCATTTAATGCGGGCAAGGCGAAGAAAGAGAGGGTGGATAACAGGGTTGAAGCATAACATATAAAACAAATAATATGAAAGCAGTTTTTATCATATACGGGCAATCGCTTACGGAAGTCACGGAGAAGATTTTGGATCGACTTGATATACGCGGTTTTACGCGATGGGAATCTGTGCAGGGTCGCGGCACTACAAGCGGCGACCCGCACTACGGCACGCATGCCTGGCCTTCGGAAAACGGGGCAATCCTCACCATCGTGGACGACGCGAAAGTGGACGACCTGCTGGCATCCCTACGCCGCATCAACGACAAAGCCGAACAGCAGGGTATGAATGCATACGTTTGGAATGTTGAGGGCAGTATGATTTGAATGGTAAAGAGTTACATGGTTTTATGAGATTTTTTTATCTCATAAAACCGTGATTCCTATTCCCGGCAAATCATTTAAGGTAAGTTTGCCGTTTACGACGGTGACTCCTTTGAAAATATCGTTGTTAATCAGTAGATTGCCGTCCAGGTCTGCCCAGTCTACGGCAGGCGAGAGTTGGGCGGCGGCGGAGATGGCGCACGACGTCTCGGTCATGCAGCCGATCATCACTTTCATATTGGCGGCACGGGCGGTGGTCAGGATTTTCCAGGCCTCACGCATGCCGGTGCACTTCATCAGCTTGATATTCAAGCCATGAGCCACGTCTTTCAGTCGCAGCACATCCGTCAGCCGCTGGAATGACTCGTCGGCAAAGACAGGCAACGGGCTGCGCTCGGTGATCCAGGCCATATCGTCGAGCAAATGTTTGGAGACGGGCTGCTCCACCATCACAACTCCTTTCTCCTTGAGCCAGTGGATCATATCGAGGGCGTAGTTTTTATCCGGCCAGCCTTGATTGGCGTCTACGGCGATCGGTTTGTCGGTCACCGTGCGGATGGCTTCAATCATCTCCCTGTCGCCTTCGCGTCCCAATTTCACTTTCAAAATATTGTAGAGCGGTGCATCTTCGCGCGTCTTTTGCTTCACGACTTCGGGCGTGTCAATCCCGATCGTAAATGTAGTGGAAGGCGCTTTGGCGGCATCAAGTCCCCATATTTTATGCCATGGCTGCCCCATCAGTTTACCGGTCAAATCGTGGAGGGCGATATCGACGGCGGCTTTGGCTGCCGTATTGTTTTCGGCGATTTTATCTACGTAAGACAGGATATCTTCCATATCGAAGGGGCTTGCAAACTGCTCCAGGTTTACTTTTTTGAGAAATTCGATGACCGATGCCTGCGTTTCGCCGAGGTAGGGAGGCAGCGAAGCTTCGCCGTAACCTGTCATGCCGTGATAAGCTATCTCGGTGAGAACCACCGGAGTAGTGGTACGCGACGAGTTGGAGATGGTGAATACATGCCTTAGCTGCAGGT
>JAITMM010000034.1 GCA_031277335.1 Tannerella sp. | reverse complement strand
CGTATATCTCTTTATTCCCAAATAAATATTATACCTTTGCACTTACAAAATTATTCTACAAATTAAAATTATTTCAATTATGAATCGACGTCAATTTATCAACAGAAGCGCGATATTGCTGGCAGCAGGCAGTTTAGCTAATCAATCCATGCTTGCTGCAGCTGCCCAACAAGCCGGAAAGAGACGCATAGGCATCCAGTTATACAGCGTCAAGGACGAGTTACCAAAGGACTTCATGGGAACATTGAAGAAACTTTCGGACATTGGATATTCAGCAATTGAACCTTACGGATTTACGAAAGATGATTTTTTCGGTCATACGATGAAAGAGCTGAGCGTCATTGCGAAAGACCTTGGCATGTCTGTGTCCGGTTCTCATATCTGGTCAAATATCCAGGTTGAAAATCCGACCGAAAAAGAGTGGGATTTCTGGAAGAATTGCGCAGGCATACTTACTTCCGGAAACGCCAAATATGCCGTTCAGTCGAGCATTCCCAAGGTCAAAAGTTTAGACGATCTCAAACGTATCGTCGCCTATTTCAACCGTGCAGGTGAAATATGCAAGTCAGGCGGCGTAAAATTCGCGTTCCACAATCATTACGACGAGTTTGTCAAAGTGGATGGCGAAATAATCCTTGACTACCTGATAAAAAACACTGACCCTCAATTGGTTTCCTTCCAATTGGATATGGGACACGTCATTAACGGCGGAGGCAATTGCGAACATTATTTACGCAACTATCCCGGACGCATTCCGCTCTGGCACGCTTCCGATTTCAATGCTACGGAAAGGAAATACACCGAGGTAGGCAAAGGCAGTGTTCCATACACGTCGCTGTTTGAGTTGACAAAAACAGCCGGATTGGAGCAACTCACCGTTGAACAAGAGACACAGGGCGATATATTTGCTTCGTGCAAAGTTGATTTTGATTATTTGAAGCAGTTCAAGTGGACGGAAGGATAAACATTTAATACTTATGCTTTTCCGGAATAAACACAAAGCATAAAGTAAAAAAAAATAAAAAAAGGCACTCTTCAATGCAACGTTTTTGATTCTATTCGCGTCATTGCAAATAGATAGTGTTATTTTATTGCAAATTTTATAAAAATAAATATTTTTTAAATTATGAGAAAAGTACCTTTAATATTGGCATTTGCGGCAACAATTCTTTTAATGTTAAGTAGTTGCGGCGATGAAATGAGCGGCACCGTTACATATACCGCAAATGTGCCTGTTTACATGCCTTTTTCCGAGTTCAGGTCTGCCAAATCGGCACAGCCGGTCAGAAAAATGGTGAACCCTGGGAAGATATGTTTATACGGCGATTATCTTTTTATTAATGAAGTCGGCAAAGGCATTCATGTGGTGGACAACAGCAATCCTGCTGCGCCCAAACAGATGTCTTTCATTGAATTGCTGGGCAATGTAGACGTGACGTTGAAAGACGACATCCTCTATGCCGACAGTTACATAGACCTTGTCTGGTTCGATCTCTCCAATCCGGCTCAACCTGTAGAAATCGGACGTTCCGAAGATGTTTTTCCCAATGTACTGCCGCCCACCAATAACAACTATCCTATGCAAGGATTAGACTTTACGAAAGGAGTCGTCATAGAATGGGAAGTAAAAGAAATCAAGGAAAAGGTGGATTATCAACCTTATTATCCTTGTCCAAACTGTTACTATAATCTGTCAGAGGCCGCTGATTACGGTTGGAAAAAAGCAGGAACATGGACTTCTTCTGAAACCGCATCCGGGACTAATTTCACAAGTGTAACAGGCTCCATGTCTCGTTTTGCATTGTCCGGCGACTATTTGTACGTGGTAAATAACAATTCCTTGAAAGTGTTTTCTTTGTTGGAAGGGGCTGCCGCAAAAGTCTATGAACAATATATCGGCTGGGCTGTTGAAACGATTTTTCCATACGGTGACAAGTTGTTTTTCGGAACAACTAACGGTATGGTGATTTACGATATAACTAATCCGACTTTTCCTACCTATTTATCTTCTGTAGCGCATGTTTTAGGATGTGATCCGGTGGTTGTACAGGGTGATTATGCTTTTGTGACGATTCGTGGCGGAAATGTCTGCGGACAAAATCAAAGTTTGCTCGAAGTGATTGATATTTCCGACCCGTCTAACCCTGCAATTAAAGGTTCATTCACCATGCAAGAGCCTTATGGTCTGGGCATTGACGGCAACACATTATTTGTGTGCGACGGCGGATTAAACGTTTATGACGCCACAAATCCGGTACAGGCCGGGACAAGAAGAATCAAGCAGTTCTCTGATATTCACGGATATGACGTGATACCTTATAACAGTACGCTCATTTTGATCGGGAATGACGGACTGTATCAATACGACTATTCCGATGTGCAGAACATCAGAGAGTTAAGTGCTTTAAAAATAGAAAATGAATAGGAGGAAGTTATGAATCGTTTAGTATTATTTTTATTTTTGTGTCCCTGCGCCGTTTCTTCCTTATTGGCGCAAACGGTGGAAAAAACCCCATCTACAGGCTATTTCAATCTGACTCAGTTGTCGCTTCTCATCGGTGAAACTGAATCGGGCGCTCCGGAGCAATCGGCCATGATCCCGTCGGTCGTAAACATCAGCGGGTATCGTTTCAGTGAACATTTTTCAATGGGTTTGGGTGTAGGGATGACGCCAACGCCCTATTCTCATTTTCCCGTTTTTGTCGACATGAGATATACATTTTTAAAAGGCAACCTGCGACCCGTTCTAGCAATCAAGGGAGGATATTCTTTTGCTCGCAATAGTAAAGACTTTTGGAACTACGGCTCAAATAATGATATCAAAAATATTGGTGGCGGAATGTTCAACCCTGAAATTGGTTTCAGAATCCCGATGTCGGATAGTGCAGATTTTCTGTTCACGCTGGGTTACTGGTATCAACGGCTGGGAAGCAAGGCGGGTGTTTATACTTCTCAAGTATATGAGCGTCAGTTGAATTTCAACCGGTTATCGTTTACGATCGGGTTTATGTTCAATTGACATATATAAAACGCAACTATTTAGAAATCATCATTATAATATAAAATGAAGACGGCGCAGGTATATGCCTGCGCCGAAAAATGTGATTATATGATTGCGCGCGTTTAGTTCGCAATGTCGGTTTAAAAAGTTCAAGTCCGTAAAGGACTGTTGCGTTTCAAAAAAAGTCAGCTCTTATTTATCTTCCGTTTCGTCGGAAGCGGAATTAACTTCTTCAACGGCGGAATCAGTATTGACTTCTTCAGCTTCGGCGACAATTGCTTCTTTTGCCTCGTCCGACGCATTTTCTTCTACGACTTCGGCAACCACCGGGCTGACTTCTTCTACTACGGCTGCTGCTGTCTCAACGGCTTTCTCTTCTTTCTTGGAGGATGCTTTTGATTTTGACGTCTTTGCGTCAGTTGCTCCGGCAGAAGCTGTTGTCCCCGCAGAAGTCACTTCCGATGCTCCGGAAGCTTTTCTGCGAGAGCGTCTTGTCTTACCGGCAGCTTTCTTGGTATCTTTCATCATATTATCATCGAAGTCTACCAATTCAATAAAACACATCGAAGCGTTATCGCCTAATCTGGCACCGGTTTTTATGATACGCGTATATCCTCCCGGTCTGTCGCCAACCTTCTCAGCAACTTTGCTAAAAAGCTCTGCCACAGCATGTTTATCTTGAAGCAATGCAAAAACCATACGGCGTGAGTGCATAGCCTCTTCGCTTGTTTTGTCGGATGTTTTTGACTTTGTGATAAGCGGTTCGATATACTTGCGCAATGCTTTTGCTTTTGCAGTAGTCGTAAAAATACGTTTATGTTTAATCAGTGAAGCCGCCATATTTGAAAGCATTGCTTCACGGTGAGCTTTTGTGCGCCCTAAGTGATTAATTTTCTTATTATGTCTCATTGTTATACTTTACTCTTTGTCTAATTTATATTTTGATATATCCATCCCGAATGAAAGACCTAAATTTGTCAGCAGCGCTTCAAGCTCTGTCAATGATTTCTTTCCGAAATTGCGGAATTTAAGCAAGTCGCTTTTGTTGTAAGTGACTAAATCACCGACAGTTTCAACTGCTGCCGATTTCAGACAGTTCAATGCTCGAACCGAGAGGTTCATCTCTGACAACTTGCCTTTTAATAGCTGGCGCATGTGGAGCACGTCTTCATCGAACTCTTCATTCTCTTCAGTGTCAATTGTTTCGACAGCAATCTTTTCGTCCGAGAACAGCATGAAATGATAAATCAATATCTTGGCAGCTTCTTTTAATGCTTCTTTGGGGTGGATGGAGCCGTCGGTCGTGATTTCAAGAACTAATTTCTCATAGTCTGTCTTTTGCTCTACGCGGAAGTTTTCGACCGAATATTTCACGTTGCGTATCGGCGTATAAATCGAATCTATGGCAATTACCTGGACATCGGTTTTTGGCGGTTCCGGTGCCTTGGCGGCTTCTCCGTTTTTGGCAGCCTCTCCATTTTTTGCAGGGTCCGGCGCGGGAACGGGGATCACCTGTTCTTCTGCCGGGACGTATCCACGACCTTTATTTATAGTCAGTTCCATATTGAATGAAGCTGATTTGGAGGTGAGATGGCATATTTCAAGATTGGGATTCAATATATCGAATCCATTCAGTTGTTTAGCTATATGTCCTGCCTTAAACACCTCTGTACCTGATACATTCACAGTCACTTTAGTGAGTTCCGGCACTTCGCCTACACATTTAAAGCGCACCTGTTTGAGGTTCAGGATAATATTCTGGACGTCTTCAAGTACTCCCGGAATCGACGCAAATTCATGCGTGATTTTATCAATTTTCACCGTCGAAAAAGCATATCCTTCCAACGACGATACAAGGATACGACGCAACGCATTACCTATCGTAATGCCATAGCCGGGTTCTAATGGACGAAACTCAAATTTTCCATAGAAGTTATCCGCTTCCAACATCAATACATTGTCGGGTTTCTGAAATGCTAATATCGCCATATTTTTGTTATTTAGAATATAATTCAACTATTAGTTGTTCTTTTATATTTTCCGGGATATCAGAGCGTTCGGGAAGATGGAGCAGTTTTCCGCTCAATGATTCCTGATCCCATTCGAGCCATGGGTACTTACTGTGATTAAAACCGGACAGGGCATCCATCACTACTTCGAGTGATTTTGATTTTTCTCTCATACCGATCAATTGTGATGCTTTCACGGAATATGAAGGTATATTCACTACCTTACCATCGACAATGATGTGACGGTGAAGCACTAACTGACGGGCAGCCGATCGCGTAGGAGCCAATCCGAGACGAAAAACAATATTGTCCAAACGACTTTCCAGCAATTGGAGCAGTACCTCGCCGGTGATTCCCTGCGAGCGGGCTGCCTTATCGAACAAATTGCTGAATTGTTTTTCCAACACGCCATACGTGTATTTTGCTTTTTGTTTCTCCCGCAACTGAAGTCCGTATTCAGATGTCTTTTGCTTGCGGCTATTTCCGTGTTGTCCGGGAGGATAGCCCTTTCGTGAAAGCACTTTGTCCGGACCGAAGATAGGTTCTCCGAATTTTCGGGCTATTTTTGATTTTGGGCCTGTATATCTTGCCATAATTTTATGTTATTTTTTTTGTGAGACGTAAAAAAAACATTACGCTCCATATTAATCATTCTTATACTCTTCTTCTCTTTGGCGGACGACATCCATTATGCGGCAGCGGCGTGACATCAACGATTTCAGTCACTTCGATACCTGCTCCGTGGATTGTACGGATGGCTGATTCACGTCCGTTACCGGGACCTTTAATATAAACCTTTACTTTACGCAATCCCAAATCGAAGGCCACTTTCGCACAGTCTTGTGCTGCCATCTGGGCGGCGTAGGGAGTATTCTTTTTCGAGCTTCGAAAACCCATTTTGCCGGCCGACGACCAGCTGATCACTTGACCGCTGCCATTGGTAAGCGCCACGATGATATTGTTGAAAGATGAATGGATATGGGCTTGACCGTATGCCTCTACTTTCACTTTTCTTTTCTTTGCTGCAACAACTTTTTTTGCCATATTATTTATTTATAATCAATTATCCTTTAGTAGCTTTTTTCTTGTTTGCAACTGTTTTTTTCTTGCCTTTTCGGGTTCGAGCATTGTTTTTGGTGCTTTGTCCCCTTAAAGGCAAGCCGATACGATGACGCACGCCGCGATAGCAGCCTATGTCCATCAAACGTTTGATATTCAGTTGTACTTCTGAACGAAGATCGCCTTCTACCTTGTACTCATTACCGATGACTTCGCGGATTTTTGCGGCTTGGTCATCGGTCCAGTCCTTGACTTTTATATTCCTGTCAATGCCTGCTTTCTTCAAAATGGAGTTCGAATTGCTTCGACCGATTCCGAAGATATAGGTCAATGCAATCTCGCCTCTCTTTTCTTGTGGAATATCCACACCAACTATTCTTATCGCCATATAATCTGATAATTATTTATTATTCTCTTTAATTGTCAATTGTCAATTGTCAATTGATTTCACCCCTGACGAACTTTAAATTTGGGGTTCTTCTTGTTAATCACATACAAACGCCCGTTGCGTCTGACTATCTTGCAGTCGGGCGTCCGTTTCTTCAATGATGCTCTTACTTTCATATCTTGTTTTTATTAAATTGTCAATTCTCAACTTAATTACTTGTATCTGAACGATATCCTGCCTTTCGACAAGTCGTATGGAGACATTTCCACCCGTACTTTGTCGCCGGGCAGAATCTTAATGTAGTGCATACGCATTTTACCGGAGATATGGGCTGTTATCTCATGCCCATTTTCCAGTTCAACGCGAAACATTGCGTTTGAAAGCGCTTCAATGATCACTCCATCTTGTTCTATTGCAGACTGTTTAGCCATTTTTATATTTCTTTTCCGGTTATTGCTTCAACATAATCGAACGATGACAATATCATGGGTCCCCCCGGCCTTATGGCAATGCAATGTTCAAAATGCGCCGAACATGCACGGTCTCTTGTCCTGATTGTCCATTTGTCTTTTTCGATCACTACGTCTTTTGCGCCCCTGTTGATCATCGGCTCTATGCAGATGGTCATGCCGTTTCGCAGTAAAGGGCCGTTGCCCCGTCGTCCGTAGTTGGGCACTTCGGGGTCTTCGTGCATTGTCCGTCCGCAACCATGTCCGACTAATTCGCGTACCACAGAAAAACCTTTCTTTTGGCAATAGGTCTGGATGGTGTCGCTTATGTCGCCTACGCGATGATTGATAACGGCTTGACGAATACCTTCATAAAGAGCCTCTTTTGTTGTGCGCAACAATCGTTTTGTCTCTTCCGAAACTTCTCCTACACAAAATGTATAGGCAGAATCTCCCACAAATCCATTTAATATCGTACCGCAATCAACGGAGATGATGTCTCCATCTTTTAACACAACGTTGGAAGATGGTATTCCATGTACCACTTCTTCATTGACCGAAGTACATATCGAATTAGGAAAACCTCTGTATCCTAAAAAAGCCGGCGTTGCGCCATGATCCCGAATAAACGTGTCTGCTACCTTGTCTAATTGAAGTGTAGAGACACCGGGTTGACTGATTTTTGCCAATTCGCCAAGCGTCTTTCCAACTAATTGATTGGCTTCGCGCATCAACTCAATCTCTTCATCCGTCTTCAGATATATCATTAACTTAAAACTTTGAACCTTGAACTTTGAACTTTGAACAACATCAATAAGCCTGCCCAATCATCCCCGAGCGTCCCTTGATTCTGCCGGATTTTAACAATCCGTCATAGTGACGCATCAAGAGGTGACTTTCAATCTGTTGTAATGTATCCAATATCACACCCACCATAATCAGCAGAGATGTTCCGCCGAAAAACTGCGCAAACTCCTGACTGACACCTGCTATCCTGGCAAATGCCGGCATTATGGCTACTATGGCCAAGAAGATGGCGCCGGGTAGGGTGATCCTGCTCATTATTTCGTCTAAGTAATTCTTAGTTGCTTTGCCCGGTTTTATGCCCGGTATGAAGCCGTTATTACGTTTCAAGTCGTCAGCCATTTGCGTCGGATTGATGGTAATGGCTGTATAGAAATACGTAAATGCGATGATCATCAGCGCAAATATGAAGTTATACCAAAATCCCGAATTATCCATAAATGCAGCCCAAAAAGGACCTACTTCCCTGTTTGAGAATCCTACAATCGATATAGGCACCATCATGATGGCTTGTGCAAAGATAATAGGCATCACGTTGGCTGCATTCACTTTCAATGGGATATATTGGCGTGCTCCGCCGTATTGTTTGTTTCCTACAATTCGTTTGGCATATTGCACCGGCACGCGGCGAGTACCTTGCACGAGTGCAATGGCACCGGCAAACACCAGCAGCAACGCTAAGTTTTCAACGAGAAACATCACCAATCCGCCTGTCCGTTCGCTCATGCGCGATATAAATTCCTGAAACAGAGCGTGTGGCAATCGAGCCATGATTCCCACCATGATGATGAACGATATTCCGTTGCCAATACCTTTGTCAGTGATACGTTCTCCAAGCCAGAGCACAAACATACTGCCGCCCGCCATTATAATGGTGGAGGACAGGTTGAACCAAAAATCTGTCGGCAATGTGGAGCCAACTGCTCTCATCTGCACATTTAGATTGGTCAGATAGGCCATACCTTGAAAAATAAGAATGACAACTGTCAGATAACGTGTCCATTGGTTTATTTTCTTACGTCCGCTTTCACCTTCGCGTTGTAACTTCTGAAAAGATGGGACGATGATTGTCATCAGCTGCATCACAATCGAGGCAGAGATATATGGCATGATTCCCAATGCGAAAATGGATGCTTTTGACAAAGCGCCGCCCGAAAACATATCAAGCAAAGCTAATAATCCGCCGCGCGTCTGCTCTGCAAGAATTGTCAACACTTTAGGGTCGACGCCCGGCAATACGATGTTTGTGCCAAAGCGATAGATAAGTATTAACAGCAGGGTGATGAGAATGCGTTTACGCAGGTCCTCGATCTTCCATATATTTTTTAATGTTTCTATTGCTCTCATATCGCTTAGAGTTTAACGACCGTTCCACCGGCTGCAGTAATCGCTTCTTCGGCTTTCTTCGAAAAGGCATGGGCTTCAACTTCGATATTAGTTGTAATCACACCTTTAGCAAGGATTTTTACTTTTTGAGATGTTGAAATAAAACCGGCATTTTTCAACTCTTCCAATCCGATTTTCAACAATTGTTTAGTTTCTGCCAACTGTTGTAATGTGATAAGGTTGATGGCCTTGTATTCAACGCGGTTGATATTCTTGAAGCCGAATTTGGGCAGGCGTCTCTGCATGGGCATCTGCCCTCCTTCAAATCCTATTTTACGGGAGTAGCCGGAGCGCGATTTGGCTCCTTTATGTCCTCTGGTGGATGTACCTCCTAACCCCGAACCGGGACCGCGTCCTATTCTTTTGGCGGTTTTGGTTGAACCTTTTGCTGGTTTTAAATTTGATAAGTTCATATCATTTATTTTTTATAACAGGCGTCCTAAATATTCGCCCGACAATTTATTCAATAACGGTAACTAAATGTTTTACTTTCTCTATCATACCCAAGACGGATGGCGTACTTTCATGTTCCACTACGCGATTCATCTTTTTAAGACCTAACGCATCAAGCGTTCTTTTCTGGTCTTTGGGACATTTGATCCTACTCTTGGTTTGTTTTATTTTTATTGTTGACATAACTAATTTTTTTATTCAAAGATTCAAAAATTCAATGATTCAGAGATTCAGAGATTGAAAAATCCTCTTTTCTCATTCCTTATTGTTTTAGCCGTTAAACACTTTTTCGACTGAAATGCCTCTGTTTTTGGCTACCATGGCAGGGCTTCTCAATTCGCTAAGCGCTTCGATGGTGGCTTTGACTAAGTTATGAGGATTCGACGAACCCTTAGATTTTGCCAACACGTCAGTTATCCCGACGCTTTCCAAGACTGCGCGCATGGCGCCTCCGGCTTTTACTCCCGTACCGTGATATGCAGGTTTGAGAATAATCTCCGCTCCTCCGAACTTGGCTTCCTGTTCGTGCGGTATAGTGCCTTTATGTATTGGGATACGAATCAGGTTTTTCTTTGCTGCTTCTGCGCCTTTGGCTATGGCGGTCGTTACTTCGCTCGCTTTTCCCAATCCCCATCCGACGATGCCGTCTTCGTTGCCTACAACCACGATGGCTGCAAAACTGAATGTACGTCCACCTTTGGTAACCTTGGTTACTCTATTGATTGCCACTAATCTATCTTTTAATTCTAAATCGTTGGTCGATTTAACTCTATTCAATACTTTTGCCATCTTTCTTAAAATTTTAGGCCGCCATTGCGAGCAGCATCAGCTAATTCTTTAATTCTTCCGTGATACAGGTATCCGTTTCTGTCGAATACAACGGCTTGAATACCTGCTTCTTTTGCGTTTTGGGCTATCAAGGTGCCTACTTTGGCCGCTATGACTTTCTTTGGTGCTTTGTCTGTGATTTTCAGCGAAGAAGCTGCTGCCAATGTAGTGCCCGTCGTATCATCTACTACCTGAGCGTAAATCTGCTTATTGCTTCTGAATACAGTCAATCGCGGACATGCGGATGTGCCTGACACCTTGCCGCGTATACTTCTTTTAATTCTAATTCGTCTTGTATCTTTTGTTGTCATAATTCATTTTCATTTAGCATTGCTTACTTGGCTGCTGATTTACCTGATTTTCTTCTGATTACTTCGCCCTGGAACTTGACGCCCTTGCCTTTGTAAGGTTCGGGTTTGCGGAACGAACGGATTTTTGCGCATATCTGCCCCAACAACTGTTTGTCAGCCGATTCGAGAATGATGAGCGGGCTTTTGTTTCGTTCTGTCTTCGTTTCTACTTTCACTTCGTTTGGAAGTTGAAAGAGTATATTGTGTGTGAAGCCCAGCGAAAGGTCTAATATCTGGCCTGTGTTTGTCACACGATAGCCGACACCAATCAACTCCAATGTTGTTTTGTATCCTTCCGAAACGCCTATTACCATGTTGTTTATCAACGAGCGGTAGAGTCCGTGCTGTGCGCGGTCAGTGCGTTCGTCGCTTGGTCGCGCCAACGTCAGTACGCCGTCTTCGATGGTCAGGTTGAAGTTTGGATTGATGGGTTGTACGAGCTCTCCTTTGGGGCCTTTCACCGTAACTACTGCATCTTTAATCGTTATCGTAACTCCTGCAGGAATTTTGATGGGTAATTTTCCTATTCTTGACATATCTTCTCCTCCTCTGTTAATAAACGTAGCATAACACTTCGCCGCCTACATTTTGTACGCGCGCTTCTTTGTCGGTCATCACTCCTTTTGGAGTCGAGAGGATGGCAATGCCAAGTCCGTTCAGGACACGGGGCATGTCCCTGTATCCTGCGTATTTCCTTAATCCCGGTCGTGATACGCGTTGAAGTTTCTTGATAGCGTTCACTTTATGCACGGGGTCATATTTCAAGGCTATCTTTATTGTGCCCTGAGGTCCATCATCGTCTACAAACTTAAAATTAAGTATGTAGCCTTTTTCAAAAAGGATTTTTGTGATCTCCTTTTTTAAGTTCGAGGCGGGCACGTCGACTACTCTGTGCTGCGCCTTGATTGCATTTCGCAATCTTGTTAGATAATCTGCTATTGGATCTGTCATATTTTATTTTTTAAATTGATCCGGCCTCCCGGACAATATTTAATAACTGAGTAACTGAATCATTGAATCATTGAATTTTTGAATTAAATTCAATTACCAGCTTGCCTTCTTCACTCCGGGTATTAATCCGTGAGATACCATTTCGCGAAATTGTATGCGCGATATTCCAAACTGACGCATATAGCCTTTGGGACGTCCGGTCAATTTGCAACGGTTATGCAGTCGCACAGGCGAAGCGTTTTTAGGTAGCTTCTGCAAAGCGTCGTAGTTGCCTTCGGCTTTGAGTTGCGCCCGTTTAGCTGCATATTTCTTCACTAATTTGGCTCTTTTTACTTCGCGAGCCTTCATTGATTCTTTTGCCATATATTTATTTCAAATCGTTTTATTCCACGTGTGATGTGTCAGGCGTTCCTTTTAATATTCTTAAATGGCAATCCGAACTCGCGCAGCAGCGCATACCCTTCTTCATCAGTCTTTGCCGAGGTCACAAAGGTAATATTCATTCCCAATATTTTGGAAATATTGTCGATATTTATTTCAGGAAAGATGATTTGTTCCTGAATGCCAAGTGTGTAATTGCCTCTTCCGTCCAACTTGCTTTCTATTCCTCTGAAGTCACGTATACGCGGCAATGCTACACGCACAAGTCTTTCAAGAAACTCGTACATCTTCTGATGACGCAATGTGACCATGACGCCAATAGGCATTTTCCGTCGCAGCTTGAAATTGGAAATATCCTTCCTGGAATGTGTTGCAACTGCTTTCTGGCCGGTGATAAGTGTCAATTCCTCGATGGCCGTATCTATCAGTTTCTTATCCTGTGTTGCCTTTCCTATTCCCTGATTGACGACAATCTTCTCAAGGACAGGAACTTGCATTACCGATGTATAACTGAACTCTTTTTGCAGAGCCGGAACGATGCGTTCCTTATAATCACTTTTCAGACTAATTAAATTACTCATTACTTAATCACCTCCTTTGATCTTTTCGCATAGCGAACTAATTTACCGTTTACTTCTTTCCGACCGATTCTTGTGGGTTTGCCTGATTTGGGGTCAAGCAAATTCAAATTTGAGATATGGACGGGTGCTTCTTTTTTCAGGATTCCTCCCTGCGGACTTTTTGCGTTAGGCTTTGTATGTTTTGATACCATATTGACGCCTTCCACGATGGCTCGCTGTTCTTTGACAAGCATTTGGAGCACACGTCCTGTTTTGCCTTTGTCTTCTCCGGTGTTCACATACACAATGTCACCTTTCTTTATATGTAACTTACTCATAATTATTCATTATTCATTGTTCACTGTTCATTATTTAAAGCACTTCAGGCGCGAGAGATACAATCTTCATATTCGTTGTACGCAGTTCTCTGGCTACGGGGCCAAAGATACGGCTTCCCCTTAATTCGCCTCCCGGAGTCAGCAACACGCAAGCATTATCGTCAAAGCGAATGTACGAACCGTCCTGACGGCGTATTTCTTTCTTTGTACGGACGATAATAGCTCTCGAAACTGCTCCTTTTTTAACGTCGCTCGACGGGATAACGCTTTTTACAGCCACTACAATGACGTCGCCTACAGAGGCATAACGTTTGCGGGTCCCTCCCAACACGCGGATGCACATCACTTCCTTGGCTCCGCTATTATCTGCTACGATTAATCTCGTTTCTTGTTGTATCATCTTATTTTGCCCTTTCCACAATTTGAACTACACGCCACCGTTTCGTCTTACTCAACGGACGTGTTTCCATTATTCTCACCGTATCGCCAATGTTACATTCATTCTTCTCGTCATGAACGTGATACTTCTTCGTCTTGCTGACAAACTTACCGTAGATAGGATGTTTTTCTTTCCATTTGACGGCAACTGTGATCGTTTTATTCATCTTATTGCTGAATACCACGCCCATTCTTTCTTTTCTTAAATTTCTTGTTTCCATCAGGCTCAATGTTAATTGTTATTCTCTTCTTCTTCCAATCGCTGACGCAGCACCGTCTTCAGACGGGCTATCGTACGACGCTGCGCTTTGATTTGCATCGGATTATCAAGCGGAGAAATGCTATGATTGATCTTTTTCTGCTCCAAAGCCATTTCTTCTGCGTCAATTCTCTCTATTATCTCTTTGGTGCTTAATTCCCTTACTTCCTTGACTTTCATAGCTTTTAAATTGTTTGATTTTGCATGTCATAATCGCGGCGCACAATGAATTTGGTTGTCACCGGTAGTTTTTGTGCTGCCAGACGCAATGCTTCCTTGGCAATATCAAAAGGTACGCCTTCGATCTCAAAAATGATGCGACCGGGCGATACCGGCGCTACGAATCCTTCCGGATTTCCTTTTCCTTTACCCATACGCACGTCTGCCGGCTTGCTCGTTATGGGCTTATCAGGGAATATGCGTACCCAGACCTGACCTTGACGCTGCATGTAGCGCGTCACGGCTATACGGGCTGCTTCTATCTGGCGACCTGTGATCCATTTGTAATCGAGTGACTTTATACCAAACGAACCGAATGCCAACTGATTGCCACGTTGTGCAAAGCCTTTGATACGGCCTTTCTGCTGTCTTCTAAATCTTGTTTTTTTAGGTTGTAACATGATTATATTTTTTTTTGATTATCAGGGGCGAACACATAGGTTCGACCCTACAATTTATCGATTCGTCCTTTTCTTTCTAAAGCCTCTATCTCTGTCTCCACGGTCTCTGTCACGATCCCGATGATCCCTGTCTCTATCTCTCTGACCGCCCTGACTACCTCTGTCATCTCTGCGACCGAAGTCTTTAGCAGCTGTAAATGAGGGGGCAAGGTCTTTCTTGCCATATATTTCGCCGCGACATATCCACACCTTGATGCCGAGCAGTCCCACCTTTGTCAAGGCTTCGCCCAGGGCATAGTCTATATCTGCACGGAACGTGTGCAATGGCGTACGACCTTCCTTATACATTTCAGAACGTGCCATTTCAGCGCCATTCAGCCTGCCTGATATCTGCACTTTGATGCCTTCTGCGCCCATGCGCATTGTGGAGGCGATGGCCATCTTCACCGCACGGCGATAAGCGATTTTGCCTTCCAATTGACGGGCGATATTATTTGCTACGATCACGGCGTCAAGTTCAGGACGTTTGATCTCGAAGATATTGATCTGTATCTCTTTGTCGGTGATTTTCTTCAATTCTTCTTTCAGTTTGTCCACTTCCGAACCGGCTTTGCCGATGATAATACCCGGACGCGACGTGCAGACGGTGATGGTCACCAACTTCAATGTACGTTCTATCACGATGCGCGAAACGCTTGCCTTGGCAAGACGGGCATTTAGATATTTGCGTATCTTGCTGTCTTCAAGCAAGGTATCGCCATAATTATTACCTCCGTACCAGTTGGAGTCCCAACCGCGAATGATTCCTAAACGATTACTTATCGGATTTACTTTTTGTCCCATCTGCGTTTCAATTTTGACTTTCCGGTTTATTGCGTGAATCTACAAACAAGGTCACGTGATTCGAGCGTTTACGAATCCTGTAGCCTCTTCCCTGTGGAGCGGGACGCATGCGTCGCAGCGTAGTCGAGTTGTCTACGCTTGCAAGCGATACGAATAAATCTCCGCTTTCAGCTTTGCGTTCGTTCTTTTGTTCCCAGTTGGAGATAGCCGAACGAAGCAATTTCTCTACTTTTGCAGCAGCTTCCTTGTTGGAGAATTTCAACACTCCCAACGCCCTGAAGACTTCCATTCCGCGAATCATATCAACTACAAGACGCATCTTGCGCGGCGAAGTCGGGACATTTCGCAACTTTGCGAAATAGAGGGATTTTCTGGCCTCTTTCAGTTCTTCTGCTGTTCTTCTTTTTCTTGCACCCATATTGTTATTGTCTTTCTTTTATTTTCTATTACCTGCATGACCACGGAACGTACGGGTGGGCGAAAATTCACCCAGCTTGTGACCTACCATATTTTCAGTTATATATACAGGGATAAATTTATTTCCATTATGAACGGCAATCGTATGTCCTACGAAATCAGGTGAAATCATCGAGGCGCGCGCCCATGTCTTGATGACGGTCTTCTTGCCGGCATCATTCATGGCGAGCACTTTCTTTTCTAATTTCACGTTGATATACGGACCTTTTTTTAATGAACGACTCATAGCACTTTATTTATTCAGTTTATTTTTTCCTTCTTTCAATAATATACTTCGAAGAGTGTTTCTTCGGTGCTCTTGATTTTAATCCCTTGGCATACAGTCCTGTACGTGAGCGAGGGTGTCCTCCGGACGCACGTCCTTCGCCTCCGCCCATCGGGTGGTCTACCGGGTTCATTACTACGCCACGATTGCGTGGGCGGCGTCCCAGCCATCTTGAACGTCCTGCTTTACCTGATTTCTCAAGTGCATGGTCCGAATTGCCTACGCTGCCTATCGTCGCCTTGCAGGCAGACAATATTTTACGGGTCTCCCCTGAAGGCATTCTTATGATGACATAACTGCCTTCGCGAGAGGTAAGTTGAGCAAATGCTCCGGCCGAACGCACCAACTTGGCTCCCTGGCCGGGTCGCAACTCAATGTTATGGATAATCGTTCCGACGGGGATATTCTGCATCGGCAGTGAATTCCCTATCTCAGGCGCTGCTTGTGCACCCGACATCACTGTTTGGCCAACTTCCAGTCCGTTTGGAGCTACGATATAACTCTTTTCTCCATCGGCATAATACAACAATGCTATGCGTGATGTACGATTCGGATCGTACTCGATAGACTTGACTGTTGCCGGAATGCCATCTTTGCTTCTCTTGAAATCGATCAATCTGTATCTTTGCTTGTGGCCGCCGCCAAGATAACGCATCGTCATCTTTCCGGTGTTATTACGGCCGCCTGATTGTTTTTTACCGACTACAAGAGATTTCTCTGGCGTACTTGCAGTGATTTTATCAAATGCGCCAATAATCTTGTGTCTTTGCCCCGGTGAAGTGGGCTTTAGTTTGCGTATTCCCATTCTATTATTATATATTACTGAAGAAATCGATTACTTCTCCTTCTTTCAATGTTATAATTGCTTTCTTATAAGCGTTTTGTCGGCCGCTGATAACGCCTGCACGAGTAAAACGGCTTTTTATCTTGCCTGAGTATTTCATTGTGTTTACTCCGATAACGACAACGTTGTATTGCTCTTCGACCGCATTTTTAATTTCTAACTTTGTAGCTTTAGGTGAAACCCTGAAGCCAAAGCGATTAGGCGTCTTATTCGTAATGGCTGTCATTTTCTCGGTTACAATCGGTTTGATGATAATTCCCATATATATTTCCTCCTTATGCGTTTAAAAATTGTTCTATGATACCAACCGATTTTTCGGTAAATACAAGATTGGCAACGTCTAATACTTTGAATGTATTCAACTCTGACGTTGTGATCACATTTGCCTTCGGCAGATTGCGTGCCGACAAAAAGACAGGTTTGTTATTTTCAGGCAACACCAACAGCATCTTCCTGTTATCTATTTTTAATCCTTTCAGCAACGAGATGAAGTCTTTTGTTTTGGGAGTATCGAATGTGAAATCCTCTACTATCAAAATCGAGTTGTCCTTTGCCTTGTACGAAAGCGCCGACTTGCGGGCCAATGCTTTCACTTTCTTGTTCAGTTTGAAACTGTAGTCTCGCGGTTGAGGGCCGAATACACGTCCTCCGCCTACCATGACAGGCGATTTGATGTCGCCGCGACGCGCCCCGCCGCCGCCTTTCTGACGGATCAGCTTGCGTGTACTGCCTGCTACTTCGCCTCTCTCTTTGGTTTTATGCGTTCCTTGACGCTTGTTGGCCAAATGCTGTTTGACGTCCAAATAGATGGCATGATCGTTAGGCTCAATGCCGAATACGGCATCGCTCAGCGTAATCGTCTTGCCGGTTTCTTCTCCTTTAATATTTAATACGTTGAGTTCCATTACTTTCTAATTAATAAGATTGAACCTTTTGCTCCCGGAACCGACCCTTTGACAATCAAAATGTTGTTTTCGGCGATAATCTTGATTACTTCCAAGTTTTGGACGGTCACGCGTTTATTGCCCATCTGACCGGCCATGCCTGTACCTTTAAATACTTTAGCGGGATACGAACATGCTCCGATTGCTCCCGGTGCACGTTGACGGTTGTGCTGTCCGTGCGTAGTCTCTCCTACTCCGCTAAATCCGTGACGTTTGACAACTCCTTGAAAGCCTTTTCCTTTCGATGTACCTACAACGTCAACATAACCTGCGCCTTCTAAAAAGTCAACGGTGAACACATCACCCGGTTGACAGGCGTCTTCAAAATTCTTGAACTCGGCCAAGTATCGCTTGGGTGTCACGCCTGCTTTCTTGAAATGACCTGCTTCCGGCTTGGGCGTATGCTTGTCCTTCTTATTCTGGAAGCCTAATTGAACCGCCTTATAACCGTCGGTCTCAACTGTTTTGATCTGCGTAACTACACAAGGACCTACTTCGATAACAGTGCATGGAAGATTCTTTCCCTCGGCACTGAAAACGGATGTCATTCCGATTTTTTTTCCTAATAATCCTGG
>JAITMM010000271.1 GCA_031277335.1 Tannerella sp. | reverse complement strand
ATGAAGAAATGATGGAATTATTCCGCTACGCAGTGGAACGGGCAAAGCGTTTTGCCAAAGCTAAAAAATTGCACAACAAGATTATATCCATTGATTCTCACGTGGATACACCCATGCTTTTCCCCACCGGCTTTGATTTGGGCAAGAAGCAGGGAGGGAAAGTCAATCTGCCGATGATGGAGGAAGGTCTTTTGGATGCCGTGTTTATGGTGGCTTATCTTCCGCAAGGCGCGCGCGATGCGATTTCATCACAAAAAGCAACAGATTATGCACTTGACAGGCTGTCGGATATCATGAAGCAGGAAGTGATCTGTTCACAGTTTATGGGGATAGCCCGTACGCCGGACGATGTGCGGCAGTTGAAAGCGGCGGGGAAAAAAGCTGTTTTCATGGGGATTGAGAATGGGTATGCTATTGGGAAAGATATTTACAATTTGGAGAAATTCAGCCGGTTAGGCGTTACCTACATCACGTTGTGCCACAACGGAAACAATGATATTTGCGATTCGGCATCAGGCACACCGGAATGGAATGGGCTAAGTCCCTTTGGCAAAGAGGTGGTAGCTGCCATGAACAGGTTGGGAATGATGATTGATATTTCTCATGCTTCTGAAAAAACGTTTGATAATGTATTGCAGCATAGCAGTATGCCTATCATCGCTTCGCATTCGTCCGTCCGTGCACTGGCGGGACATCGCCGCAATTTAACAGACAGGCAAATAAAAGCGCTGGCAGAAAAGGGCGGCGTAATGCAGATATGTCTCTATAAGAGATTTATCAAACAGAAATCGAGCGAGGCCTCGTTGAGCGATGTGATACGCCATATTTGCCATGTCGTTGATTTGGTGGGCATTGATCATGTCGGGATCGGCTCTGACTTTGATGGCGGCGGCGAAGTCATCGGTTGTCGTACATCCAATGAGTTGATACAGATTACGATGCGGCTGATCGACGCCGGTTATGACGATGAAAGCATCGCGAAAATATGGGGCGGCAATCTGTTAAGGGTCATGCAGGCGGTGCAGGACGGCGCAAAAGATAAAGCTAAGGCACAATAAAGTCGTTGCTGGCACGCCCAATAATACTATTTTTCCGCATAAACAGTTATGCTTCTGATGATTGTTGAGTTAGTCCTGTATATTTCACTTTCTGCTTCGTTCAGATAGTTTTTTAAAATATCATCGGGAATGATGATGGGTTTTTCCTTTTGAATCGTAATATTTGAAAAACCGGCTTGTCTGATAAAACTAAGATAATCATCTTTCCGGCTTGCTCCCGCGACGCAACCGGCATACATTTCGGCGGCAGACTGCAATTTTTCGGGCAATTCGCCCACAAGCACCACGTCGGAGATGCTGAAATGTCCGCCCGTTTTCAACACACGGTATATTTCACTGAAAACCGCCTGTTTATCAGGCACCAGATTCAACACGCAGTTGCTCACCACCACGTCGGCCACGCCGGAGCTGACAGGCATGCTTTCGATATCGCCCTGCCGGAACTCGACATTGTTGAAACCGCGTTTCTCGGCGTTACCGCGTGCTTTTTCAATCATGGCAGGCGTGAAATCGATGCCAATCACTTTGCCCGTTTCGCCTGTTTCGGCTCTTGCGACAAAACAGTCGTTTCCCGCACCGCTGCCCAAATCGATGATCGTATCGCCCTTCTTAATTTTAGCAAACTGCGTGGGCAGTCCGCAGCCGAGGCCCAAATCGGCGTCGGGGTTGTAGCCGTTAAGTTCCGTGTAATCATCGCTCATAATATTATATACTTCTGTTGAGCAACAGCCTGCACCGCAACACGATGAAGCATTCGTTTCCTTGTCCTGCAAAGCAATTTCGCTGTATTTTTGCCTTACCATTTCCTTGATTTGTTCGTCTTTATTCATTGTTTTTATTGATTAAAATGTTAAATTCTCGTGTATACTTCTTCAAAAGGGATAGGCATCCTGTCGCCGCTTTCCTTTTTGTCATTTTTCTAAAACCTATATTGTTCGTATTTCGTAAAATAACGAATTGCATGCGTAAAAAATTTTGTCATTCAACAACTTTCTCCGTTTACTATTTCCGTAAACAATGTCTGAAACATTTTGGCTGCCAATGTCCAATTCTCATTGTTGATGCAATATTTGACGGTCGGCGGCGTGATCGTCCCCTGTATCAATCCGGCATCCTTCAATTCATTCAGATGCTGCGACAGCGTACTCTTGGCAATGGGCAATATTTCCGACATATCTCCATGATAACAACATGTTTGCCTGGCCAGCATCTGCAAAATAGCCACCCGAACCGGATGTCCCAATGCTTTGGCAAAACGTGCCAGCCGCTCCTGGTCTGCTGTTAATTTTTCTTTCATGCAACGTCAATATGGCCGCAAATATAACGATCATTTCCCGTTCGTGCAAATACGAATTGAAAAAAACGATGCGTATTTGAATTTTAAAGGAAGAAGATGTGAGACTTGTGATCGAAAACGTGAGAAAATCAAATCATTTTGTCACTTTCACGCAAAGCATTCTGTTCTGGTCGCGGATAAGCAGTTTACCGTCGGCAAGCGCCATAGGCGCCCAGTTTTGCGTACGGCCACCCATGACCGACATCCCTTCGGTCGGGACTCCTCCTTCCCGCAGAACGGTTGCTTTTGAAACCGGTTTGAAGGCTGTCGGGTCGGGTTCTATCAGGTAGAGCGTGCTCATGCCATCGGTTGCCAGCAGCAGGCCGTCGGCGAGGATCATGCTGCCGCGGTCGAAATTCGGGTTGCGTCCGGTTTTCCACATCACATTTCCATCCATATCCATGCAAATAAGTCCTTCGTTTTTGGCGTTGGTGCGATACATGGCGTAGAAGTAGCCGTTATGTAACAGTGGCGGCTTGGTCTGGTCGCCGAACTCGGTTGTGCGGAAAAGTTCAACGGCTTCAAATGTGCCGTCCGGTTTTTTGTTTACCTCAATCATCATGGCGCCAAGTTCATAGCCTCCCGTAATCAACAGTCTGTTGTTGCCCGCATCTACGGCACTTGGAACGGTAATATGGCACTCCCATCCTGTTATCTGCCACAATATTTCTCCGGTGCGGGGATTGATCCCGGTCACTTTACCGGGTACCGGGTCAGCACCGCGGTTTTGAACAAGATTAAGCGACGCCGATACGACGACAAGATGCTCCTCTCCATGAACAGTTGCCATCTTCGGGCTTGAATAATTATCTTTCATTCGCGGCTCTGTAAGGTTTGGCGTTTGCCACACGATGGCGCCTGTTGTCTTGTTGTAAGCCACTGCTCCGGCTTGAGGCGCCTGTGGAGCAACAATCAGCAAATCGCCGTAGATAAGCGGGCATTGTGATATTCCCCACACAGGCAACGCAGCGTCGCCAAAATCTGTCCAGATGTTTTTATTCCAGACCGGCCGGTGGGTTTGCAGGTCAATGCAATATAATTCACCATGTTGCCCTACAGAGTATATATGTTTGCTGTCAACAATGGGGACGCTTCGGGAGCCTGGAAAGGGAATTTCTCCGGGTGAATCGTAGCTGAATTTCCATTGTTCGTTCCCTGTCTGAAGGTCAAAACAACGTATCATATCGCCCGCTTCGTCGTCCCTGTCCAACAGATATACTTTGCCGTCCTTTACAACGGGGCCGCCATATCCTCTGCCGACATTGACCGACCACAGTACTTCGGGGCCTGATTCCGGCCAACTTCTCAACAAGCCTTTTTGAGACGAAGTATGATTTCTTTCAGGACCAAACAGTTGAGGCCAGTCCTGCGCTTGTAACTCCACAGAAATCATAGCCAGCACGGCAATCATGCCAATAAAAACATTTCTTTTGTACATCATTTTTATAATTAATTAATAATCAGTCTTTTCAATCCAATCCCTTCTCTTTCAGCCAAGCGGAAAGCAAATCGGCAATTTCCACATTGTTCAAATCGGAAAAAGGGAAATGGGTATTGCCTCTGATACCGATTTCAGGGAGATGTATCACGGTGACATCGCCGCCGTGTTTGTTTACAGCATCCCGCCATAATCTGGCCATGACAAGACGCGCCCGCCAACCGTCGGCTCCCGGATTATCAGACAGTTGTTCGGGAATAAAATCGCCATAATAGATAATGATCGGTATCCGGGTGAGTTTCATAAAGTCGGACATCGAAATTCCTTTTGCCTCCAGTTCGCCTGCCGAACTTGGGACAGGCGGCGGAAGTTCGTCTTCGGGAAACAGGAATCCACTGCCTGGTTCATAAGATGCGATTGCTTTGACCCGTTCGTTTTTAATGGCTGTCAACCAGCCGAATCCGCCTGCGTGCGAATGGGTAACAAGTATGCCGTTTCCTATTTTGTTGAAAAGTTCGGATGTAGCGTCTGTGATTACTTCCGGGTCGAAACCGCCGATGTTGGGTGTCATCTGGCGAAAATACTGGTTGAGTGTCTCTTCGCTTTTGTCGAATTGCACTCCTTCAAAATAGTCGGGCCATATCCCTAAACGGAAAGTACCGAACCATTCCTGTTCATCGGGCGTAGGGGTTATTGTGGCGGCAACCGTGCTGCGGCCTGCATTTCCCCGGCGCGGCTGGTCGATGAGATATACGCCGAATCGGCGGCGCAGGAAAATCTGTTGAAATCCTTCCCGTCCGTCGGGAGTGGTTTCCCATGTTTTGGAAAATTGACCGATGCCGTGCCAAAAGACAAGAGGAAGTTTGCGGGCATTTGCCGGGATCTGATAAAATATGTAGGCGTGGTCGCCGTGGAAAGTCTGTCCTTCGGGCGTGCGTGTGTAGGGGTTGAATGTGCCGGGATTGGTTATTACGCTTCCGCCGACAGCGAAACTGCCTTGCTCCTGAATGACAATTTGTGCGGATTGCTCACCGGTATTGCTGCAAGCAGACAAAGCCAAGGTCATTGCTGACAGGATAAAATATGTTTTTGATTTCATTTTATTTGTTTTTTAATCTGTTATATTCTTCGTCCGTTACCGGTTCGAGCCAGACGGCTGCGCCCAAATGCGTTTTACTTTTACGCATTGTTTTACTGCTCAATTTAAGTTTCTGCCAAAGAAATCAACTAATTTTTCAACAATCCGATTCACGTATTCCTGTTTCCAGTAGGTTTGTATATGAGTGGCTCCATCAAGCAGAAAGAGTTCCTTGTTTCCGGCATTCACAGCTTTGGAGAATGCTTCATCCGTCATGTATTTTGTATCGGCCTTGCTTCCTGCCATCATAAGCAGGGGTTGATTGATTAAATCCATGTTGGAAGTGGCATCCCATGTCATTAAATCAAGCAGGCTGCTCATGGTGTACAGAAAGGTTGAGTTGGGATGTGCGTGGGTTCTGTAATAATACTCATAACCCTCACGGTATAAATCGGTTGGTGTTTTAGCTATTTCTTCATCCGTTATGCTTGCAACGCCTGCATAAATGATTTTACCGCCTGCGGCTGCCTGCGCCCTCGCTTCGGTGGCTTTCTGCAAACGATCCTGAATGGTTGCCAGCTGTGAATTTTGAAAACCGTTGCGTCTCACTTCGCCCGAATTGAACATGCTAAGGGTTGCTACGGCTTTAAAACGTTTGTCACTTTGTACGGCTTTCAATGTATAACCGCCTCCGCCACAGATGCCTAAAATTCCCAAACGGTTTGCATCGACGCCCGGATATTGCGTAATGAAATCTGCCGCACCGTGAATATCTTCCGTCCTGTATGCGGGGTTATCCGTATGCCTTGGTTATCCGCCGCTTGCACCTTGATAAGCTGCGTCGGCAGCAATGGTTATATATCCTGCTTCTGCGAGGCGTTGTGCATATAATCCGGCGGTCTGTTCTTTTACGCCGCCATTGGGATGCGCCA
>JAITMM010000230.1 GCA_031277335.1 Tannerella sp. | reverse complement strand
GCCTGATTCAGATGAGCATAGCGTAGAAAAACGCGCCATAGACCGAAATACCGTGTTAAGCATCGGATTTCTTACCGGGTCTATTTTGCTGGCGTTGTTTCTGTTTTTCTACAAACCTGCTACGGAGGGTAACAAAAATGAAGTCGCACAAATACCTGATTCATCGGTTATTGAGCCATATATAACCGTCGTTGAGCCGGATATGTACACACGTCCGTCAACAGGTTCTATGCCGTCTCAAAACTCTCCGATTCCTGATTTTACGGGGAAAAAGAAAGACCCCGAAGTGATCACCACCCCGCCGGAAACGAAAACTCCGGTCAGGGATGCGCCAAAAGAGAAGAAGGAGGATGACAAGGCCAAGGAAAAGGCTGAAGCAGAGGCGAAAGCGAAGGCGAAAGCAGAGGCTGATGCGAAAGCAAAAGCAGATGCCGATGCAAAGGCAAGAGCTGATGCGGCAGCAAAGGCAAAGCAGCAAACGCCTGTTACTGAGAAGGAAGCCGTTTCATCCGAAAAAAGAGCAGAGACAACGCCTGCACGCGAAACGGGAGCCGTCGAATCGCAGATCGTCATCAATCGCGGTACGCAAATAGAAGTGCGCCTCGACAGCCCGCTCGACTACGAAACGGCTATCCAGGGCGCACGCGTCTCCTTAACGGTGGCGGCTCCGCTTGTCAGATCTGACCGGACGGTAGTCAATACCGGAGCCAAAGCAACCGCCATCGTGCATAAAGACACGCGGCGCAAAGAGCTAACACTTGAAATGGTCGAAACGGAAAGCGTTGAAGGTCAAAAATTAAGATGCTTCAACACCAAATATTCCGCCCGCCAGTTTCAGCGAAACGAAGCATTCAAGATGTATTTGGAATGGAACAGGGTGAGGGTGAAGAATTAACACCTCACCCCCCGCCCTCTCCGAGGGGAGAGGGAGCAGTTATTACGATGTACATAGTAATACGTAAACAATTAAATAATAGAATTATATAAAAATTAATAAATACTGAAAAAGAAAATTTTAATAGTAGCAGTCTGCTGTATATTTATTTTAATTTCAGGAACTTACAAACAAAATGAAGTCATGGCTCTCGAAGACAAGATAGACAACCTGACAAACGAAATAGAAAATCTTCAGTACAAAATAGACTACCTGGAAGATAAACTGGATAATATCAGCTATAAATTAGACAATTACGCTTCAGACATCATCTACAAGCTTAATGATCTTTAGAGTCTCGGCAAACTGTTTTTCAGCTCTTTAACAACACTTTCGGGGATACCTACCTCTATCGCTGCCTTGTCTGTGGCCAATTGGACGGCTGACTTCTTGACATTGATTTTACGGATGTATTTTCTGTTGATTATCAAACTCTTGCCTGCACGCATAAATGTGCCGACAGGCATTCGCTTCTCAATTTCGCCGATGCGTTCAAATACATCTTCCGTCTTGCCGTCAAGCATAGTCAGTACTGAATAGTTTCCGTCAGCCTTGATGCAAATTATATCTTCTTCCCTAAGCATCAATATGCCGCTATAATCCTTGAAATGAAGAAGTTGCTCCTCACGCATCACTTTCACGAGGTTTTCTGCCGACGCTTGCGGATCACGCTTGCTTTTAAACTTCTCGATGGCTTTTGCAAGCGCCTCAACGCCAACAGGTTTCACGAGGTAGTCTATCGCAGCAAGTTTGAAGGCTTTGAGCAGATATTCGGAATCGGTGTAAGCCGTTGTGAAAATAATGCCGGGACACCGAAAACTTTCGCAACTCAACTCTGAAATCTGCTCGGCCAGCCAGATGCCGTTGTGTTCAGGCATTTGAATATCAAGGAATATCAAATCGGGATGCAACTGCAAGATTTTCAAAAGTCCCGTTTCCGCATTCTCGCACGAGGCAACAACCTCAATATCAGGATGATTGTCCCTAAGCTTCGTGACTAACATCTCACGCGGATGAAATTCGTCTTCGATGATGATCGCTTTCATAAGGTTTTTATTTTGTCCACATTTTATAAGTACAGGCTTTTTCTGCACAGGTTTAATTGTTTAATTTTGACGCAGAACGCTATGATGCTGCAAATATACAATTTAAAATGAAAATGCAAGTTATACAATGTCGAACAATTCTTCAGGATACGTGATGTCGACTAAGGCCAATCCTTTGGCAGAGACGGATGTGCCTGCATTGCAACGGTTTCGTGCTTCAATAATTTGCCGGAATCCGTCAAGCGAGCATTTTCCGCGCCCGACTTCAAAAAGCGTTCCGACAATGGCACGCACCATATTTCGCAAGAACCTGTCGGCCTTGATGGTAAAAATCCATATCGACCCTTCTTGCTGCCATTCGGCCGATTCAATCAGGCAAATATTTGTCTTTACGTCGGTGTGTAGCTTGCTAAAACTTGTAAAATCAGTGTATTCTGTCAGGATATGACATGCTCTGTTCATCTGCGTAAAATCCATTCCTTGTAGTGGCATGCGGCACACCCATTCATGATTGAACGCGCTTTTTCTGTCGGAGACATAATATTGATACGTGCGAGACAAGGCGTCAAAACGGGCATGTGCATTTTCTTTAACTTGTATAATTCTTTCGATAGCAATGTCATAAGGCAGCAAGAGATTCAGTTTTGCGGTCAATCCGGCCAAATCGTCAATGGGCTGCTCCGAGTCAAAATGTGCTGCCATCATCCTTGCATGGACGCCGGCATCGGTTCTACCCGCGCCGACGACATTGACAGTCTGACGTTGCAGCAGACTTAACTTCTCTTCTATACATTGCTGGATGCTCAACCCGTTAGGCTGAATTTGCCATCCGCAATAACGTGTCCCATTGTAAGATAAATAAATAAAATAGCGACTCAACTATATCGCCCTTTCCTTGCTACCCGTTCATTGAAGCCAGAAACTCCATATTATCGATTGTATTCTCCATTTGTTTTTTGACAAACTCCATGGCTTCAATCGAATTCATATCAGAGAGATACTTGCGTAAAACCCACATCCTGTTGATAGTAGCTCCATCAAGCAGCAAATCGTCGCGTCGCGTGCTCGAAGCCATAATATCGACAGCAGGATATATCCGTTTGTTGGATAGTTTGCGGTCTAACTGCAACTCCATGTTGCCGGTACCTTTAAATTCCTCAAAAATCACTTCGTCCATTTTCGATCCTGTTTCCGTCAATGCCGTAGCCAGGATAGTCAAGCTGCCTCCGTTTTCTATGTTACGCGCAGCACCAAAGAAACGTTTCGGTTTTTGCAATGCGTTGGCGTCTACTCCTCCCGACAATACTTTCCCTGATGCAGGCTGTACGGTATTGTATGCACGGGCAAGGCGTGTGATGGAATCGAGCAGTATCACTACATCGTGTCCACATTCAACCAATCGCTTTGCTTTGTTGAGCACGATGTCGGCGATTTTAACATGGCGATCGGCCGGTTCGTCAAAAGTTGAAGCAATCACCTCAGCATCAACGCTTCGTGCCATATCAGTCACTTCTTCCGGACGTTCGTCTATTAGCAATACAATCATATATACTTCAGGATGATTTACAGCGATTGCATTTGCTATATCTTTCAGTAACATGGTTTTACCTGTTTTGGGCTGTGCCACTATCAATCCACGCTGACCTTTGCCGATAGGAGAGAACATGTCGACTACACGAACTGAAAGCTGATCGAACACTTTGTGGGAGCGACGCGCCGTCAGCATAAATTTTTCGTTCGGAAAAAGTGGCGTCAGATGGTCGAATGACACGCGGTCTCGTACTTCTTCCACTGTTTTACCATTGATTCTGTCTACCTTAACTAACGGAAAATATTTCTCGCTTTCTTTCGGCGGACGAATCGGGCCTTCGACTACGTCGCCTGTCTTCAATCCGAATAATTTTATTTGAGATTGAGAGACAAAGACGTCATCCGGCGAACTTAGATAGTTATAATCGGAAGAACGGAGGAATCCATAACTTTCCGGAATTATTTCGAGCACGCCTGTACCAACCAGAATATCATCGAAGTCATAAGTTTTTTCTTGTGAGGGGGCGATACTTTGTTGTTGTTGTTGTTGATTGACGTATTTACTGTGAACAGCTATCGGCTGACGGTGCTGTTGTATCTCTTTCGTTGGCGCTACAGGCTGTTTCTCTTGTTTTTCAACGCGAGGTTGGGAAGGTTTTGTAGGTAAAATCAGGTCAAGCACAGAATTGGTGCTATTCGAATGTCTGAAAATAAATCTCTTATTACTATCTGACTGCTGATCATTTTGAGCCGATTTGTCCGCTGCCTGCTCTTCTTTCTTTTCTACCGGTTCGGACGGAGTCTCAACAGGTGCTTGAACTGCTTGAGTTGTTTGGGATGCTTGAGTTGCCTGAGCAGTTTGTGTTATTTGGGCAGGTTGGGCCGTTTGTGTCGTAACAGGTGCCTGTTCGGGAGCTGTTACTTCCCTGTCTTTTCGAGGTCTGCCGGGCCTTCTCTTTTCCTGCATTTGTGGTTGTTCCTGATTTATTGGGGCGGTCTCCTGTATTTTTTGTTCCAAGGGCGTTTCTGCTACAGTTGTTTCTTCTTTCGGTTTGTCAGCGATGTCTTCGGGTCTAAATTTACGGGGACGTCCCGGACGACGAGTCTGCATTTCAGGCTCGTTAGATGATGAAGCAAGTTCTACATTGTTATTTGCAGCTTGCAGGTTCTCAGACTGTTTAGTTTCAATAGAACTAATTTCACTTTGTTTAGTTTCGATAGACTGGGCTTGAGGCTGCTTGTTTTCGAAATGTCTGATTTCAGGTTTCACGCTTTCTGTAGGCCTGTTAAATGGTTGCTTATTTTCAGTTGGGCTGTTTTGAGAAATGATCTTATGCACTTCGTTGTTTGCAGTCTGTTTGTTTTCAGGATGTTGACCTTGGATTGGCTTTGTTTCCGACTGTTTGTTATCAGCATGAACGTTTTGTTGCTGTCTATTATCGGTAGGTCTGTTTTGACCTTGCCTGTTATCCTGATGTTTGTTTTGACCTTGCCTGTTATCAGCTTGCTTGTTTTGTGTCTGTTTGTTATCTGTCTGATTAATTTGTGCTTGTCTATTCTCTGTTTGTCTGTTTTGAGCTTGCCGATTATCTTGTTGCTTGTTTTGCGCCTGACTATTATCCTGTTGCTTGTTTTGAGATTGCCTGTTATCGGTTTGCGTGTTTTGCTCCTGTTTGTTTTGAGCTGTATTCGCTTCGTTTTTAGGCTTCCTACCTCTTTTCTTTTGTTCCATTTTGCGGGCTTCTTTTTCTTTTTCTCTTTCAATTTGAAGTCCGGCATACGAAACTGCCTGTTCGTCAAGGATTCTGTAAATCAAATCCTGTTTGTTGACCACTTTTTGCTTTTTTAAGCCCAAGATGTCTGCAATTTCTTGTAATTCAGATAATTGCTTTTCGTTAAGTTCAATAATGTTATATTTTTGCATATTTGTTTTTTAATGGTAAACAAACTACTTCAAGATTCTTATAAACTTGATTTTGAAGTAAAAACAGCATGTCTACCTTATGTTAATAATGAATTTAAAATCTTCTTATGGATTGTTTTTCGGATAAATCGAATCAATCAATTTTGTTGTCTTTAAGAATAAGACGGCACAAAAATACGTATTTTTTTTTTATGACAACCAAAAAAGGATGAAAAAAAATCATAATAAACTAATAATGCATGAAATTGAAGTTGATTTGTCGATTATGAAGCGGTTATCAATTCGCTCACCGACGATCCAGATAATATCTGAATCGCTGCACATTAGCCATATTTGTTCTTTTTTATTCCTGTCATATTTGTTGTCAATGAAATAATCACTTATTTTTTTACGTCCTCTCATACCGAATGGAATAAACCAATCGCCTCTTCTCCAAGTTCGCAACGTCAGAGGAAAAGTCAGTTTATTGAAGTCAAAATATGCAATAGTTTTGTCTTTATTTAGCTTGAAATCTGAATTAACTGATACTGTTTTTGAGATTAATCTTATCGGTAATTCAATTGAGTCATTGGCCTGTAGAGTATATATCGTATTGTCTTTCGGTAGTTTTTCAGTCAGCAACAAAAAGTCACGGTCTTTGACAAGTTGATAATTGGAGACAGGTGCAAAGAAAATTTTTCCGGAGTTAGCTGTCAACGAGTTATATATCTCATCTGAAATAATTCTTGTGAATCCAAAAGGTTTGAGCAGCTCGAATAAAACGGTTCTTGGCGCAATCGATTGTTTCAATCCGGCGATATCTATGCGAATATCCTTATCCATCAGCCTATTACGCTCATTGATAATATAATCAGTATATATTTCTTCCACTTCGGTAAGATTACGGGCAGTTCTGGCAATTGTTTCATTGACATCCGGATTTATTTTTTGGAGCATCGGAAGAATATGCAGTCGGATGTAATTTCGCATAAATTCGTCGGTGAGATTTGTACTGTCCACCCGATATGAAATATTTTGTTGCCGGAGCCAATCTATGATTTCATGGCGTCCCGTCTCAAGTAACGGGCGGATAATATGGTCTCTTTCAGGACGTATACCTCTTATACCGCGAATACCCGTACCTCGAATCAGATTCATCAGAACAGTCTCTACATTGTCATCCCGATGATGTCCTACGGCAATTGCCTTCGCATCTAATGCTATACGCAACTCCTCAAACCACTTGTAGCGCAGCTCTCGCGCTGCCATTTCGATTGAAATATGATTGTCTGTTGCATAATTTATCGTATTGAAGTCCTTATATAAATAATGTACGCGCAAAGAGTCTGCCACCCTACGGGCAAACGCTTCATCCTGATCTGACTCTTCACCTCGCAGTCTAAAGTTGCAATGCGCTGCAATACAGGCATAATTCAATTTTTTCAATATATGAAGAAGCGCTACCGAATCGGCCCCGCCACTCAAGCCTACAATCACAGTATCACCCGGTTGCAGTAAATTATGCTTGTTGATGTAAGTACTGATTTGATGAAGCATGATACAATCCATCCAAATCTATCCCAAAGGGAATGTCTCTCGGTAGCAAAGTATTATGCTACGAATCTAAATTATTTCCGTATTGGCAAGTTCCGGGTCGATCATGATCCGGCCGCAATATTCGCAAACGATAATTTTTTTCCGAAGTTTGATGTCCATTTGTTTTTGAGGAGGAATCTTATTGAAGCATCCTCCGCAGGCATCACGCTGAATATCAACGATTGCTAATCCATTATGCGCTCCTTTGCGAATTCGCTTAAAGGCCGACAACAGACGCGGTTCTATCGTTTCTTCCAATTTTTTTGCGTTTTCACGCAATTTTTCTTCTTCCTGTCTTGTTTCGGAAATGATTTCGTTGAGTTCCTGTTTCTTATGCTTCAAGTCACCTTTCCTGCCATCTAATATTTCTTTTACCTGCTTGATTTCCAATTTCTTGGATTCGATAGCAATAGTGGCTTCACGAATTTTCTTTTCTGCAAATTCGATTTCAAGCCCTTGAAACTCAATTTCTTTAGACAGATTATCGAACTCTCTGTTGTTGCGCACATTGTCAAGTTGAGACCTATAACGCTCAACTAAACCTGTGGATTCGATAATTTTATTTTTTTGAGTAAGAATTGCCACTTTATTTCCTTCAATATCAGTCTGATAGTTTTGCAGACGAGTTTGCAGACCCACAATTTCGTCTTCCAAATCCTGCACTTCGAGCGGCAACTCGCCACGCAGAATTTTTATTCTATCTATCTCAGACATAATCGTCTGCAGTTGATACAATGAACTGAGCCGTTCCTCGACTGTATAATCCTTTTCTAACGTAACAACTTGTTCTTTCTTTTTTGCCATTCCTATAAATATTTTACCGGGTTTGAATTATTATTCGCAATTTGGACTGCAAAGGTAGGAAATTTTTCTGAAATAATATCAGCAAAAATATCTTTTGCGCATATCTCGGTTTCGTAGTGACCGGCTACGGCCAGGAGGATTTTGTTCTCAACATTGTAGAAATCATTGTATTTGACTTCGCCGGTGATGAAAACGTCGGCTCCGTAAGCGATGGCTTCGGGCAACATAAAGGCGCCGCTGCCGCCGCAAATGGCGATCTCGCGCACTTTTCTGCCGGTCAGCGGCGAGTGGCGGATGCATTCGGTCTTTAAAATGTCTTTCAGGCGCTGCAGAAAGAGGAGTTCGTCTTCTTCGCTTAACAGTTCGCCGACAATGCCGCTACCTGCCTGATTCCATGTGTTTTCCAATGCATATAAATCGTAGGCCGGCTCTTCGTAGGGGTGGACGGAAAGCAATGCGCGCGTGACGGGCGTTTTCAGGTACGAGGGAAGAATCGTTTCGATGCGCACTTCATTTTCCCGATGAAATTCACCGATTTCGCCTGTATAGGGATTGCATTTTTCCGATGCGCGGAATGTTCCTATGCCGTGTGAATTGTAACTACATGAATCATAGTCGCCTATGCCGCCTGCGCCGGCGTTGAACAATGCCGTCCGCACGATATCGGCCGATTCGTCCGGTACGAACGTGACAAGTTTGAGCAGACTGCCTTTGCGCGGACTGAGGATGCGCACATTCTGAAGTCCCAGCATCTCAGCCAGTTTGTAGTTGATGCCGCCGACGGCGTTGTCGAGATTCGTATGGGCGGCGTAGATGACCAGATCGTGCTTGCAGGCTTCTATCACGCAGCGTTCGATATAATCGGCGCCGGTGAGCGAGCGTAATGGTTTGAATAACAGTGGATGATGGGCGATCACCAAGTTGAATCCAAGCTCAATGGCTTCGGCAATTATGGCTTCGGTCACATCAAGGCAAAGCAAAGCGCCCGTTGCAGGCTGATTCACATTGCCCACCTGCACCCCCGAATTGTCAAAATCCTCCTGTATGGCGGGGGGCGCCACTTTCTCGATTTCCTTCAGGATGTCCTTGATTCTTAACATGGTCTGCTATAAATCTGAAATTCGTTTATAAACACTATTGTCTTCCTTTTGATTGTTCTAATGATGCTATAAATCCTACAGGTTTCCGTCAGATGCAGTTGTCGCAAATTTTGTGACAACTGAAAAATCCCGCAATTCTTCCTTTAAGGCATTATTGACGTGTTTACCAATTGTTTTTATATCTCTGTCAAATAATTGAGCCAATTGTTGACGATTCAACCAAACGGTATCATCTACTATCATGACTTCAAGTCTGACAGAATTGTCCGGTTGGTATAGAATGATTTCTCCTGTATGCTTCTTGTCAATCATTATTGTATCACTACCTTGATATTTAGTTCCTTCAACTGCTCAGCCTCCAGCGCAGCCGGTGCGTCGAGCATCACGTCTCGTCCGGCGTTGTTTTTGGGGAAAGCGATGCAGTCGCGAATGGAGTCCAATCCGGCAAACAGCGATACTAAACGGTCTAAGCCATAGGCAATTCCGCCATGCGGAGGTGCACCGTAGCGGAAAGCGTTCATCAGAAAACCGAACTGCTCCTGCGCCCTTTCTTCGGTGAAGCCCAATATGTTGAACATTTTTTGCTGTAGCACACTGTCGTGGATACGGATGGAGCCGCCGCCTACTTCTACTCCGTTGATAACCATGTCATAAGCATTTGCCCTGACGGTACCGGGATTGCTGTCCAGCAAACCGATATCTTCCGGCTTGGGCGACGTAAAGGGGTGATGCATGGCGTAAAAGCGTTGCGTCTCGTCGTCCCATTCGAGCAGCGGGAAATCTACAACCCACAGACATACAAACCGATTCTTATCGCGCAGACCCAACCGGTTGCCCATTTCGAGGCGCAACTCACTCAGTTGCTTGCGCGTCCTGTCAGGGTCGTCGCCGGACAGGATCAGGATCAAGTCTCCCGGATTCGCCTGAAAAGCAGCTTTCAACGACTGCAATACTTCCTGCGGATAAAACTTGTCGACGCTCGACTTGACGCTTCCGTCCGCTTCTATCCGCGCATAGACCAGCCCTTTGGCACCGATTTGCGGGCGGCGCACAAAGTCGGTCAGTTCATCAATTTGCTTGCGCGTATACTGTGCTGCACCCGAAGCGCAAATCCCTCCGATATAGGCTGCATCGTCAAAGACGGAGAATCCGTGACCTTCCATTAATTCCTTTAATTCAACAAATTGCATACCGAAACGCAGATCCGGTTTATCCGAACCGTAAAATTTCATTGCGTCGGCATACGTCATTCTCGGAAACGCATCGCTCATTTCGATGCCGGGCACCGACCGGAACAGATGCTTTATCATGCCTTCAAACGTGGTCAGGACGTCGTTTTGCTCTACGAAGCTCATCTCGCAGTCTATTTGCGTAAATTCGGGTTGGCGGTCGGCGCGCAGGTCTTCGTCGCGGAAGCATTTGACAATCTGGAAATAACGGTCGAAGCCGGAGACCATCAGCAACTGTTTCAGCGTCTGCGGCGATTGCGGCAGCGCATAGAACATGCCGGGGTTCATCCGCGAGGGCACCACGAAATCGCGCGCTCCTTCGGGGGTGGAATTGACAAGCACGGGCGTTTCGACCTCCAGAAACTGCAGGTCGCTCAAGTAACGGCGCACCTCCATGGCCATGCGGTGACGCAATTCCAGGTTGGCACGTACCGTCCGTCGACGCAGGTCGAGGTAGCGGTATTTCATCCGCAGATCGTCGCCTCCATCCGTCTCGTCCTCAATTGTGAAAGGCGGTGTGATAGAGGGATTTAAGACCTTGAATCCCGATACCGTAATTTCGATATCGCCTGTCGGCATATTTGCGTTCTTGCTCGTGCGTTCCTTGACGGCGCCCGTAACCTGAATCACAAATTCGCGCCCCAATCTGTTGGCCTGTTCGCAGAGCGAAGCATCGGTTTCCTCGTTGAAAACCAACTGCGTAATCCCGTATCTGTCACGAATGTCCACAAAGGTCATCCCACCCATTTTCCGGACTTTCTGCACCCATCCGGCCAATGTCACGTTTTGCCCTGCATCGGCAAGGCGCAATTCACCGCAAGTATTTGTTCTATACATAGATGATCGTTTCTGATTGAGGGAGTTAGGTTCAATGTTTCATGTTTGAAACGCCCCCCACTCACCTCTGTTATTTGTTAAAATTTGGCACAAAGGTACGAAAATCTATTGTACTCAAATACAGTTTTTCGTGTTTTTTGTAAAAACTGCACTTTTATACCGTGTGAACGGGAAAAATAGGGTATATTTTGGAGGTATAAGTAAATGAAAATGCAAGACTAAGCCATCGCGAGAAAAAAACTATCAGAAAGATGTAGAAACAAAAAGATTATGTACATTTGCAGTCTAAACCCATTGCGGCAAGTTTTGTTGATCATTTGGCAGGCTCTAAACGAATATACAAAATATGCAATAGGTTAGATGAGTATAAACGATTTGAAAATAACATTTTAGCGATGTCAAAACGAACATTTATGATTGATGGGGTGCGCATATTTATGAGTTAGACATCAACGTGGGACAGCGTTGCGAGACCCCGAATCGAAGAAATAGAAAATGAATTTTAAAAGTGAATAAATATGGAAAAATTAAAATGCCCCTATTCTTGGGATTGCGGACAGGAATTTGAGCCACATGAAATGAGTAAAGATTGACGAAAATTCCTGTTTGAGAATTTCGGAATTGAAAGGCTATGCAAAATCGTTGGAAGAAATTTTCGGCGAAGAAATGACAGAAGCATTTTCTCTCTCTGAACTTTCCAATTGTTTGACAGTTGGGTACGAAAATGAAGCAATTTTATTTTTAGACAATCGAGACAAAAATTCATTATGGGTTTTCCACCCCGATGGAGGAGATATTGAGCCGACAATAATGACATTAGAAAAAATAGCAAAACGAAAATGAACGCCGAACGCACAACGGGCGGTTTGGCGCCACCCCGTTTTCAGCAATAGCGAAAGCGCAATGCGAAACCGGAACCGACGAAATTCCGAAAACTAAATAATTGACAAGAGACATAAACACAATTCAAAAATTTTATGTACTTTTGCATTTCAGAAAAAAAGAGTGATGATTTAATAAAAAAGATATGAATACGATAGCATTAGAAGCTCAAAAGGCAAGTATAGCGCGTGAAATTTTGTGTATGGAAGACGAAACAGTGATAAATAATATTCGCTTATTTCTGCAACAGTTTACCTCGACAGTTTATCCGCAGGAAATTCCGAAAAAACGTCAATTGGGTCTTTTGGACGGAAAAGCAAAAATAGTGTTCAAAGACGATTTTGAAATGACAACCGAAGAATTACTTGGATTGCAATGAAAAAGTTAATGTTAGACACCCACGTTTTGTTATGGGCAATAGGCGACAGTGATAAATTGTCGCCACAGATTGCCGAACAAATAAACGACATGAATAACGAAGTATTTGTCAGCGCTATCTCGCTTTGGGAAATAGTACTCAAACAAAGTATCGGAAAATTAGAATTAAATTTTGCGGTAGAGGATATTCTGATGTACTGCAAACAATTAGGATTTTATCTTATGCCTTTGAAACCTTTGGAAGTGTTTGGCTTTTTAAAATTACCGCAAAAGAAAAATCACAAAGACACTTTCGATAGAATGATCATTTGCCAGTGCATTGCCAATGACTATGTTTTGGTAAGTAAAGATGAAAAAATGGCAGAATATAGAGACAATGGATTAAAAGGTTTGTGGTAAAGAGAATGTTGCAATTATGACTGAATTGGATAAGAAGAGGAAGAGGACAGAGCAAGCCACTGCTGTTCAACTTGCGGTTTTGCGCAACGGCGGCAATAACCCCGCAGAAAGTTTTGTGGGTAAATGAAAATTAGTGCCCAGCGTGAAAGGTAGTGTAAGTCGCCGCTTCGCCATAAGCAATGCGGCGGAAGTGAAGTGGACAATAAGATTATTAATTGAACGTTAAACATTATAAAGGAAGATTCATAACTTAAAAGTTGCATTCGGCACGAATTAGGGGTATTAAAATGAAAGAGTTTCTAAAAATAATGATGCGGATTATGATTTCAATAATCGGAGTCGGAGTTCTTGGTTTTGGTGGATGTGTAGGTTGCGTTAAACTTATCGGAAATAGTAATAGTTGTACTTGGTGTAATATTGATAATATTGAACTTCGCGCCCATTTTGATATACCTGCAACAGAGCCGGGAAGTAATATTTGTATAAAAGATAAGGATGATGGTAACTCGAAAACGAACTATTTCAAAATTCGTACAGACACAGTTGATATGGTTAGATATGTAGATAGAAACTCTTTTAAACCTGTTTATGATGCTGATATGGATTTATCTGTGTTTGGAAAATTTCCAAAAATCCCTAAAATCACGCCTGAAAATATTCAGGGATATTATTATAAATCAGGTCATAATACAGGGAAAGGTAAACGAACCCACTGGTTAGCAATAGTTGATAAAAACAGTGGCGACCTTTGGGTTTATTTGAAATATAAAGAAGTGCAACCTGACAGTGGAGTGCAATAAGGTTGAGTGTCCCGACAAAAAAAGCGTAGTCTGAACAATGTGCTGTTATCAGAAATTGAATGATAAATCGAACATGAAGTGAAACCCGATGCCATAATGGACAAAACAGCGAGCGATGAAATATGAAATTGCAAAAATGTAAAAGTATGAGCAATACACCGGAAATTAGGACAGAACGTTTGATTTTGCGCAGATTTACTGAAAATGATGTAAAAGCATTTTTTGATATTATGAGCGATAAGGCTGTAAATGAATATCTTCCTTGGTTTCCATTTGAAACATTAGAAGAAGCAAAAAACTATTTACAGGAAAAATTTCTGAAAACTTACGAAAAGCAGGTAGGGTTTCGATATGCCATTTGTTT
>JAITMM010000227.1 GCA_031277335.1 Tannerella sp. | reverse complement strand
TACCAGGAAACTCCACATGCTGACCGTCGAAATGACAACGGCGACATCACCCGTGGCCTGCACCAACTCAGTCACTGAATGTAAACCCACCCAATGCTCTGTAAACATGCCGCATAGCGCATGCAGACAGGCGCCTGCCGACCATACGCCGATCGCCCAGAGGAATCCCTTCTTCGTCCCGATCCAGTCTATAAACCGCCCTGCAAAAAGCAAGCTGATGGCATAGGCCAGCGAGAAAAAACCTGTGATAACCCCATAGATGGAATCGTTCCAGTGAAATTCGGGTTTGATAAACTCCTCCCAAGTCAGCGACAAAACCTGCCTGTCAAGGTAATTAATTGTGATTGAGACAAACAGCAACCCGCAAATCGCCCATCTCCAATTTGTCATCTTATTATTCATCATACATTATATATATTGTTCATTGTAAATTGTTCATTATTCATTGTTCATTATTCATTATTCATTGTAAATTGTTCATTATTCATTGTTTTACCTCTGTACCCTCCCCGACCCATCTCCTTTTAGAAGATTCTCTACTTCGCTCACACTGACCAAGTTAAAGTCTCCAATAATAGTATGCTTCAACGCCGAGGCAGCAACGGCAAAATCCAAAGCCTTCTGAGGATCAGCCGGATAAGTAATCAGCCCGTAAATCAGCCCGCCCATAAACGAATCTCCTCCGCCAACGCGGTCAACAATATGGGTAATATCGTAAGTAGCTGATTGATAGAGCTTATCCGCATGAAGCACTCCACCCCACGTATTATGATTAGCATTGATAGAGCCGCGCAAGGTGATAATCACCTGCCGCGCTTTCGGGAAACGCTGCTTCAGTTGGACGCAAACCGACTCAAAATCAGCCGCATTGATATCGCCGGCCGTATGCGCCGCGCTGAAACCCTCCGGTTTGATACCGAACACCTTCTCAGCATCTTCCTCATTTCCAAGTATCACGTCGCATTTCTCGACTAACGCAGGCATGATTTCGGATGCTTTTTTGCCGTATTTCCACAAATTCTTACGGTAGTTCAAATCTGTTGAAACGGTGATTCCCAAGCGATTGGCAGCCTCGACCGCTTCGAGGCACACATCGGCGGCACCTTGCGAAATGGCCGGCGTGATTCCGGTCCAGTGAAACCATTGCGCATCGGCGAACACCTCATCCCATGAAATCATCCCTTTTTGTACCTCGGCAATAGCTGAATGAGCGCGGTCGTAAATTACTTTCGACGGTCGCGCAACAGCGCCTGTCTCAAGGAAATAGATACCCATACGATCACCTCCGCGAACGATTTTCTCAGTACTGACGTTATATTTACGCAATTCCGAGATACACCATTCGGCTATGTCGTTGTCAGGCAGGCGAGTGACATATTCCGACGGAATGCCGAAGTTAGCCAGCGAAATCGCCACGTTTGCCTCGCCTCCTCCAAACGTCGCATTCAGGTTTACCGATTGAATGAAACGCTGAAATCCGGGTGGCGCCAGACGCAACATTATCTCTCCAAATGTAACTACTTTCTTCATATTATATTTTCTTATACCTTAATTATTAAGGATATACTAATCCAACGTAAATTTATTTTCTCATTTTGATTCATTTCGGCGACTAAAGTATGAAATAAAATTGAATAATGTTAAACTTTTAAAAATTTTTATGGGATTTTTCCCTCTTCAAAAAAAACCTTATCTTTGCACCGAAAAGAATAATTTGTGTTTTCATAGTGCAAAACGCCTCATTGTGAAATGGGGCTTTTTTTTTGTTTTACGTTTCCTACTGATAAAAAAAAATTACATTTTCAAAGAAGAAAACATTTCAATATCCAATCATATTTCAAGAAAAAAAAGTAATTTTGCAACCTGTTTTAATTATATCAAATTTCACAAAAATGAAGAAGCATAATTTTTTTGCCGGTCCTTCCATTCTTAGCCAGTACACGATTGAACGTACTGCCGAAGCGATTATTAACTTCGCTAACACGGGTTTATCGTTGATGGAAGTATCCCACAGAGGGAAAGAGTTTATTGCAGTAAGTGACGAAGCTCGCAATTTAGTCAAAGAGTTATTAGAGGTGCCTGACACGCACGATGTCATTTTCCTTGGCGGAGGCGCAAGTTTGCAGTTCTGTATGGTGCCTTATAACCTGCTCAACAAGAAGGCATCGTATCTTGATACCGGCACTTGGGCTTCAAAAGCGATCAAAGAAGCTAAAATTTTCGGCGAGGTTGAAGTAGTAGCCTCGTCAAAAGACAAGAATTACAGCTATATTCCTAAGAATTATACTATTGCAAGTGATTCGGAGTATTTCCATATCACGACCAACAATACAATCTTCGGAACTCAGATGCATCACATCCCTGAAGTAGCTATTCCTCTGGCGGCAGATATGTCGTCCGATATCTTTTCGCGTCCGGTAGACGTCTCTAAATACGACGTGATCTATGCCGGTGCGCAGAAAAACCTGGCTCCTGCAGGTGTGACAATCGTCATTATCCGTAAAGATGCGCTGGGAAAAATGGATAGGAAGATTCCTTCAATGCTGGACTACAAGATTCATGTTGATAATGAATCAATGTATAACACTCCGCCCGTCGTGCCTATCTTCGCCGCATTGCAGACGCTCAAATGGTACAAGGAGTTGGGAGGCATCAAGGTGATGCAACAAAAAAACGAGGAAAAAGCAGCCGTACTCTACGACGAAATCGACCGTAACAAGCTGTTTGTCGGGACAGCAGCCGCAGAAGACCGTTCGCTGATGAATATCTGCTTCGTGATGAAAGAGGAATACGCCGCCTTGGAAGACGAATTTGCTTCATTTGCATCAAAGGCCGGGATAGTCGGGATCAAGGGACATCGCTCCGTAGGTGGCTTCAGGGCTTCTACGTACAACGCACTGCCCATTGAAAGCGTGCAGGCGCTCGTCGAAACGATGCAGGCATTTGAGAAAAGTCATTGAAAGAGTTCAAGGTTCAAAGTTCAAGATTTTACAATAAAACGATATATATGAAAGTTTTAGTAGCAACAGATAAACCATTTGCGGCAGTCGCCGTAAATGGAATTCGCAAAGTGGTAGATGAAGCCGGTTTTGAGTTGGCCTTGTTGGAGAAATATACGGCTAAAAGTCAGTTACTGGAGGCTGTAAAAGATGCAGATGCGATCATCATTCGTAGTGATATTATTGATAATGAAGTATTTGATGCAGCCAAACAGTTGAAAATAGTGGTACGCGCCGGCGCCGGGTACGACAACATAGACCTGTCGGCCGCTACGGCTCACGGCGTATGCGCGATGAATACGCCCGGACAAAATGCCAATGCCGTAGCCGAGCTTGCACTTGCGATGATGGTCTACGGCGTCCGCAACCAATTTAACGGAACATCCGGTACGGAGCTGATGGGAAAGAAGTTAGGCATACATGCCTACGGCAATGTAGGTCGCAACGTAGCCCGTATCGCCCGAGGATTCGGTATGGATATCTATGCGTATGACCCGTTTTTGCAACCGGCCGCCATCGAAAAGGAAGGCGTGAAAGCGCTTCAGTCGGTGGAAGCACTCTATGATACATGCCAGTTTATCTCGCTTCACATACCGGCAACGGCAGAGACGAAAAATTCAATCAACCATGCCCTGCTCTCCAGAATGCCGAAAGGAGCTGTGCTGATCAATACGGCGCGCAAGGAAGTCATCAACGAGGCAGACCTGCTGAAAATCATGCAGGAACGTCCCGATTTCAGGTACTTGTCCGA
>JAITMM010000175.1 GCA_031277335.1 Tannerella sp. | reverse complement strand
ATCAGCAACGAATAGAATAGACAGAGCGCCGCTCCAATCAACAGATACTGAAATGGATGGATACTTTTTTTCTGCGAAATCTCCACAAAAAAGCTGACAACAAACGTCAACAAGATTATTAAAATGGCGTATTTGACTGAACGCATGGACTTTTGATAATGCTGCACCGGCATTAACATCGACACGCCGAATGCGGAATTTCCGACATCATATTGCCACCGATCTCCCGTAATCACCTGAGGATAATTGCGATTCAAGTGCATCACCTTCCAGTCAGCCGTAAAACCCGTGTCGGTCACATTGCGGTCGACAGGCAGGAAAGAGCCTGTAAAACTGGGTGTTGTAGCATTTGAATGCATTTCGACGACCGTCGTTTTGCCCAGCGGCACAAAATACAATGCCGACGATCCTTTTAGTTTGATTGTCATCGAAAACGCCACAGTTTCAGCATTTAACAAAGCCTGTATATCGACCGGCGCAGAAATGCCGGATTCAATCAACTTGGCTTGCTTGATGCCGGGATCGAGCGAAATCTGCGTATCTCCCCATTTCACCTCCACCTGCTCGCTGATGCCCCGCAGATCCGAAATGCCGATATTCAACATCGCATCCTGAAAAAAAATGTCCTTCAAGGCCTCGTCAGAGAGATTTTTCAGCTCGTCAGGCAACACGAAGCTGCCGGAAATCTCGATCGTGCTGTTATAGACCACGATTTCGTATAAACCGCGCTTCAAGTCCTGCGTTTCTATTTCGCTCCTGATATTCAGCTCCTCAGGAAAAATTTGCATCGCTGAAATTGCTTTTTCAGTCTTGCCTTCCATGTTTTTAACTAACTCATAGACGGGAAAGGTCAGCATCGGACCGTTAATCACCTGTGAACCACTCCATTTCTGATTCACTTCCGATGTGGCCATATTGGCCGTCTGCTCGCGTTCCTTGATTAATTCGTTGATCAGGAGCATTGGAATCATCAGCAACAATGTCAGCATGCCTATCAGAATAGCTTTGATAGCTAATTGATTACGTGAAAAAAAATCAGGCCGGTCATTGTTTGACGGGCGAGGCGGAAAGTTACCGCTTGCCGGGGCCGAATAATTTGACGGGTTATCCGGTTTGTTTCCGTTTGCTGTTCCGGGCCGAATGCCGGCACCTTCTTCTGCATTCGCATTCATTTTTGCAGGCTCGTTTCGGATTCCCTGCTCTTCATTTGCATTAAACGATTGTGTATCCATTATTTAAAATTTTATTTAAGTGCTTTTTTGCACAATGTGAATATTTGAAAAATTGTTATATTAGTTTGTATTTAATTGATTTTTAAGTAATTCTTCCAACGCATTGATATGACTGGCAAAAGCCTCCCTACCTTTTTCCGTGATTGAATAGGTGGTATTGGGCTTTCGTCCGACGAATTTTTTGACGCTTCGGATATATTCATATTCTTCCAAGCTGCGCGTATGACTTGCCAGATTGCCATCGGTCAAATCAAGTAACGACTTCATACTCACGAAGTCAACAGACTCGTTCACCATCAGGACAGACATGATGCCAAGCCGCGCCCTGTTTTCAAATGCCTTGTTAATGCTTTCGAGATTGTATTTCATCGTTCATTCATAGTGTTTTGCCTGTCGAATTTCAGGTAAAAATAGATGCCGTAGACGATATGAAACAATCCGAAGCCTGCCGTCCAGAACAACAGGGAATGTCCCGGCACGAAACTGTCTGCCAACCCCAAAAGTAATTGAGCATAACCTAAATAGCGGGTATTGGAATACGTGTAATTCGACAGATTGATCAATGCTAAACCATAGAATATCAGCATGATGGCCGACAACAAATCATACTGCTGCTGCCATAAAAATGACACGCACAGCACGCCTCCGGCAGCCAGCGGCATGAAAAAGTTCCAAAGCAACCGCCTGGCTGTCAGGTCGAACGCAAATCGCTGATTTTTACGCTTCGCCTTCCTGCGGGCAAAAAGATAAGCCGTGGCCATGCACACGAGAATCAGGAAACCGGCAAGGAGAACAAGCATCTGCACCTTGCAAACCGGGCAATAATCAAACCGGGGCAACCATGCCGCAAGACTCCCGCCGCCCAATATAACATGCGCCACAACGGCTGCCAAACCGGCAAAAACGCCCACTACAACAGCAGACATTCCACTCAGACTCAGAATCCTGGACGATTTCTCCATCATATTCCGAATATCACTCAACGTACTTAAAACTTCTTTGTTATCCATATTTAAAAGTGCTTTGCGCTGCAAAGTTAAGCAATAAAATGAATACACAAAAAAAAATCGCAGAATTTTGCGATTTTTTTTCCAGTACGGAATAATGTCTATATTTTTACCAATGACACAACCCCTACAGGATGCAAATCCCCCCCCTCGCCCTTTGGAGAGGGGGTCGGGGGGTGAGGTGAAAAAGTTCTTTGAAATATTAGTTTATGTTATTTCCAAAGCATCTCCGTTTGCCAGTTTTGTGGAAATCCCATCGCTTTTCTGTCCACATTGGGATATTTCATGAAAAGACTTTCAAGTTTTTGTCTGAATGTATGTTTCGGATTGACGGTGTTGAGAAGATACAGCATCATGGACAGAGCGTAATATATCTTGTTGATACCCGCTTGCCTGTCAGTAATCCATGTGTTTGACGGATTCCGGGGGAATAACGGTTGAATACTCATCGGGCGGTTCCATATCCGGGCATGATGGGCACATACATTGCGGATATAGACCAGACTATGCAGCCACGATGCAAAGACTTTATCAGGCAATCCGAACATTTTGGCAATATCCTTCCTGGGCTTTCCCGGCTTTAAATTACTATACAGGCGTGACAGCACTCCGAATGAAGCAATTTCCAGCAAAATAAAAGACGGTGGAAAACGATTGGCGTATTTGGATTTAAAAGAAACAATAAATTCTTCATCGCTGCGATTGAGTTCGTCTTCTATCTTGGAAAGCGTTGATTGATGTAGAGACCGGTTGGCAAACAACGTTGCGTCCTCTATCCAGAAAATATTTTGTTCGGTTGATAAAACATACGCCATTTTGGAACGTACGGCAATTTCTATCTTTTCCAGTTCGGAGATAATCAGTTTTCGCAGTTCACGGTCAAATTTGTAGAGATTAAACCCTGTTTCAAAGTCGGCATCAGGTCTGAAAATATGATTTTGTTTATCTGCCAGCAATGGATACCAGTAGCCGCTAAGCCTGTAATAACCGATATTCTCAAGCAAATGCAATGCCTTGGTTTCATCGGCAAATGTCATTCCACGAGATTTCAGCAACGTGATTTGCGCATCATGGGACAGAAATGTTTTGGAATAAAATAATTTAGTCTTCACCATATAGAAAAAAACACTCACCCTGAGCGCGCTGTTCTGACGGGAAGCGGGGTGAGTATGTTGAGTGCAAAGATACAACCTTTTTTGAAACCGGCAAAACTTTTTATTAAAAAAATTACATAATAGACCGCGGGGCGGTCATATATTTATAAACAAATGCAGCAACACATGAAATTCGACCCCATCGGGGTCGCACTAATCCATAAACAAACATTCTATAAATATACAATCCCTTCGGGATCGAAAACTCCGCAAGGAGATGAATATGAATAACACCCAAGGATGCGAAGCGATTGGGAGTGACAACAAGGTGAAAGGGAAAAATCTTTCCGGATTGCTTCGCAAGCTCACAATGACGGAGAAAGAGGACGCAGGCTCGAAATGACGGAGAAGTGAAGCTCGCAGTGAAGATGAATAAGCGCTAATATCGACCTTTAACGATAAAAAACGAGCCTCTGATAGTTCCGGCGAGTTTGGACTTCATCCGGGCAAACTTGAACTTGCCTTCCAGTTCTTTCGGCACCTCCATTCCGTCGGAAAGTTTCAATCCTACGGCGCTTTTCTCCGATCCGTCAATCGAATACATCACGTTGAGTGCGAGACCGTCTTCATAGAAAACATAGGTAATTTTGGCGCCATCCAACTCAAACTGCGACGTTTCCAACGGTTTGGCCGCAAATTCAATTCCGCGTTCTTCCTTCAAGATACGGTTCACATAATCAATCGTTTCCCTGCTTTCATCAGCCGGAACGGTCGTAAATGCAAGATTGCATTTGTTTATATAATAGCGGGCTTCATTGGCCCGCAATCCGGCAAGCGCCGCCGCCACGGGAGAGGATTCCAATCCCGCCGTGGTTACATTCTTAAAATCAACAGTATAAGACATTATTTTTTAATTAAAATAAAGTAGAGACGCTGCGTGCGTGCCGCGTCTCTACTTTAATGTTTACTTATACAACGCCCCGTAGGCCCGGCAAGCGCGGTAGTCAGCGCCTTCCTTGTCCATTCCGAACGCATTCCATACGGCAGGGCGGAAAATATCCTTTTCTTCCACATTGTGCATGCAGACGGGTATGCGCAGCATCGAAGCCAGCGTAATCAGGTCAGCACCAATATGTCCGAAGCTGATGGCACCGTGATTGGCACCCCAGTTATTCATCACGGAATATACGTCCTTGAAGGCATCACTACTTGTCATCCGCGGCGCAAACCATGTCGTCGGCCAGCCCTTGTCTGTCCTGTCATCCAATATCTTATGCGCTTCGGGGTCGATGTCTACCGTCCATCCTTCGGCTAATTGCAGGACAGGGCCTATCCCCTTGACCAAATTCAGACGCAACATCGTACATGGCATGCCTCCCTTTGAAAGGAATTTGGAGGAGAACCCGCCACCGCGAAAATAGCCTCTATTTGCCGGTACCCAGGTCGTTGCATCCAAACAGGCCTGAGCCTCCTTTTCGCTCACCTCCCAGAACGGCTTCATGGCAGGATTTCCCTCTGCATCAGACTGTTGACCGGAGCCATCCAGCGTAGCGGCACCCGAATTAATCAGATGGATAATCCCATTGGCCGCCTTCCCCGTCAAAGCTTTTCCCGTGACGCGCAACACGGCTTCGGGACTCCAATAAGTCCGCACGTCGGCAAAAATCTGCGCCGTACCTGTCAGTAAATGACCGAATAACATGGCGGCTCCATTCAACGAGTCATTTTCTGTAGCCAGAATGTACGCCTGGCGTATCCCGTTCCAGTCGAACGACGAGTTGAGGATAGACTCAGTAAAATCGCCATTCGGGTAGAAATCAGTCCATTGACGTTGACCCTGAAATCCTGCCGCAATGGCGTTATGCCCCAATGCCTCTTCTCCGAAGTCCAGGTCTTTCAGACGCGGATTCCCAACCATCAAGTCGCGGACAATCAGCGTCATCTTGACGCTAAACTCCCAGTCGGCATCAAATTCGGCCTGACTTTTGACTAAGTGTGCAGGGTTGATATTGTCCTCGCCTTGCTGGCAATTCTCTTTTGCCCAGGCAAGCGCCCTGTTAAATTCATCCCGGTCATAAATACCTTTTTCCATACGGCGGATAATCTCCACTTCATCAATCCCTTCGCAACGCATCCCCAGAAATTCTTCAAAGAAATCGGCATTGACAATAGACCCGGCTATGCCCATACAGACGGCGCCGATCGAGAGGTAGGATTTCCCGCGCATCATGGCGACAGCCAGCGATGCACGTGCAAATCTCAATAGTTTATCTTTCACATCCTCAGGAATTTGCGTCGTATCGGCGTCCTGAACCTCATGCCCGTAGATGCCAAAAGCAGGCAATCCCTTTTGCGCATGGGCGGCAAGCACGGCGGCAAGGTATACGGCGCCTGGACGTTCCGTGCCGTTAAAGCCCCATACAGCCTTGACCGTATGCGGATTCATATCCATCGTTTCACTGCCGTAACACCAACAGGGAGTGACGGTTATCGTTATATCCACCCCTTCACGCCTGAACTTATCGGCACAAGCCGCGCTTTCCGGCACGCGTCCGATGGTTGAATCGGCTATCACGCACTGCACAGGCGTCCCGTCAGGATATTTCAACGTGGAAGTTATCAGGGTTACTACACTGTTGGCCATGTTCATGGTCTGGTTTTCAAGTGATTCGCGCACACCGCCCATGCGGCCGTCTATCACCGGCCGAATGCCGATTTTCGGCCATTCTCCTTTAAATCTATTTACATTCATTGTTTTATATGTGTTTAATTAGTAATCGTTTTCGCTCAATGCTTTATTCCAGCACGAACAGTTCCGAAGGCGTCATCCGCTTCAACACGTTCAGGTTGAAGTCTTTGCCAATGCGGATGCCTTCGCGTTGCAGTCTGAAATCTACGGTTTTGTAAACAAGTTCGGGATGGTTGTTTTCGCGGCTCAAGTGGCAGAGCCATATATTTTTCCAAGTCGGCATGAAATGAGTTGCCAGAAATTCGGCTGCATCCTGATTGCTCAAATGACCTGTCGGGCTTGACACACGCTCTTTCAGGAACGGAGGATAATTGCCAAACATCAGCATTTCATAGTCATAATTGGCTTCGAGCACCAGGTGATTGGCCATACATAAATAACGCGAGACGGTATCGGTAATGAACCCGACATCGGTAGCAATTGTAAATCTCTGATTATCAAACTCAATCATATAACCTACATTGTCCGAACTGTCATGCGGCACTTCAAAGGCTTCAATCTTGAAATCACGTATCATGAAGGGGACTTCCTTTTCGATGATCCGGCGCGACTGAAACAGCGTCTCTTCCACGAATCGGCTGCGGTCTATTCCATCGTGCACAGGTTCAGTGGAATACACCGGAATATTATATTTCTCACCCAGACAGCCTACTGTCTTGATATGGTCTCCATGGTCGTGAGTGACCAATACAGCGAGAATCTTTTCGAAATCTATTTCCTTGTCTCTCAATATTTTTCTTATCCAGCGATCACTGATACCGGCATCAATCAGGATTCCATATTCAGGAGTACCCAAATAATAACAATTGCCGCTGCTTCCGCTTGACAAACTCAGAAAAGACACTTTCATCGCTGTATATTTCAATGACGCTCCAACCTGCGTCATTCCATTTTTTCGACAAAAATACGATTTTTTTATCAAATATTCTTCATTTTTTGCCACTGACAGGTTTTTTTTCTATTTTTGCCAAAATTAACAAATTCTTTAATGAGATATACGTACATCTTTATATTATATTGTTTTTGCGCGACCGTATATGCGCAGACCGATTCAATAATTCCTTTCGAAAAAGCCTATAAACGAGTGTATAACGTCACAAAATCGAGAGCCGATCTTCAGCCGGTGATTGATGGCCGGATGGACGAAGATTTCTGGACACAGCAGGGCGAATGGTCGGAACGTTTTGTGCAGGTCACGCCTTACGAAAGGGCGATATCCCCCTCTCCTACCCGCGTTAAAGTGCTGTATGACAACAAGAATATATACGTTGGCGTATACTGCAAGGATGCCGTCCCTGAAAAGATGAATGCCTTTATCGGCAATCGCGACGACAATAATATCGGCGATCTGGTCAGTGTGGCATTTGATACGTATCACGATTTTCGGGCTGCACCTGAATTTAACCTGAACATAGGCGGAAACAAGACCGATTTGATTGTGACCGACAAATTGGACGTGAACCGCAGTTGGAACGCCGTCTGGGAAGCGCGCACCCATATCGACATGGCTGATTCGTCGTGGACAGCAGAAATCCGTATCCCGTTCAATCAGCTAAGATACAATCAATTGGCAGACTCTGACATTTGGGGACTGCACGTCAGACGTATCATCCGGCGCAACAGCGAAGTCCAAAACTGGAGTATGATCCCGCTGAAAAACAACGGTCACGTCTTTTCATTCGGCGAGATGCACGGCATGAAAGACTTGCCGAAGCCTCGCGGCATAGAGATTTTGCCTTACGTCATGGGCAAATACACCAGAGAACCGGCCATCAGGAACAGTCCGTATCAGAAAGGATATCTGTGGGGAGGCAATGCCGGACTTGATGCCAAGGTGGCATTGTCGGACTATACGCTTGATCTAACGGTAAATCCCGATTTCGGACAAATCGAACTTGACCCTTCGGTGATGAACCTGACGACCTACGAGACGTTTTACGACGAGAAACGTCCTTTCTTCCTCGAAGGCAAGCATATCACTGATTTTCAGATGGTCGGCGACATGATGTTTTATTCGCGCCGGATAGGCGCTTCCCCGTCACTGCGTCCCGAAGGCATTGATAATCAGAACAGTTTTGCCGAATCGATCTCTAATGTGCCCATTATCGGCGCCTTGAAGCTGACCGGGACAAACCGTCACGGAGTGACGTTAGGACTTGTGCAGAGTGTGACGGCCCGCTCGTCTGTCGATGTGATGCGAATGGACGGAACTGTTTCATCCGACTTGAACAATCCTCAACAGGTATTCAGCTCGGAAGTAATTGAGCCACTGACTAATTACACTGTTGCCCGCGTGCAAAAAAACTGGGATGGAAATACGCTGCTTGGCGGCATGTTGACTTCTGTCAATCGTGCGCTCAACCAGCCTCGTTTAGAGGATTTTATGGTGAGAAACGCCTTCACGGCCGGTATCGACTTCACCCAGTTCTTTGCTAAACGCCTCTATTACTTCGAGATGAAAGGCATGTACAGCTCGCTTAACGGGAGCGCCGCCGCCATCACACGGCTGCAACAAAATGCAGTGCACTACTACCAGCGCACCTCGGCGCAGGATTATCTGCATGTTGACAACAACCGTACCTCGCTGAACGGCACCGGAGGCTATCTTAAACTCGGACGCAAAGGCAATTCAAAATGGTCATTTTCAGAAACATATAGCTGGCTTTCTCCAGGATTCGATCTGAATGATATCGGATATTTGAAAGAAGCTGATATTCAGGTGAATGAGACAACAGTTGAATTTCGTCAGACAAACGTTTGGAAGCAATTCCGCAATAATACAGTCTCTCTTTCGCAAGTCAATAAATGGAATTATGGCGGCAATTTTTTCGCAAACAGTTTCATTTTGAAATGGAAAACGATGTTTTTAAATCGTTATGAAGCCGATATTACGAATATTTACGGCATGAACGAAACGCAAACCAGACGTTTTCGCGGCGGGCCGGATTTGCGTTACGGCGATTGGTATGCCTTGAACGCCATACTGAATACAGACAAAGCTAAACGTATGTCTTTCACCGTACAATATCAATTGAACTATAATACGCGGGGAGATTACAATTTCAATACCCTCGCGCCCTCTTTAAGCCTCCGCCTTGGAAACCATGTATACCTGACCGGCAAATTTACTTATCAATGGAATAAAGATGATTTTCAATACGTTACAGCCACTACGCCAACCCTCGCGGGAGGAGGCGCTTCCTCTTCCGGCCCTGTCTTTATCGCAGGAAAAATGGATCAAAAGACATTCGGACTGACCATGAACCTGCAGGTCAACGTCACCCCCGACATATCCTTACAGTGGTATGGCGCACCTTTCACCTCGACAGCCAAGTATAAGGACTTCAAAAAAGCAATGAAACCCGATTCGCGTAACCGCGCCGAGCGTTTCCACACCTATTTACCGACTGAAATAAGTCTTGCAGACAATCGATATACCGTTCAAAGTGAGACAGATAGCTATTCATTCAACAACCCTGACTTCAACTTCAACGAGTTCAGGTCAATTTTCGTCGGTCGCTGGGAATACCTGCCCGGCTCCACGCTCTATGTCGTTTGGGAACACTCAATGTCCAACAACGCAGGCTATTACCTGCCCGGCTGGGACAATAATTTAGACCGTATGTTCGGCCTTCCGGCTAATAATATTTTTATGGTAAAATTGAATTATTGGTTTAATTTATAAAGAATTACTTCATCTTCCTATTCCAAAATATATAAAACCATTTTCTGCCATATCGTTGATGCTATAAATATTTCTACCATCGAGAATTAGCGGATTTCTCATTCGTTTTTTTATAACTGCCCAAGCCGGCATACGAAACTCTTTCCATTCGGTCACAATAAGTAGCGCATCTACATTATCCACAGCTTCATATATATCTCCCGCATATTGAACGCTGTCTCCAATATGCTTTTTAGCTTCAGGAATGGCAACGGGATCATAGACAATCACCCGGCAGCCGGCTTTCAGTAATAAGTTGATTAACACGAGCGAAGGCGCTTCACGCATATCATCGGTCTCAGGCTTGAATGCCAATCCCCATAGCGCTATCTTCTTTCCCGTCAAGTCATTATTATAATATTTCTGCAATTTGGCGAACAAGATTGCCTTTTGTCCATCATTCACATTTTCTACTGCCTTCAAGATACTCATGTGGTAATTATTTATTTCGGCTGTCTGAATCAAGGCTTTAACGTCTTTCGGGAAGCATGAGCCTCCATAGCCGCAACCTGCATACAGGAAACTGCTTCCGATACGCGGATCGGCACCTATCCCGACACGAACCTGGTGTATATCAGCGCCTACAACCTCGCAGAGATTAGCCAATTCATTCATAAAACTGATGCGCGTGGCCAGCATGGCATTAGCAGCATACTTGGTCATCTCGGCAGACGACACATCCATGAATATAATCTTGAAATTGTTCAACATAAACGGATGATACAGTTTCTCCATCATCTTCCTTGCCCTTTCGGTTTCAACACCAACGACAATACGGTCAGGATGCATAAAATCCTTAATTGCAGCTCCTTCCTTTAGAAATTCAGGATTTGAAGCAATGTCAAAATCTATTGATACGCCTCGCTTGCGTTGTTCGTCCGTTATTGCATCTTTGATTTTTTGCGCCGATCCGACGGGCACTGTGCTTTTAGTGACGACCAAAAGATATTTATTCATGGCCTGCCCCACAGTGCGCGCTACGTCCAATACATATTTCATATCAGCACTTCCATCTTCGTCCGAAGGAGTGCCGACGGCAGAAAACAAGACCTCTACGTCATCGAGAATCGACTTCAAGTCAGTTTCAAAATGCAGTCGTCCCACTTCGTAGTTACGCAACACCATCTCTTCAAGACCTGGTTCATAAATAGGCACAATGCCTTTTTTTAAGTTTTCGATTTTCTGACGGTCAATATCAACGCAGTAAACCTCAGTTCCCATTTCCGCAAAACAAGTGCCGGTCACTAACCCGACATAACCTGTCCCAACGATTGCTATTTTCATACTTTAATAAAATAATACAGCTTTCGAGTACAAAAGTATGGGTTTTTTTTTCAAAACGACAGATTTTTTATCAATTTTTGTCATCGGAATGATTTTTTTTCGTATCTTTGCAGTCCCAAAGTTTCAGAGGGATAGACAAAAGGATAAAAAAATGATTCAAAAGTTTATTAATAAATACTTTTTTTACCTGTATGTATTTACACTGTTTTTCGGCGTTCTGCTATACAATACAACAGGATTTAAAGGATTAGACATTGCTTCAAGTGTCATATTAGTAGTCTTTTACGGCATTTATCTGATAGGGGCAAAAAAGAGGAAATTCAATATTGCATTTCTCTTCGTCGTCACTATATTCCTTTTTTACCTAAACTACTCATTTTATATATCTTACAATACCAGGAATGCCATTGCAATGGATTTTATGACGCAGTTGAGGCCGTATCTTACGTTCTTTATGATTCTGCAGATGTCGCCTACTTTGAGCGACAAACAAAAGTCAATCCTGAAAAAAATCGTTTTCTATACGTGGCTGCTATTCATTCCCGTAGGGCTTTATGCGTTGATAAACTCTTCATTTCTAAGCACATTGATGGATAAGCCTTCTAATTATACAGCTTGTATAGTTGCTTTGTCCATTGTGTTTTTATATTGCAGTAACTTTTCCATCAAAGATAAGCTTACATTCGTCTTTATGATGTCCATGGGATTGATAACGGTTCATACTCAATTCTATATCTTCTTCTTGATAGTGTGCGGTCTGATAATGTTTTTCCATCATGCTGCCGTATTAAAAAGTAATTGGAAGACAGGAATAGCGTTAGCTACGATTGCATGTCTAATTATCTTTGTTTCAAGGAGTGAAATCACAAGTCATCTCTTTCCTGCCGGTCTGACGGGCGGTGGTTTTGCCAGCCTTGCTACATCATCCGGATTCAGTTCGCAACTGAATGAAGGTATTAATCCGCTCAGCTCCTTTATCAGTCAGGAATGGTTTTCAAGTTCAGTCTCCTATTATCCTGTTTTAGCCCAATTGGGATTGATAGGCATATTGCTTTATATGTCTTTTTGGGGCTATATCATTGTAACGGCTATTATGCAATTCAAGCAGAAAGGTGATATACAGCCGTTTATTATAGTTTTAATGCTTGTTGTTTTTATTTTTCTCGAGAATTTGTCCGATTCGTTTTTCACAAGCAACAAAGGCTATTTTATGATGATGTTTATCGGATTGCTATTGAGCAAACCCGAAGAAGTTGATAGGATGATGATTGATGAATCGTTCGCAAAAAAAAATAGAAAGTCAAGAGAATCGCGCATGATTCCAATCATCAATATTCCCGGCAAAAAATTGCTGTTTTGGCAGAAAAAAGATTCGCGAAACCGAAAGACTTCTTTTGCGAAGCTAAACTCTCAAGAGGCTAAACAGGAACGTGTTGTAAAACAAAATAATACAGTTAGCGAAGCAAAAATTTCTACGTCACAAAAAGAAACCAAACTACGCAAAAAAAATCAAGTATCCAAGGAGATTGATCACGAAAAATCAGTTTTACATACTGTTTCAACGCCTGTTGATGAAGTGAAAGTTGAACTTATCGAAGATACGGTTAAAGAACCGGCTCCTCCTGTTCAAACTGTTGAAACTGTGCAACCTGTAGCTGAGATACACGTTTCGGTTCCTCCCGCCGAAGCAATTCTTGAAGATGAGGAAGTAGATGAATGGGACGACACATTTGAGGATGAAGACGAATGGGATGATTATCTTGAAGAGGAAGATGAAGATTTGGATGAGGATGATTTGGATGAGGGAGATTACGAGGAAGTTGCTGAAAAAGAAATAGTAACGCCTGTGGCTGAGACAAAAGAAATATTTGCACAACCGAAAGAAGTTATTGAAGAAGTTACAACGCCGGATGAAATTGTACAAGAATATACTGCCCCTGAAGAAATTGTACATGAATTTACTGCCCCGAAAGAAATTGTACAAGAAGTTACTACACCGGAAAAAGTCGTAAATGAAGTTACTACGCCGGTTGAATCAGTACAGGAACAGGTTGAATCCGTACAGAGCGTTGCTCAGCCTAAAGAAGAATATGTACAAGCAATTGCGGCTCCGGTTGAAGCTGCCAAAGAAGTTGCTACACCTGCAAAATCACCAACTGAAGTACTTATGCCGGTTACGGAAGTTTCGCCTGTCATTAAAGTTACTCCGATAATTGAGGTTACGCCTGTTATAAAGGTTAATCCTGAAATTTCAGCAAATCAAATAGATACTCCTGTTGCTAAAACATCTTCCAATAAAGTAGTTGCTCCCGAAGCCCCGTCGGCCAAAGAAGTCGTTACACCGGTTGAAGCAACAAGAGAAAACACCTATGTTTCACCTTTTAGAGCTTCAATTGATGATGAAGACGAAATGATTTTTGTCTCTCCGATTGAATATATTGAAGCTGAAAACGAGTTCGCCATGCCATCAGGAGACTCCTACGATATGATAAATAAATTTATATCGCCGTCAGACGAAATCTTCGAATTTTCATCACCCGTCGAAGCACAGGGAAATAAAGATACAACTATATTCAGTGATCCTCAACAATATACCGAACCGGTCAACACAAAGCCTACTGACGCAGCCTCTACCGAAAGTAAGCCGAATGAAGATAAAACGATTAAGGCAAAACCGGATACGGGAGAAGACATTGATGATGACTTCTCGGAAGATATGTTTACGTATATGATCTAAATAATACCGTGTTGTGTCGTCCCGTCAATAAATATATTTTGTTTTTTTAGTGAAGATGCGTCATTTATTCCGTATTTTAATCATTAGCCAGCTATTCGTAGTTGGCTTTTTTTCGAGTTGCAGTAAAGAGTTAATTACAGACGAACAACTGTTGGAGTATTATAATACCAACAGACAAAACAGTTTAGACATCTTTTCTACCATAATGTACAACGATTCGGCCGGAAAGCGGCAAGAACTGTTCAAACTGGTGCATTTTTCCGACGCACATGTTTCGACGTGGTCGTCGGGCAACAACGTCCTCGACCCGTACAATATAAAAGAAGCTGTCAGATTCGCTAACGACCCGGAAACCAAGATCAATGCATTAGTGTCTACAGGCGACCATATAAGTAATAATGTAAACACTTCGCACGAAGAAGCTCTGAAATTTATGAACATATTTTCGCAGACGCTTTATGATCAAAACAATATACCGACATTTCCTTCAACAGGCAATCATGACGCAAATATGATGAATCCTGAATTTAAATCTTATGCCCTGAGTAAAATAGACTTGTACAACAATCTTACAGTAAGGGCAAATCATAAATTAAAGTCTTCGGGGACAGAGAATTACTACTACGCCGATGTGGTCAATCCTATGGGTGGCACGATACGTATCATTTCGCTGGATGTGACCGATCAGGATGAACTCGTGTTCGACGCCCAGCATAATGCCATCCTTTCGCAAAAACAAATCGACTGGCTTTGCAATACGGCATTGAAGACAGGTATGACAGTTCGCCATAGCGTCATTGTGCTGATACATCATCCATTACCGCCGGCCGATGAAGAAGTGAGGAAAGCCATGCTGAATGAACACTTGTACAATTGGAATATGGTTCCCGAAATCATCGAAGCTTTTCGCTCAAAAACAACACTTAACAAGAAATACAATAATCATCTACTTGATACAGATAATATTACGATCGATGTATCTTTCGAAAATTCACCCGGAGAGTTTATTTGTTATCTCGGAGGACACATACATACATTTCTGCAATATGAAGTTGCAAGTTACGGATCAACATTGCCTAATCAATTGATGATCATAGCAAACAACATGTGTCCTACCGATAAAAGCCCAACCTCCCCCATACAGCGTTCAAATATAGGTCTTCGAAACAACACATTCAACTTGTATGCCATTGATACAAAAAGAAAAATCATATATACAACATTTTTCGGAGCCACAGCTTTCTACTATCCGCAAGCGCTAACATATAAATACTTATAACATTGCGCAGCTATGCCAACGTTGTCCGCCCGACGTGGAAATTTAATGCTAAAAGAGAGCAATAACAGAAGTGCTTTATCGTTTTAGGAAGTAAGAAGAAAGGTATTATGCAGACTGTTATCAACCGGATTTGTTTTGTTCTATTCGCTATTTCTTACGTATGGGGAATCGTTTTATACAATATCATTGGCTTAGAGCTGATTGACGAAGCATTGATCGCTTGTATGACTCTGTTTTTCCTGTATGTGATGTTTAGAAAGTCTCAATGGGAAATCAATAAAGTCTTTCTTATTGTCCTCGGAATCTTTATGTTTTATATGATTTATTCATTTAGTATTCAGAGCAATACAAAGGTCGCAATAGTAAGTGACTTCCTGATTCAGATGAAGCCGTATCTTGCTTTCTTTTGCATGTATCAGTTGCGTCCCGTTATCAGTGAAAAACAAAAGAAATTGCTTAATCAAATCGCCTTAGTCTGTTGGTTCCTGCTGTTGCCGATCGGCATATACGGATTTAATAATCACATGAATTTCGTCAGAATCATCGGTCACCCGACCAACTACGTCGGTGCAGTCGTTGCAACTGCATTGATGTATTTTTTCACAAGCGAAGGCACAAAATTTAATAAACTGATTTTTATAGGTTTACTTTCTATCGGCATATTGTCCGGACGTTCCAAATTCTATGGCTTTTTTGTGCTCGCATTGGCTGTTATCTTATATTTCAACGATATAAAAAGGCTGAAATTAAATATAAAGACTGTTGTTACCGGACTCTTGATTGTGGCGGCCATGTTGTTTGTGGCAAGAGAAAAGATTCAATTATACTTGACGCCGGTCATTTCCGGCGATGTGGAGTTTGATTATATTGCACGTTTAGCGCTATATGCCACATCATATTCCCTGTTTCAGGATTTTTTTCCGTTCGGATGCGGTTTTGCAAGTTTCGGCACTTATTACTCAGGCGTCTACTATTCAAATATTTACCCTGAATACGGATTAGACGGTGTCTGGGGATTGAGCAAATCTTACAGCAGTTTTATTTCCGACACATACTATCCTTCGTTGGCACAATTCGGCGTAGTAGGTGTAGCACTATTTTTACTGTTCTGGGTCTATATTGTGCATAAAGGGCTGACATTCAATTTTTCAAAGAAGAACATGCATTATTTTTTAATCATTTTATGTATTTCCGGATTCCTGCTTATTGAAAATATTGCCGAAGCAGCATTTACGAGTAATAAAGGCGCATTTATGATGTTGTTTTTGGGGTATGTTTTTGCCAATTTGTCCGGTGATAAAAAAGAAACTGATATTCAAATGGTTGAAGATGGCGAAAAATAAAATATGGTTAAGCCTGCGGGAGAAGCTGGAAATCCCTATGGTAAGTAATTTTTTCTCGATGGTGTTTTTACAGGGAATTAATTACTTGATGCCGCTGATTTCTTATCCTTACCTGATTTGGACGTTGGGGATAGATCGCTGGGGGATAGTCAATTTTGCATGGGCTTTTATTCAATATTTTATCATATTTACTGATTTCGGGTTTAATCTGTCCGGCACTAAATACATTGCTCAGCATCGCGACCAACCGGATAAGATCAATCTGTTTCTGAACAGCGCTTTCATCGGACGAATTGGCTTGGGAGTGCTTAGTTTCAGCATATTAGCGATACTCATTTTTTCATTTCGACACTTCAGGGAGGAAGCCTTGTTTTACCTGCTCTACTTCGGCATTATCGTCGGCAATGTCATGTTTCCTCTATGGTTTTTTCAGGGTATGGAGCGAATGAAATATATCGCAGTCTTCAACTTAATTGCTAAATCACTGAGTTTCTTACCGATGTTTATTTTTATCAAAGCTCCGGAGCATTATATTTATGTACCGGTCTGCTATAGCATCGGGTATATCATTGCCGGTTTGTTCAGTATCTATTTCATTTACTTCAAGATACGTATGAAATGGTTTATCCCTTCGTTCCGGTCGATTGTGTTTGCGTTGAAAGACAGTTCAACTTACTTTCTGTCAAGGGCTTCAGTATCACTCTTCACTTATACGAATACATTTATACTTGGATTGGTCTGCGGAAACGTGGTCACCGGCTACTATGCTATTGCCGAAAGGCTATTTCAGGCCTACGATGGTCTCATCCAGCCATTTACACAAGTCCTTTTCCCTCACATGTCGAGGACGCAGGATGTCGGCTTTTTCAAAAAGGTATTCAAAAGAGTTGTAATAATTAATGTTGTCCTGTTCGTTATCGTCCTGCTTCTTTCCAAGTGGATAGTAATGATTTACAGTAGTGGTGCGGCCAATGAGCAATCTATTCTCGGATTCAGGATTCTAATGTTCGCCGGTCTGTTTTCCATTCCTTCCGTGATGATAGGTTATCCGTATTTGGCAGCCTTGGGGCATCCCAAATATGCCAACTGGACGGTTATATTTTCTTCACTGTTTCATATCTCCGTCATCATTATTCTCTTTATGATAAATCAAATCTCTATCACTCATATTGCCATCCTCGTCGTTTGTACACATCTGACAATGTTTTCTTTAAGAGCGTATGGGGTAAGAAAATTCAGTCGATTATAATATGGAAAATTTCGATATATTATTTCCCGATGAACGACAAAAGCATTTAGGCGAGACCACGCTCCGGCAAGCTCAATTGGTGATGCTTCGCATCTTGAAAGTGGTGGACTATATTTGCCGTAAACACCGGATTTCCTATTGGTTATGTTCAGGAACGTTATTGGGCGCCGTCCGTCACAAAGGTTTTATCCCATGGGATGATGACCTCGATATTTCCATGATGCGTGAAGACTATGAGCGATTTCTTCAAGTGGCAAAAGAAGAGCTCCCCGATGACATTTTCCTTCAGACAAAAGAGAACGAGAAAGCGTATAATTATCTCACAGTGCCCTGTAAATTAAGGGATACGAAAAGTCAACTGATCACTCCTTACCTGAATCGGCAAAAATATCACCGTGGCATTAATATTGATGTTTTTCCGTTTGACAGGTTTCACAGGCGCGGTTTTAAAAACAAAACAGATTTTCTGTTAAAACGGTATATTCGCTTTATTTGCCGTTTTTACGATGCTGATATTGAGAAGGAAGGGTCAGCGTTTAAAACATTTGTCTCATGGTTTAAGCCTGTTTTCCGACTACTTTTGTCGGCTTATCTTCGAATGGTTCGCCATACTATTGATAACAACAGACAAATACCTGACAAAGAATGTATTGTTGGTCACGGGTTTGATACTCCATGGATACGTAAGATTCTATTGTCGGATATTTTTCCGTTGCAGGAAATCATATTTGAAGACCGACTTTTCTATGCTCCCGCCAATACGGATGCCTATTTGAAAGAACTCTACGGCGACACCTATATGACTCCGCCGCCCAAAGAACAACAAACTCCGCCTCACAAGGTTATCATCAAACAAATGGTGTAGCGTCAGACTGTATTTGCAAACAGTCGATGATAAACGTCAACAGTCTGATTTGCAATAATCTCCCAATTATATTGAGACATCTCATATTGCTTTTTCCGGGGCAATGCGGCGATTTGTTGATGCATTTTTATTGTCAATTCGCCGACGTTGCCTGTTTGAAAATATACTTCATCGTCCAATCCGATTTCCTTATTGGCAGGTATATCACTGACAATGACGGGAATATTGTAATTCATCGCTTCCAGCAGGGCAATCGGATGGCCCTCGTTGTAGGATGGCAGGACAAACAATCCGGCATGTGAATAAAGTTGGTATAGCGGCTCGCCGGTGATAAAACCCGTTAATATTACGTGATTATCATGAGCCTGTTTCACGATTTGTTTTGAATAGGCCGAATGATGATCTTCTCCCCCGGCTATCACCAAACGAAAATCATTGTCTTTCATCTGTTTATATGCTTCAATAAGGTAATCGAAACCTTTTTCCTGTGTGATACGACCGACGGACAGGATATATTTCTCCTCAGTCAGACCAAGTGAATGGATATAATCCGTTGATATTGAGAACACAGGCGACTTGACTCCGTTGGGAATCCAAACGGCTTTATAGGCATATTTGGAACTGAATTTCCTGTACTGCACGCGGCTGACAAAAATCAGTTTATTGGCAAATTTCAAGGCGCAGTATTCGCTGAAACGGAGAATCATTTTCTGCCAGCGATTCCATTTGGCATGTTCGTAATTGGGACTATGATAAGTAATGACAACTTTTAGTCCGAACAGTCGTAATAAAGGAGTAAACATGCCAGGCCCGATATTATGAACATGCACGATATCGGGACGCCGGACAATACAAACAAGCGAGGTCAGCAGGGAATGGAAAACGGTCTCAAAACCTTTGATCTTGGTGGAAGTCAAATCTATAAAACGGATATTATGCCATATTTTAAGGTGATCTCTCACATAAGGCTTGCGTCTGAAAATCGTAATATTATAATATTCAGATAAATAAGGATACATATTTTCGCAATGACGTTCTACGCCACCTTGAATATCAGGGATGCCGCGCGTCCCGATCACGAAGATTGACATTTGCTTCTTTTTATCCATACAATTCCATCAATGCATGCAGATGGTTAGCAACTGCAAATTTCCTGTTAGCTGTTTGGGCAATAGCCTTATAATCAAATGAAAAGCTATTATTAAAAATTTGTTGAATCTGAAATTTCAACTCATCCAGATTGCGGGATGCAAAGAGTAAACCATTCCAGCCTTCATCTATAAGCTCCGGGATTCCTCCTATACTTGCGCCTAAAACAGGTGTTCCCAAGCATAATGACTCAATGACACTCAAGGGGTTATTTTCATACCACTCGGATGGCAAAACAGAAAATCGGGCATTGCCGAGCAACGTCTTAACTTCGTCCGTTTGCAAATGACCTAAAAATTCTATCCTATTGCTTTCATAACGTTTTTTCAGCTCATTGAATAATGGGCCTTTTCCTGCAATTTTCAGTAAATAAGGCAGTTGATTCGCTGCTTGAAGCAAAGTCTCTACTCCTTTTTCCGTAGAAAGCCTTCCGATATAGCAGTAATAATCTTCACGTTGGACGGAAATATTTCCATCAGTTGATGTAAACGATACAAAATTAGGAATCACTTTCAGTTTTGCTTTATCGAATCCGCCGCCAACCAGTTGAGACTGCATGAATTGACTGGGACAGATAAATGTATCCGTATATTTTTCCAGTTTCTTCCTATTCCATTTCACCGCTTCGCCATATGCAATCGCACTTGCTACAAGATTGTTTTTCATGCAATTGTAACGTATCACGTGCCATTTTTCGCCGGTATGACACAACCTGCATGGCACTGTATTTCGCATGCAGTCGTATCGCGGACAGAGCATTTTATAGTCATGCACCGTCCAAACAATTTTAATGCCCTTATTGTAAGCTATTTCCGCAATAACAGGCGACAACTGGCTATGGACATTGTTGAGATGCACCACATCGGGAGCAAACAGGTCAAGTAGCCGCGCAAATTTGATTTTGACCTCTTTAGAGCCAAAGGGACGAAGCATGTATTTCAATGAATCACGAACCCTTATACTTGCAAAATCAACTGTTGAAGGGAAAAATTCCGCATACGGAGATGGCAGATTAAGAGGATGTTGCATGGAGAATACGGCTACCTGATGCCCATTTTCCCGTAGCAATGCTTCGAGATTGATGACATATACTTCAGCGCCTCCGCGATGATAGTAGTATTTGTTGACGAGCAGAATTTTCATATTTTCTTACTGAGTGATAAGATGTTACCCGGATGCTGCGCCAACTCCGGCAATATATATGCCCGGCATAATGAAATGTCGGAATGGCGAAAGAAAAAGTCTGCGAGCTATCATGCTGCTATAAAGCGCCTTATAATAGTCGGTGCTGATATCGTGAGCATCGCCGAAAGCTGCTTTGCACATCTTCTGCAGTTCTTTGACAGTGAAGCCTGCATGTGCTCCTAAAGCATTGTCCCATTGTCCGGTAACGCGCTTACACCAGTCATTCCAATTCCATCTGATTTTGTTCACTAATGGAGTTTCGGCGCCGATATATCCAATCAGGCGTGATTTATTTGGCGTCCCTATGCAGAAAAAGCCGCCCGGCTTCAAGACGCGCGCCATCTGATTCAACGCAATTTCCGGTTCTTCAATATGTTCAAGGGCATGAAACGAATAGACAAGATCAAACCGGTCATCATCAAATTCGAGCCTTTGAGCATTCATTTTCATTAATTTAGCAGGCGCCGAAGAGGCATGATCAAATGTGAACTGTTCTTCAAGGTCAATGCCTATGGTATCGGCGTCAAACTTTCGGGCAAGTATCCCTGCCTCAAAACCGGAGCCGCAACCGACAACGAGTATATTATGTGGCTGATATAAAGCCTGTTCGGCAATGAGCGAAGCGAGCGTTTCCGTCTTTGCAGTTGAAATATCATTGCAGGGAGTTTTCCGGGGTGATATCGGATGTCTCTTATTATGATCCTGTTTCATTCTCGCGGCGGCTATATCCGTTCTTTCATCTTATTGAAATTCTTTTCGCCCATCGTTTTCTTCAACAGGTTCTTAGGCGCTTGTAAAAACGAAAGCAGCCTTTTATATTTGATCAACTTCAAATAGGTGTCAGGCGGTATGACTGCCATAGGACATTTCCCATCCGTATCATATACATCTGATTGAAGGCAATTTATCTCGCCAGTTCTTTCCTTTTTGACATAAAGCAATACATTTTGCCTGTAGAAATCAACTACTTCATAATTATCCCATAAGGCTTTTCGAATGTAATCAACACAAACAAATCCTAAACGGCGAAATTTCCTGTACCAATATTCCGGCCACTGTTCATTCACATGATTTGCACCGCCTTGAAAAGGGATTGCCGCGGAGAAAAGCACAAAGTCTGCCGAATTGGTGATATTTTCGATAAACGCATCGGCTGAGCTTTCCTGCAAGTGTTCAGCGACTTCAATGGAGATGGCAAGATCAAATTTCCTGTCAATGACCATCGGTTTGTCAAAATCAGCTTCAACAAATGATTCCTTGGAAATCAGCAACTTAGACTGATCCACCCATTTCCCGTCATAACCTCGAACATCTGAAATGCCATATTGCTCCAATCCTTTCAGCCACGTTCCCGTAGCACAGCCAAAATCTACGGCAGAATGACATTCAGGGATTATTTTCATCAATTCCGCCAGAACGAGGTCTACGCTCCGCAACTTGGCGTCATTCCTGTTTGTTTGATAAAACTGTTGATTATATAATCGCTTTTGAGTTTTCATTATGTTACTTATGCGGTACAAAAATAGATAAAATAATTGTCTTAACAAGCATTAGGAAAGAAAAACATTTTCCCGGGAGAAAATATATCTGTTGAATATGTTTTCATAAGCCTGTTAATCAACACTCCATCCTTTACTTCTTGCAATTTCCGGATTGCAGGTAGTCTATCCGGTACCGTCGGTAGTAAACCACGCTTCTTTTTTTAATCATTCCCCCATTCAATATCAATAAAATCAGTTAGTTGTTGTAAACAGCCCATCCTTTTTTGTTGGCTATACTTTTGTCGCAATAGTCTGATCCCGGATTATTGTTAATATCTATTATTTTTGATCTGACTGTTAGTTCATTAGGATGCAATGTTTCAAATAAACTGTTTAGAGCAGAAGTTGACATGTTATTTGAATAGCAAGTTATGTACGATATAATCAAGTTGTTAGTTAAATCCAAACCGTTCAAAACATTGTTTTCGCAAGCGAAAAACACAAGTGACTTATTGTTGCTCAAATCTAAATTCATTAACTGATTGGAGCTGCAATACAATTGCATTAGTAAAGCATTTTGACTTAAATCCAAATTAGACAATTGATTCGTACTACAATCCAAAATCATCAAATCTTTATTAAAACGGAGGTCTAAAGCCGTTAATTGATTAGTTCGGCAATACAATGCAGATAGAACTACATTTTTACTCACATCCAAACTTGATAATTGATTATAATTGCAACTTAAACTTGACAAAGCAATATTATCATTTAAATTCAAATCTTTTACTTGATTAGAACTGCAATCGAAGCTTGTCAAAGCAGCATTATTACTTAAATCTAAATTTGAAATTTGATTGTTTGAGCAATTTAAATCTGATAAAATGACATTATTGCTTATGTCCAAAGTTGATAACTGATTATCACTGCAGTCTAAATTGGTCAATTCGATATTACGGCTTATGTCCAAACTCAATAATTGATTATAGCGACAGTCTAAATTGGTCAATGCAACGTTATGACTTATATCTAAAGTTGATAAATGATTGGCTCCGCAGTTTAAATTGGTCAAAGCTGTGTTTTGACTGATATCCAATGTATTTAATATATAACTTCTATCTGAATATTGATTAAAGCAATAAAAAGATAAGAGTTGGATGTTATTGCTTATATCCAATTCCGGTATTTGATTACCACTGCAATCTAAATAGGTCAACACTTCATTTTGGCTTAAATCTAAACTTGTCAATTGATTGTCAGAGCAATTTAAATATATTAGTGCTTTATTTTGTGTAACATCCAATTCTTTTAAAAGATTACTTTCGCAATCTAAATGAGTTAAAGCGGTATTATTACTCACGTCTAAACTTGTCATTTGAAAGAAAAAACTGCAAATCAAATGTGTTATACCTTTGCCTCTAATTGTTATGTTGTGGGTAGATGTTCCGGAAAAAGAAAACTCAATATTTGGGTGTACCTGAGAGAAATCTACATCTGAATCAGGTGGATAAATCGCCAGGTTTTCACTTCTACCATCTCCCCAATCAATAATGGCTGTGCCGGTGCCGCCGAGGTATATCCATCCTAATGAGCCTTGAACGGTCATGGTGATTTCGGCATCAATTTCTTCATCAATCTCTTCATCAATCTTATTATCAGGTTCTTCATTTTTTGTACAAGACAAAAAACTTCCACTTATAAGCAGGCTAATCGCTATTATTTTAAAAATATTTACATTCATTAGTATACAATTTGATTATTTTACTTGGTTATTTTTCTTGAATTTCGTTGTCTTGAAGTCGCAAATATACAAATTTTATTACAGATAATTAGTTCTTACAATTATTTTTTTTAATTTAGATATTATTTTTATGACCTGGATATTACTTCCCGATATATTTGTTGCATACGTCGATTTGCTTCTTTCAAACTAAATGTTGTTTCTGCTAAATTTATTGCTTCATGGCCTAATTTCTCTCGTAAGACGGGATTTTCAACCAAATGTTTTAATTGAGCGGACAAAGCATCTATATCGCCGGGATTAAAAAGCAGTCCGTTTCGTTCATTGACTATAATATCCGGGATCCCACCCACAGGTGTAACCACACAAGGAAGCCCATACGAACAGGCATCCAATAGCGCTGTTGGAAATCCTTCAGCGTAACTCGGTAAACAAAAGATACGCGCCTTTGCAAACCATCGGTCTTTTTCTTCATCTGCGATCCAATCTAAAAAAATTACTTGTTCGGAAATTCCTGATTCATTGGCAATTCTCTTTCCATTTTCAATTTCTCCCGAACCGGCAAAAGCTACTCTCCAAGTCGGACACTGATTGGCTATCATGGCAAAAGCCTTGATTAAATCTTCATATCCTTTACGTTTATTGAGTGCCCCGGCATACAGAATGATGTTTTCTCTATCTGCCTCGTCAATCTGATGTGTCGTTTGACAAGGATTATACACAATAACAACATTATCAATGATATGCAAATATTGTTCAATCCAATTTTTCCACAATTGAGACAGCACAATGACCCTGTCGGCATGAGAAAATAAATAATGATAGATTCCTCGATAGCGGCCATTGACGGTTGTTTGAGGGCTAAAAGAGTGGAAATGGAGAATGGTTTTTTTACGGAATAGTTTTGCAAGTAGAAAAAATGGCATTTTTCGCCATGCCGAAGGAACTTCGCTCAAATGAATATGGATTAAATCATAAAAAGGAAAAACAAACACACATTGGAAAAAACCTTTCAGGGCATAAAACAGTTTCACAAACAGATTCCCGTCTGTATGCGTTTCAATCCATCGCACCGAATACTCACGCCAGAAATCACACTGTTCATGTGCTGAAATAACAGAAGTAATGCCACCCCGTGTCTGTCGGGAAGTTGCCACAACAAGTACTTTCAGTTGATTCTTTTTTACTTTCATTGCGCAAAAATACAATATTTTAAACAAAAAACTGTCATTTTGACCCTACTTATATAATTTATGACTCATAATGATTTATTCTTAGTATATTTGCAAAAAAAACATGTCTCGAACATACATTTTATAAAATGAAGAGAGTATTATTTATAGCAACTTCCAAAAATACTAAAGGAGGAATTACTTCCGTTATATCTTCATATCGGCAATGTAAAATCTGGGAAAAATATAAAATACGCTGGCTTGAAACTCATATTGATCGAAATAGTTATATAAAACTTTTGTATGTAATATGTAGTTTGATACTTTATTGCGTAATCGTATGGTTTTATGATATTGTGCATATACATGTCGGAGATATAAAATCAATGAGAAGGAAATCAGTTTTCTTTCAAATTGCCAGTTGGATCAACAAAAAAACCATTATCCATTTGCATATCGGCGATCAAATATATAAAATGGCAGATAGTAAAACATGTAAAAATGTGATACAACAAGCTGATGCTATCATCGTCTTATCTAACGATATGAGACAAAAAGTCAGAGATATTTTTTCAATCTCAAAAGACAAAATATTCGTTATTCCTAATCCTTGTGTGACTGTACAAAACGTCAACTATTCAATAGCCAGTAAAACCATACTTTTTGCCGGACGATTGGATTACAACAAAGCCTATCAAATTCTTATAAAAGCATTCGCTTTGATTGCTTCTAAACACCATGACTGGAAAATCGTCTTTGCCGGCAATGGAGAAATTGCGAAAGCCATTCGATTGGCAACAGAAAATAGGATATCAGGCCAAGTCGAGTTTAAAGGATGGATCACAGGAGAAGAAAAAGATAGAATATTCAGAGAATCCGCATTCCTGTGTCTGCCTTCGTATGCCGAAGGGTTTTCTATGACTGTTTTGGAAGCTTGGGCATATTGTCTGCCGGTAGTTTGTACGCCGGTTGGCGGTTTGAAAGAAATTGTAAAAGATGGCGATAATGCACTTGTTTTCGAACCAGGAAATGTTGCAGAATTAGCTCTAAAACTAGATTTGATGATTACCAATCCAGATATAAGACAAAATATTGCTGAAAAATCACACGAGTTATCACAATCTCTTTTTAATCTGCAAAGAATTTGTGAACGTATTGACAATCTTTATACTAATATATCACTACATGACTCATTTTTCATTGAGTAACTTCCAAGAGTAGCTTTTTCGGTGGTTATGTGTTATGTTCATCTTTATGTGTTGCAGCAGACGGTGGATTCCGCATCAAGTGCGGAATGACGGACAAACGTTCTGAACTTGATTCAAATGCTCTTCATTTATTCCTGTATTCCCGATAAACCAATTTCGGCAGAATTTTGATGAAATTCCAATAGCGCGGAATATTTTTTTTCGGTTCCTCAAAGGCTCGGTAGAGCCATTCAAGCCGTCGTTTTTGCATCCAACGGGGCGCTCTTTTCACAGCTCCGACACCTCCTGCATTGAAGTTAAAGATGGCGCCAAAGCCGAACATGACGCCCTGTTCGAGATACGGCAACAGCAATTTCATAAACTGCTCCTGTTTGGGAGCGCCAAGCGAAATCCACACTATATCAGGCTTTTCACGATTAATGGCAGCACCAATCTGCGGATAATTAAATTCATTGACAGGCAAGAAAGGTAATTCCTCGAAAGGCATCGTGTTGATTTTCGAATCAATTTGCGATAATTCTTTTTTTAAGCCGTCCAGCACCAAGCGCGTATTTCCAAGGAAATATTGCCTGTATCGCCTCATTTTCACATATTTAATAAACAAATCGGCACCGACATACGGTCTGAAATGTTTGTGATGTATCTTTCCCAGCAGCCACGCTAAATTAGAGCCGTCGCAAATATTTACCAACGCATTATTTACAACTTCGTTAAAATCAGCATGTTTGTTAGCGTATGTCAAGTTGTTGCTTTCGATGGAACATACATAGCCTTTACCTTTGGTTTCAATGGTCGTTTGAATGATTTTATCTACAAGATCAGCGTCAAACTCCAGAAAGACATTAAAATACTTCTTCTTCTCAACCGGCATATTATTCCATCAACTGATGCTTTATCCATTCGTATTGCCTACGTAACCCTTCTTCAAGCGATATCTTCGGTGACCAACTCAGCAATTTTGCGGCTTTTGTAAAATCGGCACTCCGAGCCTTGTCTCCTTCCGGACGGCTCAAGTCATAAAAAATGTCAATGGGTTTGGCTGAAATTTTCACAATCATTTCGGCTATTTCCCGAATGGACGTGCAAACGGACGGGCCAATCTGTATCGTCCCTCTACCCAATCCTTTATTGATAGCCAGCCACAACGCTTCGACAGCATCATCGACATGGATAAATGCGCGTCCCTGATTGCCGCTTCCCCATACATGAAATGCTTCTTGAGGGTAATTAATTGCTTTTCTTATCAATGCAGGAATCACCTGGCTACGTTCCCCGAAATCGCATGGAGCACCGTATATGTTGTGAAACATCAGGACACTTACAGGCACATTAGCCTCTTTTTCAAGTAATTCCGCTTCATACTGTCCCATCAGCTTACTCCATCCGTAAGCCGATTCAGGCATGGCAGGATATAGTTCATCTTCTCTTAACGGTATCACCTCCAGCGAGTTTTGTCGTGTCAGGGGGAAACTGCAAGCTGTGCCTGCGTACACAAAACCATTCAAGGTGTCTTTTGCCTTGTTGGCGGACGAAATCACATTGGAATTAATCAATAAATTTTGACGAAATAAATAGCCTTGATTATTAAATACATAATCGATACCGGCCACCACATCGGCCAAATGGACAATGCAATCCACCATGCCGGCTAAATCGTCGCAAGCGTCTTTTTCCGATAAATCACGATTGAAAAAGTGTGTTTCCAACGGGATGACCGGTTTGCCTGTTTCATCGTTTAAATAGGATATTTTTCCGCGCCACAAATTATCAACAACGAGCACTTCTTTTCCTTCTTTGACAAGTCTTTTGACAAGGTTAGAGCCTACCATTCCGGCTCCGCCTGTCACTAATATTTTATTTATCTGCATCGTCATTCTACTTTTTCTTCCCTTAACTGCTTCCAGATAGCAACAGTCTGATCCTTGAAGAAAAGCCAGCCGATGGAAAGAGCCAATGTCAAAACTATCAATCCGATAGCTGCAAATAGTTTTCGGGGTTGCACCGGTTTCTTCATCACGAAAGCGGCGTCAATGACTTTGGCCTTATCGACGTTTTGGCCGATGGACAACGCTATCTCTTCGCGTTTTTGAAGCAATATCAAATAAACGCCCTGATATATCTCCTGCTGACGTTTCAGGTCTACATACACGCGTTCCTGTTCAGGCACGGCTTCCTGCCGTTTTATCAACTGCTGCTCTGTGTCTTCCAGCCTTTTACGGGCTAAAACCATCGACTGATGCGCATTATCTATCATCCGGAAAACGCTCTCACGCAAGCGTTCAATCTCCAGATTTAAGTTTGTCACCAATGGATTGTCGGGGCTTGAATTTTGAATAGTTCGTTCGCGCTCAATTAGTTTCATATTGTAAAGACTGACAGGAGTTGCTTCCATCTCGGTCAGGGTCGTAAACATGGAGGGTATCGGTGCATATTTATTATCAGGATTTTTTATGTAGTCATCCATCAATTCAAACAAGACAGACTGCGTTTCAAGCTCTATCATCTTCACTTTTAACTCCCGCATATATTCGGCATAGTACTGAATATCATACTCTACATCGGTCAACTTATTGGCCGTTTTATATCGTTCGATCTGTTTTTCGACAAGGCTTAATTCTCCCGTCACGTTCGATATCCTTCCGGCTAAAAAATCGAGCGAGGCCTGACCGACCTTTTGTTTGTACGAAAATGCATCTTCATTATAATAAGCTATAATTGTGTTTAATATATCTTTAGCACGTTGAGCCTGATGGTCTTGATACATAAATTCAATCATATTGGATGTTTTCGAATAATCCTCAATCACCATCTCCTTGGCCAGCGCCTCGGCAACCCAATGGGGCGGATTCACAGCGGCTTTGACACTGAAAGACGACTCCGAAGAAGCAGGATTTTTATTGATCACAAACCGGATATTATTCACCTCAATCTCAGCGGGAAAGGATTCAAATTGCAATTGTTTTGATTCCTTCAGCGTCTTATATTTAATTTTTATCACTCCTGCGCCGGATGAAGAAATATAAAACTTAATCGTTTCATTCAGAGAAGCTAAGGCCGAAGGATCGCATGTGACCTTGACCGGTTCCTCACCATACATCTTATACCAGAAAACAGGCGGTTTTGTATACTCTACGTAAAGTCCCAATTTCGAAATAGCTTCACTCATCAGGTAACTCGAATAAAATGTAACTATTTCATCATCAATGTTAATACTTCCTGACGCAAAACCACCCAGTCCAAAAGACTTCATTACGCCGGCAGCTTCTCCCAATCCTATGCTCCCGGACGACAGCATGTTATCGTCTTCCTGGATTTGCACCCGCGCCATCGTTTCGTATGTTTTGGGAAACAACAGTAGATATAAAATAGCTAATATCAAAGAAATAACACCTGTTACGGCAATCAGTTTCCAATGGCGCAAATAGTCTACGATGATGGGTCTCAGTCCGATATTTTCAGTTTGTTGCTTTTCCATAGATTTATCTTGAAATGGCTAATATAATAGTAGAAATAACTGATACTCCGGTCATTATAGTCGAAACGATGGTCAATGTATATTGCTGCGCTGCGCTATAGTTGGCATTGCGTATTTTAGCCTCATTAGGCTCAACATAGACCACATCATTTTGCTTTAAATAATAATAGGGAGATGTAAAGAGCGCAGGATCAGTCAGATCAACACGTCCGTATTCGGGCGAACCGCTTTCATCTCTGTAAATAAGTATGTTTTTCCTGTTGCCGTTGATGGTCAGATCGCCGCTTTGAGCGATGGCATCAAGGATGGTGATGCGGTCGTTGCGAACAGTGATGGAACCGGGTCTGGAAACTTCGCCGAGAACGGAAATTTTGTAATTGACAATCTGAATATTAACCATGGCGTCTTTTGCATATTTCGAGATCGCTTCCTGCAGATTCTTACTCAGTTCCTGCTTGGTGAGGCCTGCCGCCTTAACACGACCCAGCACCGGAAAATTAATCATGCCTTCCTTATCAACCAGATACGTCTGCAACTGCTGTGCATTGTATATGTTTGTTTCACCCGGTTGAGCAAAAGCATAAGAAGGTGGATTAAAGGGAATTACAACTGCCGGATCCCATGCTGTCACGGTAATGGTCAGCAAGTCATCTTCACAGATATTGGCCGAATAAGTCTGCGCCATCTTGGACATCTGCTCTTTCGTCAAATCGTCAATTCCTTGAAAATAAATCACATCCCTTGGCGTGCTGCACGACACAAGCTGCAAAGCAATACATAAAAGAAATACAAACTTATACTTCATACTTTTAATATTATTTAACTGAATAACGAACATTATAAGCAAATATTGCCGTCGCGATGGACAAAAAAAAGATTTATTGCTTATCATTCGTCTTCTGAAAACTTTTCATTCTGCACGTTTGCAAAAAACAATTATTTCATGTACTTTTGCAGCAATTAATCATCAATCGTAAACGTATGAATATAGGTGCAATCAATACGCTCAAGGTAGTCAAAACCGTTGACTTCGGCGTTTATTTAGACGGAGGCGACGGACTGGAAATTCTGCTTCCGACAAGATATGTGCCTGATCCATGCAACGTTGGCGATGATGTTGAGGTCTTTATCTACCACGACAACGAGGGGCGCCTGATTGCAACTACCGTCAGACCGCTGGCCGTGGTGGGCGAGTTTCAGTGGATGCAGGTGAACGAAGTCACCAAGATTGGCGCATTCCTCGAATGGGGTATTATGAAAGACCTTCTCGTGCCTTTTCGTGAGCAGAAAATGCCTATGAATCAGGGGCGTTCCTATATTGTATATGTATATCTCGACGCGGTGACCAACAGGATCGTTGCATCGGCAAGGATTGATAAATTTCTGGATAACGTGCCGCCCAAGTACGAATACAATCAGGAAGTGAACTTGATGGTCACCGAAGAAACAGAAATCGGATACAAGGTGATTATCAACAATCTGCATACCGGATTGCTGTATCACAACGAAGTGTTCCGCCGGCTTGCCAAAGGCGAAAAGCTGAAAGGCTATATAAAAGAGGTACGCGAAGATGACAAGATAGACGTCAGCATGTTCAAGCTGGGCTACGAAAAAATTGACGGTATCGCCCTGCAAATCTTAAACATACTGAATCGCAACGGAGGCTATCTGCCCGTCCACGACAAAAGCGACCCCAACGAAATCCAGGCGCTCTTCGCCTGCAGCAAGAAAAGTTTCAAACAGGCCATCGGCGCGCTTTACAGACAAGGACTAATTTCGCTGGAAGCGGAAGGGATTAGAAAAGTTACTCCCGGCCCAAATCCTTGAATTTAAGCGTGAACCTGATAACAGCTTCGATTCTTTGGCTATTGCAATCTACAATCCGTCAGGCGAGCGAATCTGTTGTATACCAATCGATAAAAACGAAATGATGGCACGCCTGATGGATGCCGGAAAATGGTTTTTCGGCAAGGTCAAAGCAAGATCATGGGTTGGCGGCTGGCTGAAAATTGATGTGGAGATATAAATGTGCAGAGTAGAATTTATCTCCTGGCTGTCAGATAATATCGGATTACGCTGAAAAACGACCTCCAAACCTCCCTGACGATTTTGGAACGTCGGCTTTGGCAAACCACTTTTTAGAGTTTCATCAATTATAGTCAAGGTACCCCTACCCCATGCTTCGATATAACCGGCACGATAGAAGATGTCCGCAATCAACGGATTACGTGGACATGAATCATGTTCGCGGCTTAAATCTTCGATACTCAACTTCTCCAATTCACCGTCATTCCAGACCGAAACAGTAGGGTCGTACACCCGCAAACTGATAGCGGTCGGACTTGTTTTTCTAACCCTACCCTCATACTTTCCCCGACATCCTACATTTAGTCAATTATTTGTTTATATGCTATATTTTTTTTCCAATGTCAAATGTTACGAATACTTTATTTTCCAATACGATTTTCTTCCCGTTGGGTAAGTTAGTGTCTTCATCGGAACCCATTAGAGGCTCTTCTGAAGAAGCATTGCTTCGCGAATACTCTTGAACGGGTTCAATATCTGAAATTGTATTTGTCCCGACAATTTTAATCCCTGCTAATTTTGCATACTGTTCCGCTTTTTCCAGAGCATCTAAAAAAGACAACTCTCTCACTTTACTCAAATGTTCCTTTTTATTTTTAAGACCGTATCGTATTTGACACTGTTTCATATTCGAAAGCAATCCCGTGATACGACTCACGAAAGTTCTTGCCATCGTTTCGTTTTCGCTTGTAACCTCCATTTCAATAGTAACTTGTTGCTCAACTTGATAACCCACAAAAACATATTCATTCCTTTTCCACTCATACCTTAGGTCAAAACTCAAATCAACAACTTTTACAATGTCTTTTTTTATTCCGACTGACTCTGTTAATCGGTAAAGGCTTGCCATATCATCGTTTATTCGGCTCAGTGAGTTTTCCATTGTGTTGGATATGCATTCCATCGAAACGTCGATAATAAAATAGTTCGGCTTCACAAAAATTCTCGAATACCCTATAATCGAAATAATGTACTCATTTTCTTTTAACACACTCATAATCTTTCAGATTGTTATTTCTTATTTTGCGTATTTAATTTGCTTCTTTTTAATAAATGCTATAAAAATTTCTTTTATATTATAGTAATAAGTTAAAGATTTAATGGAGGTTGGGCTAATAGTTTTAAAAATGCCTTGCCGCGTGGCGTAATTCGGAACTTTTGTGCAGGGTGATTTGGACTATCGGGTATGGTACGTTCAATCAAAGTTCTGACAAGCAACTTCTTTACTGTACGATTCATGTGACCGGATATGTTTTCTAAATCCAAAGTAACAGCAAGTTCCTGTTTGTTCATTTCGTGTTGGTTTAACTGCCACAAAAGATCACTGTAAAGCGTTGTCTTTTCTAACTCTGCCATCAAGTCTGCCCTTAACCCTGCCTTTAACCTTGCCCTCAACCCTGCCCCTATATTCTGCTCACTTTCAATAATATATTCTATTGCTTTTTCTAAGTTTGCCCCTGAACCTTGCTGTTGATACTGCAACCCTGCCCTTAACCCTGCCTCGATATCCAGTTCACATTCAGGTGTATGTTCTATTTCTTCCCCTAACCCTGCCCTATACTCTGCCCTTCTTTCTTGCAACTCTTGCCCTTCTTCAAAATCGCGTTTTATGAATTGTACTTGAAATGACATGCCTACTTCTTTCCATTGAAGTCTTATACGGGGGTAGGCTTTGAGTTCGCTGGCTATTAACTTTAATCCGTTACCCCACTGGTCGATGACGCCAAGTCGCTTGAAAACAGGGGCGATGACTTTGTTTCGGGCGTCGCTTTGACGGCTTTCCATGGCGGAATAATCGATGGATGGAGGCAGCAAACCCGGACTTGTAATCTCGATCAGATGATCATAAACTGCCACCTTTATGTCTTTGCCTGTGAGGGAGTAATCGCGATGTACCACTGCATTGCGAATGACCTCGCGCACCGCTTTTACCGGGTATTCCCATTTTGAAACGGTATATACTCCTTCAACTGTTGCCCCCTCGTTGATATGCCGTAAGACGAAATTGTAGGCTTCCTCGGCTTGGGCAGCGATATTGGAAGTGATGCTTTTCCGGTCGATAAATTCGTCCGGTGACTGCCCTTTGAACCTCGCACACTCTACTTTTGCGAAATGGAAGAATGAGTTTCGCAGTTCATCGTCAGAGAATAACACCATTGCATGGGTGGGATACATTACGCCGTTCAACTCTTTTATCAAATCCAACTTTTTCAATGTCTGCACATCTAACGTTTCACCCGTCTTTTCTTTGAAAATAGCCACAAAGGTATCTATATTCAGTTGGTTTACAGGCTTATCCATGATCGTTTCACTGTCATAAGAAATATTTCGACGCTTCCGCTCCAACTCGGCGATGATGGATTCGTCAGCAAGCCTGTTCGTCGATCCTATCCGTATGTAAGTACCTGACAATTTGCCTTTTTCTTTCAGATGATATGGTGGAGCACTGCCTCGATAAACCGTTATCCTGATGACATGCTTATCGTCTTCGGACAGAAATGTTATATCGGGCAAAATGGCCGGATAACAGCGGTTATAAATGATATTGCTGATTTTTTCTTCCATTTCAAACAGTTGGTCTTCAGCAATTCCCGTGATTGTGCGTGGTTGATCGCTAATGCCGATATACAATTCCCCTCCGGCATCGTTGGCGAAAGCGATGATTGTTTTTGCCAAATCTGCATTATCAGGCAATTGGCTTTTTAACTCCAATCGCCGTCCCTCCGCTTTTTTTATTATTTCATTAATATTCATAAATTTACTTCTTAATTCGTTATCACAAACCACGTTATAACGAAAGCTAACTTTTTAAATCCCCGATTTTTCATTTCATCATAAAGAAATTTTGCCGTATCGGAATATACGGAGAAAACCAGCATTTTCCAATTTTCTTTTTGCTGTTTTTCAGCAATAATTTCGAGCAGACGATTCAATTTTGTATC
>JAITMM010000147.1 GCA_031277335.1 Tannerella sp. | reverse complement strand
TCCCGCACCATGCCACCTTTTCACGTCCGGCCCATCCACTAAATTCCCCCTCCAAACGCCCATATCCCTCCATCGACATCACCGTTTTTGCAGGATTGAGCCGTATGCTGACAGGCGGTTCATCTTGTAAGGCATTAGCTAACAAGGGATATGATGCGCCAAGCAACTGTTGCATCTTCGTTGTAAATTCATGCGGAAAGTCCATCATCCATTTAATCTTACAGCAAAAGTACGTCAAATTTTCGATAGCGCACGCCATCAGCTACAATCATTTCCAAATAAATAGCGAGAAAATTCACACGATAATGCGCCATCAATCCATTTATTATCGTAATTTTGCACAAAAAGTAAGCCATGCAACCGGCGCTGTATCTGATTCCCGTCACGCTGGGCGAGACCGACCACCGAAAGGTGTTGCCCGAATATAACCGCGATATTATACTGCAGGTCAGGCATTTTATTGTGGAAAATGTGCGTACGGCACGCCGTTTTCTCAAGAAATGCCATCCGGCGATGGAGATAGATGGACTGAGCTTTTATGAGTTAAACAAACATAATTCACCGACTCAACCGGCTGATTATCTTGCTCCTTTGGCTGCCGGAGAATCTGTCGGCCTGCTGTCGGAGTCAGGCTGTCCGGCCATTGCCGACCCGGGTGCCGACATCGTGGCCATGGCGCAGCAACAGCACTACCGCGTGATCCCGCTCGTTGGCCCTTCGTCACTGCTGATGGCGCTGATGGCGTCAGGCTTTAACGGTCAGCGCTTTGCGTTTCACGGTTACCTGCCGATTGAGGCCGCTGCCCGGACAGCGCGTATCAAACAGCTCGAATCGCGTGTCTATGAGGAAGATCAAACGCAACTTTTCATCGAGACGCCTTACCGTAACAATAAACTGATGGAAGAACTCGTCCGAATCTGCCGTCCGATGACTAAAATATGTGTGGCAGAGAATATTACGTGCGATGACGAATATATCGTAACGCATCAGGCCGGTCAATGGAAAGGCCGGCTCCCCGATTTAAACAAAAAACCGACGATGTTTTTAATGTATAAATAAAATCCGCACCGTAACAATCTGAAAACTGACAACAAAAAATGGAAACAACATATCAGGCACACGCAACAGCCGTCATCGACGAGGGATGCACCATCGGCACAGGCACCCGTATATGGCATTTTTCCCACCTTATGACCGGCTGTACGGTAGGAAATGACTGCACGATAGGGCAAAACGTAGTTATCTCACCGGAAGTTGTCATCGGCAACCGCGTAAAGATTCAGAACAACGTGTCGGTTTATACGGGCGTCACCTGCGAAGACGAAGTGTTTCTTGGGCCGAGTTGCGTGTTTACCAACGTTATAAATCCGCGCAGCGCCATCGTCCGCAAGCATGAATTTCAGCCCACCCATGTCGAAAAAGGAGCGACAATCGGCGCCAACGCCACGATTATCTGCGGCTGCCGCATCGGTCGCTACGCCATGGTTGGCGCCGGAGCCGTGGTGACCAAAGACATCCCGCCTTATGCACTTGTCGTCGGCAATCCCGCCCGGCAGACAGGATGGATCAGCGAATACGGCTATCGCTTAACATTTGATAATCAAAATATTGCTGTCTGTGCCGAAAGCGGCGAAACATATCAGTTGACGGAAGCCGGCACAGTCTGCAAACTCACGGAAGAATAATAAGTCGTATTATGATAAATATAGTCATCGTAGACGATCACAAATTAGTGGTTGAATGTATGAGCAGCCTGATCAATAAATCAGGAATTGCTTGTGTCACAGCCGTATATCACGATTTGAAATCTTGTCGTGCAGGATTGGCATCAGGTCTTCCAGATATACTTCTGCTTGATATCGGTTTGCCGGACGGAGACGGAGTGGAGTTTTGCGCTTATCTGAAATCTATATATCCCACCCTGAAGGTCATTATGTTGACTACTTATAAAGAGTTTAGTCTTGCTAAAAGAGCATTGCATAACGGAGCCATGGGATATATTCTGAAAAATTCCGAATATGAAGAAATGCTGGCCGGGATTGAAACGGTTTTTGCAGGCAAACAATTTCTATGTGAAGAGATTGACCTGCTGCTAAAAGAAAAGCGTAACGAAGATATCATCTGGTTTACCAACCGCGAAAAGGAAATCATGCGATATATAGCCGATGGGCTGACTTCCAAAGAAATAGCACAAAATATATTTCGCGATGAGGAAACAGTTCGCACATACAGGCGCAACCTGCTTGTCAAACTAAACGCTAAAAATACGCCCGAAGCCGTCAAAAAAGGTTATATATTGAAATTAATATGGTAGTATGAAACGAGTTCTATTTCTTGCAATAGGATTGATGGCGGCCGTGTGCGCCGGCGGCCAGAGATTAAATGTAGATTCATTAATAAACGCATTGGAATCCAAACAATTGACTACTGATGAACGGATGAAGTTATACATAGATATATGTAATCAATTTATTGAAAACGATAATGATAAATTTATCAAATACTCGCATGAAGCATTGAAATTTGCCGAAAAAGAGCAAAAAAAAGATGAAGCGACCATTATATATAGTTTTCTCGGTTTGGGTTATTATACGAAATCGAGTTATGACACTTCATTCGTATATCTCCAAAAATCACTTGATATTGCTAAGGAAATCAATGATATAAAAGGCGAAATCAGGGCATTGAATTACCTTGGAAATTTATTTCGTCGGCAGAGCAATTTTGAGACGGCCATTGACTATTACTCGAAAGCCATGGTCGGCTCCGAGCAAATAGGCGATTCGTATAAAGTTGCCATCGCCATGACAAATATCAGCGCCATTTACCGTATGACCGACAATCTCGACAAATCTATTGAATATCTGTCACGCGCCGAAAAAATCTGCAATGAAATTAAAGATAATTATTTATTTTTAAATGTATATTATAATCTTGGTACGGTTTATTCATTAAAAGGACAGGACAGTCTGGCATTGGAATATGCGCTGAAAGCAAATGAATTAAGCATAAAAGAAGGAGAGAAGAAGTTTGAGATAGCCGTATTAGACCTGTTATCAAGGGTTTATAAAAAAAGAGGTGAATTGGATAAATCTCAACTTTATGCAGAACAATGTGTGAGCGTTGCCGAAGGATATGACGATAAACGAATGTTGATGAGCACGTACACAAATCTGGCCGATATTTATTTTTCTCGCGGCTTTTACAAGGAATGTGAAGCGATGTCGTTGAAATCCTGGAATATAGACTCTACCGATCTGGTGAATGCCAAAGACGCATCCCATTATCTTGTTTTATCAAGCATGTATTTGAACAAAAATGAACAAGCTCAATACTACCTTGCAAAATACGATGAAATCATTGCTCAACGCAATGATAAACAATACAATGACGCGCTGGCGAATATGGAAATCAAATACGAAACGGACAAAAAGGAGACTCGTATCGCTTCGCTTGAAAAAGAACGTAAAATGTATATTCTGTTTGGTCTTGCAGCCGGATTGCTGCTGATTGCTCTCGGCGCACTGTTTTGGCTTACGCTGCGTAATGCGCAGAAAGAGAAACAATTGATTGCTACCCGCTCATTTCTCAACGGCGAGATGAAAGAGAGGACTCGGTTGGCTCAGGATTTGCATGACCGCCTAAGTGGTAATCTTAACGCATTGAAGATAGACCTCAACATGCAGTTAAAGTCGCTTGAATCCATTAACGTTCAATTAGATAACTGCATTAATGAAATACGTAATGTTGCCCACGACCTGATGCCTGCAACATTGCAATACGGATTAAAGGTGGCGCTCGAAGACTTTGCCGCCAAGTTTCCAACGGTTCATTTCCATTTTTTCGGTACCGACAATCGGTTTGAATCCAGGTTGGAGTACGTAATGTATTGTTGTGCAGCCGAATTGGTTAATAATTCCATCAAACATGCGAATGCCACCGAAATCCATCTGCAGTTAGTCCTTGACGAACGATATGCAACGCTTTCAGTTTCGGACAACGGAAGCGGCTTCAACGAAAAATCGGCCGGTGAAGGCTTAGGCCTGAAAAGTATACGCAACCGCGTAGCCTCCTGCAACGGGAAGTTAGACATCAACTCCTCGCCCGACAAGGGCACGGAGACATCAATCGAACTGCGCATTGAGAAGGAGCCTGACCCCTATCCGCGCCCCCAACCGACGCCTTGATAGTTGTCCCAAAACATCTCGGCCTGTTTGATCATTTGAACGCACACGGTATCGTTTTGAAACGCAAACTGCATCCTCAAAGTGCCCAGATAATAATCTACAGCTTTGACTGTGCACATAAATACATTTTCCGACGTCCAGGCGCCTGCGGTCAAAATATCATAATATGTGTCGCGAATGCCGGACACTTTCCCGCTGTAAGGCTCAGGGAACGACTGCGGAAGATATTGCCCCAGACCGATCCTGATGGAAAATTTACCGTTGGCATTTGTGTAGTCTAATGTGGCTTCATCCTGTTTGAAACTGAGCCGGAACTCGGTCAGTTTCATGGGGTTATTTTCCATTTTGAACGTTTTGCCGTTATACCGGCTTGCAGCAGGCGATTGCAATTGGCCATCGGGCAGCCTGAATGTCAACGATTCAATTTTTGAAGATAGTTTGTTTTGAGCTAATGAATTATCAGCCATACTGTTGCCCACACGTTTCAACAAAACCATATAGGCGCCGAGGATTTCGTTCAATCCCTCGCTATCAAGCTGGGCATCGCCGGTGGTAACTAAAATGGTGTCGTATTTGGGCATACACAAAAAATATTGTCCACCCATGCCGTAGCCTGCAAAGCCGCCGTCACGCAGACACCAGAACTGATAGCCGTATCCATACTTCATCTCCGCCTCGTTTCTGCCCAACGTATTATCTATCTGACGCGAAGTGGCAGCCTGCATATATTCCTTACTAACTAACTGCGTACCTTCAAAAGCGCCCATATTCATGCATAACAATGCAAAACGTGCCATATCGCGCGCAGTGCACAACACTCCCGAACCGCTCCATGAACGCCCGTCGGTGTTCTGTATGCAATACGTATCTTTCGAAAAACCGATTGGATCCAATATTTTTGGACGCATATATTCAAGAAAGGGCATGCCTTCCTTTTTCTCTACTATGGCAGCTAATGTGTTGGTACCCTGCGTGTCGTAGGCAAAGATCGCTCCGGGTGGGCGAAGCGTCTCGCCGGAATTGAGAAACGACCAGACGCTTGTGTGTCCCGCTTGCATGGGCACGGAACGCGGATTGAAAGTCGACATCGTCAGCAGATCGCGCACCGTAGCCTGAAGAATAAAAGGATGCGGATTGGCAGGAAGGTCTTCGGGAAAAATATCTGCAATTTTATCGTCGAGTTTCAGCTTTCCTTCGGTGATCATCAGGCCTATAGCAACTGAAGTAAAGCTTTTGCTGACCGAATACATACGCTGAAACTTGTCTTTATTGAAAGTAGGCCAATAGCCTTCGGCAACAACTGCGCCATGGCGTAACAGCATGAAACTATGCATACAAACTTGCTTCGACTCCAACGTCTCGAGCATTTCGATGATAGCCTCCGACGGCACGCCCTGTGACTCCGGTGTTGCAAAAACAAGCCCTTTGGCGTCTTCTTTGATAAATGTATTACCCGGTGTACCGGTTTTTGACTCTTGTCCGACACATCCGGTTAATAATGAGGGAACTGTAATCATCCCTAATGCCCCCAAGGCAGATGATTTAATGAATGTTCTACGATTCGATTTGAGATTTTTCATATAATTTTATATTTTATTTAATTTTCATCTTTTTGCAGCCGGAAAGCCTTGCCTAACTGCCTGATAATATCGCTTGCAATCAAGCTTTCTTCGGATGCGTGATCGGCTGCCAAATCACCGGCCAAGCCATGTAGGTAGACACCGGCCACAGCAGCTGTCTCCGGCTCGTAATGTTGTGCTAACAGTCCGAGTATCACTCCGGTAAGGGTATCCCCACTGCCGGCAGTAGCCATTCCCGGATTTCCCGTTGAGTTGATATAGATATTGCCTTCAGGGGTGCAGAGAGCTGTGTAAGCGCCTTTCAGGACGATACATACGGTCAGTTCCATGGCCTTCGTCCGCGCTTTCCGTAGCCGTTCAAAGCCACACTCGCAGTCGCCAAACAGACGGTCGAACTCCTTGGGATGAGGCGTCAAAATGGAAAAAGGCGGTAGCAACGGGATCAGTTCCGGATGAGCGGCCAGTATGTTAAGTGCATCTGCATCAATCAACAACGGTTCTCCTGCCTTGTCGAGTAGTTCTTTCAATAAATGAACTGACTGCGCGTGCGTGCCAAGTCCCGGGCCAACGGCAATCGCTTCATACGACGTTATATCCGGCAAGACAGACACGTGATCGTCAAGGGAATCCAGACTAAGCATAGCCTCCGGCACAGAAGTCTGGAGCGTAGTCTCGCCGCATTGCGGCACATGCACCGTCAACAGTCCTACGCCACTGCGCAGACACGCTTTGGCAGCCAAAACGGCTGCGCCAACTTTTCCGCGACTTCCTGCCACCAGCAAGGCATGACCGAACATACCCTTATGAGCAAACTTATCTCTCGGCTTGAGTAATCCTACAAAATCAGTATCGGTAATCATCTTGCAGTAAGCCTGCTCCTTATCAATTCCGTCAGGGTGAATGCCTATCGGAAGAATTTTCCATTTACCGACATAAGCAGCATTTTCGGGCAGCAGAAATGCCAGCTTCGGAAATTCAAAAGTATATGTATAGTCTGCCCTGATAATGCTCTGCGGATTGTTAGAGCGGTTGTCCTCGCCGAAAAGCCCCGAAGGGATATCGATGGAAACGACCGTAGCCTCCGAATTATTGATATATTCGACCACGGCAGCATATCCTCCTGTCAGCGGGCGGTTTAGGCCGGAGCCAAACAACCCGTCAATCACAATATCTCTGTCGTTCAGCACAGGGGGCGTAAAATCTTCTACAACCTCAGTCAGCCGCACGTTTGAATCGGACAGCAAACGTTGCTTATTAATCTCACAATCAGCAGATAAACGCTTAATGGGATTCAATAGATAAACTTCGACACGAAAGTCTTCATCCGACAACATACGGGCAATCGCCAGTGCATCCGCCCCATTATTTCCCTGTCCGGAGAAGACGATCACCCTGTTTTGCTTGGGGAAATTCCGGCAAAATTCCTGTGCGAAAGCCGTCGCAGCACGTTCCACAAGGTCTATTGAGCTAATAGGTTCATGCCGGATGGTATACTCGTCCAAATCTTTAATTTTCGCAGTCTCAAATATCTTAATCATAACTCAACGTTTTTTTTGCCGCCAAAGGTAGTGCAAGTCGAGAGAAGAACAAAATAAGCATGCTTATTTTTTGTTACAAGACGCATCCTGCCAAATCACAATCCTTTAATCGTTTCTTCCAATCCCCGCCGCAAATTATATTTAGGTTTGAAATCCAAGTCTTTACAAAGCGATGTAGTGTCGCAAATCCAGTTGCGCCCCTTTAGGATATGAAATTTATCGGTATTCAGCGTTTGCGCCTTTCCGGTCAGACGTCCGATCCATTCGGAGAAAAAGCATACTATATACACCATCCACAATGGAATACGCACCCTGAATACACGTTTTTTATGCAGAATATCCTGAATCATCCGGGCAAATTGCGTATCTGTATAAACATCGCCGTCGGCAACAAAATAGGCACGGTTGCGGATGGCAATATTTTCCAGCGCTTGAAACGCAACGTCCACAAGGTCTTGCACATAAATAAATGTAATACTTTGAGGCCTTATCCCGGCAGCAAAGTCAAACCCCGACCGGATGCTTTCTATTTCCATCAGATAATCTTTGTCATCCGGCCCGTACACCCCGGTAGGACGAAGGATGATATAAGGGATAATGTCCTGGTTACGAACATATTTCTCAGCCAGCAACTTACTTTTACCATAGCGCGTGTCCGGACGTTGTGGGTCGTCAGGGCGGATGGGAGCAAGCGTTTTTTTATCACCGGCCGAAAAAGTACTCAGACTGCTCATAAGCAGGAATTTGTGCGGCCTACAACCGTCCTGAGACAATGCTGTCAGCAGCCGACGCGTATATTCGGCATTGACTAAATCGAAATCCGACTTTCGCGTCGCCTTGGTCAGTCCTGCATTATGAATCACAAAATCCCATGCCCCAAATTCCTGCACATGCGTAGAAATTTGGCTGCACAATGCGTCTAAGTCATTGTATTTCAAATCTATTAAACAAATCTTATCTAAAGGTAAATGAGCTACTAAGCTGGTAGAGCGCACCCCAGCCCAAACATTATCTCCTCGCCTTACTGCCTCCTCCGTCAATGCTCTCCCGATAAAACCACCGGCTCCGGTTATCAATATTTTCACCTTATCATCTAAAAATCAAATGACCAATACCGATGACAAAAGTAGATGAAAATGTTGTTTATTCCAAGCGCATGACATGAAAAAGTTTTTTTTACCGGAGATAGAATCTGTTATACTTGAAAAACAATTGTTAAATTTGATAGGATTATTTAATTGATTGTTTTTTTATATATTTTTGTATGATTTTTGTGTCTGTTTAGTATGCTAATTTCACAGCATTTCAGTCAATCTATTTATTCTAAACGAGTTAAATTATCACAGTCTTGAAGTCCGGTCTATTTTTATTCTGCTGTCTATTTTCCATCGCCATCTACGGGCAGCGCACGGTCAGCGGTCACGTTACCGATGCATCCGAGAATGTGCCTGCTCCGGGTGTAACGGTATTTTTATCAAATACTTCCGTGGCAACCGTCACTGATGCGGACGGCTTTTACCGACTTTCCATTCCGGGCGAAGGCAGATATACACTGATGGTCTCGCACGTGGCATACCAGCCTGTCACAAAGGATATTGAGCCGGGAAACGCATCCCTCAAATTTGATGTGGCGCTTCAACCCCGTGAACTCGATGAAGTGACCATCGCAAAAAAAATCCGGTTCAGAAAAACGGATATCAATATTTTCTATGAGAGCATATTAGGAGAAAAGCCGTCTCAAAAAACAATATGGGTCTCCAATCCCGAGACGGTCTATTATTTCTACAATGAAAGTACAGGAAAACTGACTGTCACTTGCCGTGAACCGTTGCAAATCATCAATCAGAAAACAGGATATCAAATCCGGTTCATACTGAACTATTTCACTTATGATTACCGCACAGGCGTCGCCGACTGGAGCCACCGGAGCAGTTTCACGGCGCTCGAACCGGAAAATCTCATCCAGAAAAATAAATGGGAGGCAAACAGGCGAAAAGTATACAATATATCGCTTGCCAAATTTATCAAATCGCTGTATAACAATAAAAACAGCTCTCTGTACGGAGATGGATTTGCACTGGCTTCCGCCCGCCCGAATGCTGATCCGAAAGAACCGTATGTCATTTCCCCCCTGAATCCGGATATGATTACTGTAGAATCCAACTCCGGCGACAGCCGAAAACTGAATGCAACGACCGGGCCGATGCTCCTGATCTGTTATGGACGTC
>JAITMM010000009.1 GCA_031277335.1 Tannerella sp. | reverse complement strand
TTGGTGAAGGGACGGAGCGGTTGTCCCTGATAGACAGAGAGCATACGGTCGGATAGGACTTGGTTGGTGTCCCAGGTATTGCCTTGTCCACGGGCTACGACAGAAGAGTCGGTGCCGACGATGATGCGGTAGGCTTGCTGGAGGGCCCCGTGGCGGGGGTCGTCGAGGCGCCACGAAAGGCGGGGGGATGGGGTGTCGATGCCGAGGGGGGCGGGCAAGTGTTCGCACTTTAGGTCGATAGCGTGTTGGCCACTGATTGATACACTGATGAATACACTGATGAGTAGTGAGAGGATGGATGTAGTAAATCGTTTCATATTTTTTCTTTTTTTGTCCACGAATTACACGAATTGCACGAATTTTTTATTTTCTTTTTCGTGTAAATTCGTGAAATTCGTGGACTATCTTATCATTCTTTTATATTCGAGGCTTTCTTTGCCGTAGTTTATTAATAATCCTACTTTTTCTTTTGTAGCTTTTAAGTAGTTCAATATCTGCGATTCGTGTTCCGAATTAAAATCAGATAAGGCTTTAAGCTCTATGATTATATGTTCGTAACAAATAAAATCCGCTTCATAATATTTTTTCAGGAGCTGTTCTTTATAGAAAATTTCAATCCTGGCTTCCCGTTTATATGGAATTTTCCGGAGTTGAAATTCGATTTCCAACGCTTCCTGATATACTCCTTCCAAAAAGCCGCATCCAAGGATTCTGTGGACTTCCATGGCGGCGCCAATGATTTGGTAGACTTCATTTTTATATAAAAGTTCCATGTTTCTTTTTTTTGTCCACGAATTACACGAATTGCACGAATTTTTTATTTTCTTTTTCGTGTAAATTCGTGAAATTCGTGGACTATCTTATTAATTTACAAATTTATAGCTGCCTTGCGAGACTTTTAATACTTGGCAGCCGTCCCGAACGCCCAAGTTTTCGATGCCCAGGGCGGAATCGAGGGGGAGGCCGCTTTCGGTGACTGATGAATCGGTAGAGACGGGGATATATACCGTGGCATGGCTGCCGACGGGGATGGTCACATTCATCTCCAGACGGCCGTCCTTCTTGATGACTTCGGAGACAACTTTGCCGTAAGGCGTTATATTTGAGTAATATACATTGTCAAGTTGTGCCGGGAGGGCGGGCTTGATGATGATATGCTCGTAGCCCGGCTCGTGCTCGTCGGCATTGACGCCGGCCAGGGTGCGGTAGAACCAGTTCAGTCCGCCGCCGAACATGGGATGGTTGCGCGACGATTCGCCGTCCCACTTCTCCCAGGTGACGGTGGCGCCCTGCTCGATCCAGTTGCCGTAGCTTGGGAAATCGTGTTGGTTCATAGCGTCGTAGGCTACGTCGTTCATGCCGTTGGCCGCCAATGTCTCGAAGAAAAACTGGGTGCCGAAAATGCCGGTATTCAGGTGGCTGTTGTATTTTCCGACGATTTCCTGACGCCACGAGTTGACCACGTCGGCGTAATGCTCTGCCGGAACGCCCATCACAAGGGCAAATACGTTGCTTCCAAAGTCGCCATACGTCTTGTTTACAGCGTCATAGAACTTTTTATGGAATGCGGCTTTGACGTCGTTGGCGACGGATGTGAAATAGGCCGCGTCAGCCTGATTGTTCAATGCCGCGGCTGCCCTTGCGGTGAAATCGGCGCAACGCCATAAATAAAACGTATGCACCATCTCCTGCGAAGGATTTTCGTAGGGCGACACCCAATCGCCGAGATTAAACCAGTAATTTACCTGGTCGGAGTTGATATTTGTCCGTTGCATCAGCATGGTGCCGTCTTTCGTGAGCCAGGTCAGCATGTATCGAACCTGCTCTTTCATAGCGTGATAACTGTCTTCCAGCATCTTCTTGTCGCCGTAATGGACATAAAATTCCCACGGCATGATGTTCATGGCCGCTCCCCAGCCCACGCCACCGCCGCAGCCCGGTTGCCAAGGCGCTCCGTTGGGCACGTAGCCGGACTCAATAATCTGAGCATCACGCATATCGCGAATCCATTTATTGTAGAAAGCGGCTGCGTCCAGGTTGTGCATCACTGTCACGCAGGCTACCTGTCCGTCGCCGGTGTAGGGCGAACGCTCGCGGTGCGGACAGTCGCTCGCTATGCCTCCGTGCATATTGTCAAGCTGGCTGCGTTGCCATATCGTATTGATTGTGTTGAATAAAGGATTGGAAGTCTTGAACTCGGCCGAGATGTTCACGTCCGAATTGACGGCTTCGGCGGTCAGCATGTCGGCCGTCAGGTTGTCTATTCCGCTGATAATGGCTTTGCTAAACACATACCACGTAAATCGTGGCGCATGCGATTCCTTTTCGGCGCCTTTGAAGATATATTGATGCACACCAAGGGGCGATTCGCATATATACTTCACATTCAGCGTATCACCCTTATTACCGTGAATATCCTTGAAATGAATCCAACCGGATATTTCAACTCCGAAATCAACTTCGTATTCACCTGCGTCATTTCGAGTTAAAGAGATGGGGTTGAGGACTTCAACGACCTTATCCGTGGGGGCTGTATGGGCAGTAAGTTCTCCCGTAGGCGCTTTGCGCATCGCTACGCGTTCCCAGCCGGAGTCGTCGTAAGAGGGTGTTGCCCATCCATCTGACTCAAGATTAGCATTATATATCTCGCCATCATAGACGCCGTTCATCACGATTGGAGACGGTTTGACCTTCCACGAATCGTCCGTGCAGATGATGTCCTTTGTCCCGTCCTTGTAGTTCACTTCGATCTGACACATAAAACGGGGCGAGCCGAACGATGCCACCCAGCGCGACGTACAATCGTAGAAGCCGTCGCCAATGATAGCTCCTGCCACGTTCTGCCTGGATTTCAGCATCTTGGTAATGTCGTAGGCCAGGTACATCACCCGGTGGGCGCGGAAATTGTTCGGGATGGCGATGCCCGCATACTCAATCATCGGGCGATCAGTGAAATTGGTGAAATTCGGCACCAGGCAATCGTCGCCCACCTTCTGCCCGTTCAGGTAAAACTCAAAGTAACCCAGTCCGGTCACAAAGACCTTGGCCGAAGCGATGTTGTCCTTGATCTCGAACGCTTTACGTAGCAATGGCGCCGGATAAACGGGATAAACAGGTGGCTGTGGTCGCGTGCCTTGAGCAAAACGTCGTGCCGGGTCGGGATCGGGCGGCAGGAGCACCCTGCGCGGCTCTTCGCCTTGCCACGGGGCACCGATCCACTGCGCCTTCCACTCGTCCGGAGTCAGGATGCCCATGCCCCACGAGGCCGGCGCGCTCCATGCCGACGGCACATCCTTGCTGTCCCACACCATCACGCGCCACCAATAATCTTTCGTCGACTGCAACTCGCTGCCCGCAAATGGAATAAGGTAAGAATCCTGCGACGCCACCTTGCCGCTGTCCCAGATATCGGCTTCGCCCTTTTGCAATTTCTCCTTCGAGGAAGCCACACAGATGCGGTAAGCCTGCTGAAACTCGCCCCGCACCTTGTCCGTCGCCGCTTCATTGACCCAGGATAATCGCGGCGCCGCCACATCTACCACTGCGGGATTCGTCATATACTCGCACGTCAACTGCGCAGGTTTGATCTGTCCGCCTTCCGCGCACGAAGCTGTCAGTAACCCCCACGCAAAGCAAATAACACTCAATTTGAATACTGATTTCATACAATTCATTTATTTAAGTTTATGTTTTTACTTCCAAGTGATCACAAAAGTAAATGAAATTTCCTGTCCCACAAAGCGGATACGATAAAAATTCAAAAATGATATGTTGGATTAGTAAATGATTGAGTATATTTGTCGACACAATGAAAGAGGCTACATCTTATGAATTGGTAAAAGTAATTATATGTTAGATTTTAGATTGAAATTTTATAAAATTTGTATTGTTTCATGCTTGACAATCTGTTTATTAGCGTGTACAGATACAAATACGGCGATCAGCGATGAGACATTGACGCCTGTCCCGTTTCATGAAGTGACGCTGAATGACGCCTTTTGGCTGCCACGCCTCAAGACGCAGAAAGAGACGCTTGTGCCTTTTGCGCTTGACAAGACGCTGCCTGCCGTGGAAAATCTGCGCAAGACGGGTAATTACCTGAAAGGCATTCACGATGAATTGCCTTTTCCGCATCGTTACGTTGCCTCAGACCTCTACAAGGTCATGGAAGGTGCCGCCTGCCTGCTTAAACTCGAACGCGATCCCGAACTTGAGCAACGTATGGATCAAATTATTGATTATATTGCTGATGCACAGCAGGAAGACGGTTATCTATATGAGTCGCACATTACGGGTGTATCGCATAATGCCTCGCACTGGGGCGGAGGCGGAATGGGTGACAAACCCTATTCGTGGGTCGTTCACAGTCACGAACTTTACAACATGGGGCACATGTACGAAGGCGCCATCGCCTATTATCAGGCTACTGGAAAGGACAAATGGCTGAAGGTGGCAGAAAAGAGCGCGCGCCATATCAATCATGTTTTTTTTGAAGGCGACCCTAATTATAATGATGGCAAACCGGTCAATCAGGCGCCCGGCCATGAGGAGATAGAATTGGCGTTGGTGAAGCTATACCGTGTCACACATGATACGCTCTATCTAAATATGGCTAAGCGATTTATCGATATACGCGGCGTCACCTACCGTCCCGAGGGCGAAGGCGTGATGGCGCCCGAATATGCGCAGCAGCATCTTCCTGTTCGCGAGCAAACTGAAGCCGTGGGACATGCCGTGCGTGCAACGTATCTTTATTCCGGGATGGCCGACGTCAGTGCTTTGACGGGCGATACCACCTTGCGTCCGGCGCTCGACAGTATCTGGCACAACATGGTCGATACGAAGATGCATATCACCGGCGGGTTGGGCGCCATTCGCGGCATAGAAGGCTTCGGGCCTGAATACGTGCTTCCGAACAAGGAGGCCTATCTTGAAACGTGTGCCGCAGTGGGTAATGTGTTTTTCAATCACCGCATGTACTTGATGGAGAAAAACGGGAAATATATGGATGTGGCCGAAATTGCATTGTTTAACAATGTATTGGCCGGCGTCAACCTGGAAGGAAACCGCTTCTTCTATGTAAATCCGCTTGAGTCAGATGGTCAAACGCCTTTTAATCAGGGACAACCCGGACGTGCGCCCTGGTTTGAGACAGCCTGCTGCCCTTCAAATCTTGCGAGACTGATTCCGCAGGTGTCGGGCATGATGTACGCCTATACAAGCGATGAGATTTATTGCTCATTTTATGCCGGCAGCAACGTTAAAATTCCTCTCAAAGACGGAGCAGTAAATCTGACACAGAAAACAGGCTATCCATACGGTGAAAATATTAATTTTACTATTAATCCAATAACTAAAAATCATGAATTTACGCTTCGCCTGCGTATTCCGGCGTGGACAGGGTTGCAGATTGTGCCCGGTAATTTATATCATTATATTGACGATAACAAAGCTGCATGGGAAGTTAAGCTGAATGGCCAAAAAGTACATGCCACAGTAAAAGACGGCTTCGTCTCCATCCGTAAAAAATGGAAAGCAGGCGATCAGGTCACACTTCACCTCCCTATGCCACTGCATTTTACAAAAGCTATTGAACAGATTGAGGCCGACCGCGACCGCGTTTGTATTACACGCGGCCCTTTAGTCTACTGCGCAGAAGCCGTAGACAACGCATTCCCTGTCCGTGAGGCGTTTATAGATAAACTGCCTGACACTTATTCGATTGATCCCGCTCGTGGCGGCATTATGGATGGCATTGATTTTGTGACGATTCCCGCAAAAGTAGTAGGCGACAGCGGCTCAATAGAAAATGTCCCGCTAAAGCTCGTGCCTTACTACGCTTGGGACAATCGCTCACATAATGCAATGACTGTCTGGATTTCGCAAAGGGCAATGGAGGTAAGTAAATGAAAAAAAGACGCCGCCTACCCCAATGCCGTTTCCCGTCCCGCAACAACGCATTTTTTCACCTCTATTGTGCCGAGCTTTACGTCGATAAACGGCTTCCCGTTTTTCAGTCCGACGTTGCCGAAACCGGTATTGGTCGACAGGAAGGAGGTGAAATCGTTGCCGATCCGCGAATCAATGTAGAGGGTGCCGTCGACTGCGTCGAAACGGATGCCGGTCAAGCCTTCGATCATGCCGTAGCTTGACATGGCGCGGACGTAATAGGAACCGCATTCGTATTCGTTGAACGGGTCGCGGATGCGGCCGTCGTAGCGGCTGCGGCAGGCGCGGACGATATCCAGCCCTTTGTCTACCTCGCCTTCAAACATCAGGTGTGAAGCGACCTGATACTCAATGCCTGTCCATACTTCGTCGCTGTAGACGAACGGCAACTGCAGCTTCCCGCCTTTCGGCCACGTACATAATAATAATCCCGCATCGTTGCCCATCGCGAATGTGGGACGTTGAGGATTGGTGTGCTGACTTAGGTCGGATTTCAGGTTATAGGTATGAATGGCAACAAGATGGCTCTTCACCTTGGCTTTGTCCATGACTTCGGGCATACCGCAAACGAGTGATATCCAGCTTCCAAGCACTCCGTCGGACAAACATCCCTTTCCGTATTGATATTTAGGGCCTTCCTTGTCGAGCAGTTTGAGTGCTTCGTCCGAATAGCCTTCCCGCAAGGACTGTATCTTGGTCGGGTCGGGCGAAGCCAGGTCTTTCCAGCGTATTTCCTGGATAAAGTATTCGCCGTCATAGAGTTTCGTTTCAAGGTAAGTCTTGCTTTTGGCCATCAGCTCTTCGTAAGCCGATACATCTTCATTCAAGGCTTTGCCCATCAACACGATAGCCTGCAACGCGCCGATATAGAAGCTGGTACACATGCCGTCGGGGCCCCAAAATTCAATGTCGTAGGTATTGTGATGCGGTTCTTCCAAAGCGCCGGTATGTCGCGGATCCCAGACGCCAATGCAGTAGTCAATGCTTTGGCGAACACGTGGATAGATGCATTTTAACCACTCGGTATCGCCCGAGATGCGCCATTCGCGGTATACCTTCATGATCCCTCCCAATTGCCCGTCGGAGGCCGAATGAAAGTTATGCTCGCTTGGGCGGGTGGGCAGCGCCGAACGGAACACCTGGTG
>JAITMM010000232.1 GCA_031277335.1 Tannerella sp. | reverse complement strand
TGACGGTTTTCGCTGCCGTAAATCACTCGGAGCGGATATTTCCGATGGTCGGCGGCATACATGCTTTCGGTATAGTTATATCCGGCAATATCCAGTGCAGCAGGATATTCCGTCTCGTTAGACATGGCCACGCCTGCCAATCCGGCCGTCACGGAGCGCGACGGGTCGTATTTTCTGACCACGCCTGCCAGCCGTTTGGCTATGGCGCCCAGCCGCATGGCGTCGGGCGAGTCTTTTTTGTATCCGCCGAAGATGGGCTGCGTAAATCCCGTGTCGGCGCCGCCGTCGAGGACGGGATGCGAGTAGGGATCGTTCGGGTAATCCACCTCATTGCCTATGCTCCAGGCAAATACGCTGACATGATTGCGGTCGCGGCGCACCATGTCGGCCATGTCCCGTTCGCCCCATTCCCCGAAAAAGTCGAATGAGCCGTCAAGTCCGGGCGTCCCAACGTTCCAGCCTTCAATCCATTTGCGTTTGGCAAATTCCCATTCGTCGAAGGCCTCGTTGAGGACAAGCAGCCCCAATTCGTCGCACAATTCATACAAATCCGGCGCCTGCGGGTTATGGCTGGTACGGATTGCATTGCAGCCTACTTGCTTCAAGGTGAGCAATCTGCGTCTCCATATTTCGCGCGGCACGGCAGCGCCCAGCACACCTGCATCGTGATGGATGCATACTCCTTTCATCTTCATCGACTTGCCATTGAGGGCAAATCCTTTGTCCGGGTCGAACGTGAATATCCGAAATCCGGTAGTCGTGACGGTTTCGTCAATGATGCGTCCGTTTTGCAATACGGTGGTTTTCAACATATATAATACAGGATGTTCCAAGTCCCACAAGGCAGGTTTGGCGACTTTCAAGGCTGCCTTCGCGGTCGTTGTCTGCCGTGCCGCAACAGAAAGACTGCCGGAAGTGCGCGCCACCGTTTTTCCTTCCGGCGAGACAAGTTCGTGCCTGACAACGAGGCGGCTGTCTTGCGCCGACCCGTTCTCGATTTCCGTTTCAACGTTGAGTGTCCCGTCGACATTATTCACTTGAGGATAAGCAAATACACCCCATTGCACAATATGAACGGGATTCGCATAAACCATCCATACATTGCGATAAATGCCCGAGCCGGTATACCAGCGCGAGTCCGCCGAACGGCTATGGTCGACGCGCACGGCAATCACATTGTCCTGTCCGAATTTCAGATGCGGCGTGGCATCATACATAAATGATATATAGCCACTTGGACGCATACCAAGCAATTGTCCGTTCACAAACACTTCGCTCCTGTTATAAACGCCTTCAAAATAGAGATATACCTTTCTGCCTTGCTGCTCCAACGGGATATGAACCGTTTTCCGATACCATCCGATACCGCCCGGCAGATAGCCCGTGCCGCTGGCAAATTGCTGATTCAATGGAGCTTTCACGCTCCAGTCGTGCGGCAGACCAATATCCTGCCATTGACTATCATCGAAATCCGGTGATATACATTCTTTTAAATCCTTTAAACTGAATTTCCACCCTTCGTTGATCTTTTCGGGCGTTCCAAACGAAACTTGGGCGCCAAGTGGTATGGCAATAAGCCAAAACAGAAGTACTGCAAGTAAATTATTAATTTTCATCATATTGTTTTTTGTGTCCAAAGGTAACGTTTTTTTATCGAAATAATCCAAATTTTTACGCCGGATTTTCAAAAGTAAAATTAATGTATTACTTTTACGCCCTGAAACAAACAAGTGATTGATGTCATTCAAGGAGGAAGATATTGTAGCGCAGTTACGCGACCCGAAAACAAGGCATGCAGCCTTTACAAAAGTCGTCGAAGCATACAGCGAAAAATTATACTGGCTGATTCGCAAGATGGTCTTGTCGCACGATGACGCCAATGACATACTGCAAAACACTTTCTTAAAGGCGTGGACCAACTTGGACAGCTTCAGGGGAGATGCCAAGATTTTTACCTGGATATATAAAATAGCTGTGAATGAGAATATTACATTTCTCAACAAACAACGTGCGATGAACCATATTTCCCTGGATGACGCAGATTCGTTCATGCTCGAAAAAATCAGCGGAGATGACTATTTTGATGGCGACGAGCTTCAACTGAAATTAGAGGAAGCCATCTTGACATTGCCTGATAAACAGCGTCTTGTCTTTGTAATGAAATACAAGGAAGAAATGAAATACGAGGAGATGTCGGAGGTTTTGGGGACTTCCGTAGGCGCCCTTAAAGCCTCGTATCACCATGCCGTCAAAAAAATCGAGGAATATTTAACAAAGGATATTTAAACCTTTTTACCTTTTAAAAGTCAAAAAATACAGTTCAACAACATTAATAATATGGAAGTGAAGCAGAATCAACTGGATGATTTGAAAGGGAAAAACCCTTTCAAGGCTCCTAATGGGTATTTTGAAGGTCTTACTGCGCAAATCATGTCGCAAATCCCGGACGATACAACTCAAAATACGAAGGTCATTTCAATGAATGACAAAATGCGTCCATGGCTTTTTATAGCAGCAGCCTGTGCAGGATTACTTCTGGTTTTCAGGTTATTAATCAGTCCGGCTCAAAATGACTCCATCAAGCCGGACGATGCCTCAATGCAGTTTCAAGCCCTGGTTTCAGGCGAACTGCTGCAGGATATTTCGGAAGATGATCTTGATTATCTGGAATATCTTGAAAATCAATCTCTTGATCGCGAATTGGTAGAAGAAATAGATAATATGGAATGAGAATGGGAATGAGAACACAGGTAATTTTTACATTCATTGTAGCCCTACTGTGCAGTGTAATAGACGGTTCGGCTCAAGAACAGAAAAGCGAAAAGCAGTCTTCGCGGAAAGAATTTTGGGAAAAACGTAACACATTCATTGCAAAGGAAATCAATTTAACAGCCGACGAGACTTCAAAGTTTATCCCTTTGGAAAATGAATTTCAACAGAAGAAAATCGACATCGGCAGAGAATGTAGAGCGTTGAACCGTGCAAGCCGCGAGAAAGAGACGCTGACCGATGCAGAGTATTTGAATCTGATTGACTGCGACTTGGATGCCCGAATCAAGGAACTCCAGCTTGAAAAGGAATATTTTGAAAAGTTCAAACAGATATTGAAGCCTGACAAATTATTCAAATATCGCATTGCAGATGCAAAGTTCACGCGCGAGGTCGTCAATATGCAAAGGTCATCGCAGTCAGGCCAACGCAGGAACCAGAATCGTAAAGAGAAATAACCGGACTACATCCTTTCAGGCACCTCTATCCCAAGCAACGACATCCCCGATTTAATCACGCCGGCTACATTGGCCGATAACATGAGGCGCAACATTTTCACGTCTTCATCCGGCTCGTTCAATATCGAATAGTCGTGATAGAACTGATTGAACTCCTTGACTAACTCATATATATAGTTGGCGATACAGGCAGGACTGCACGTGTCGGCTGCTTCCATGATTATTGCCGGATAGTCGGCAAGCAGTTGAATCAGCATTTCTTCCTTAGACGAGACTGAAGTGGTAATATTCAGTTGTTGAGGCATTTCGAGACGTTGCTCGTGTGATTTGCGAAGGACAGAGCAGATGCGTGCATGCGTATACTGGATAAACGAGCCAGTATTCCCGTTGAAGTCGATAGACTCTTTCGGGTTGAAAACCATATTTTTACGCGGATCTACCTTTAATATAAAATATTTCAGCGAGCCGAGGCCGATCATCCGGATGATGTCGGCGGCCTCTTCCTCGCTCAGCCCTTCCAACTTCCCCAGTTCGTCGGATATATCGCGCGCAGTATCAATCATTTCCGCCATCAGATCGTCGGCGTCGACCACCGTACCTTCCCTGCTTTTCATCTTGCCATCAGGCAGTTCCACCATCCCGTACGAGAAATGCACAAGTCCCTTTCCAAAGGCGAACCCAAGTTTATCGAGCAGAATCGATAGCACCTGAAAATGATAATTCTGTTCATTTCCAACAACATAAATCATCCGGTCGATGGGATAGTCGTCGAAACGCAACTTCGCCGTGCCGATATCCTGCGTCATGTAGACCGATGTGCCGTCGGAGCGGAGGAGAAGTTTCTCGTCAAGGCCGTCCTTCGTCAGGTCAGCCCAGACCGAACCGTCATCGCGCCGGTAAAAAACGCCACTCCTGACGCCTTCCAGCACTGTCTCCTTGCCTTCCAGGTACGTTTGCGATTCATAATAAATATGGTCGAAAGCCACGCCCAACTGCTTGTATGTCTGATTAAAACCTTCGTATACCCAGCCGTTCATCTTCTCCCATAGCGCCACTGTTGCAGTATCGCCTGCTTCCCAAAGCCGCAGCATTTCTCGCGCTTCGGCCATCAAGAGAGATTGTTCTTCGGCCTGTTCTTTGGCTAACCCTTTGGATTCGAGTGCTTTCAGCTCTTCCTTATAATTTTTGTCGAACATCACGTAAAACTCACCAACCAAGTGGTCGCCTTTCATCCCGGACGAATCCGGAGTGATGCCATTGCCCCATTTTTGACACGCGAGCATTGATTTACAGATGTGTATGCCGCGGTCGTTGACGATATTTGTCCTGACGACTTTGTAGCCATTGGCCTTCATTATCTCCGACAGGCTGAAACCCAGAAGGTTATTACGGATATGGCCGAGATGAAGCGGTTTGTTCGTGTTCGGCGACGAGTATTCAATCATCACAAGCCGGGACCGTTCGGTGACCGGCCGGAAGCCGTAATGCCCGGTGTTATGTATGTCGTTGAGCACCTCCACCCAGCTTTGCGCTGAAACGGTCAGGTTGAGAAATCCTTTGACTACATTAAACTTAGCTACGTTTGGATCGTGTTTCAACAGAAATTCGCCTATGTCCTGCGCCGTCTGCTCGGGCGATTTGCGTGAAATGCGGAGAAACGGGAAAACGACCAGCGTCAAGTGGCCTTCAAATTCTTTTTTCGTCTTTTGCAGTTGCAATTGTTCGCAGTCGACCTGAACACCGTAAAGCTTCACGAGAGCAAATTCAACAGATTGGATAATAGACTTTTCGATTGTCATATTTTTTTAATTTTTCGGCAAAGATACATAAAACCCAACAAACCTGAAAACTGAAAGACAGTTAAAAATTACGAAATCTTTAAAAATAAATCTCGCGTTCCAAGAAATATATCTACTTTTGTAAGAATACTTATCGCTAAGTTATGGAAAATGAGAACTTACAAATGATGATAGATGAGCAGACTCCTGCGTCTCACGAAGTTGCGGAGGATTCGACAAGTAGTAATAAAGTTATTATCTATCAAGTACTTCCGAGACTGTTTGGAAACAGGAATACGTCTCATATAAAAAATGGCACGCTATCCGAAAACGGCACGGGTAAATTTTCCGATTTTACCCCGGACGTATTATCCGAAATCAAGAAGCTGGGAATCACGCATATATGGTATACTGGAGTTATAGAACATGCCTCCACGACCGATTATACATCGTTCGGCATTCACAAATGTCATCATGCCGTTGTGAAGGGCGAGGCCGGATCTCCTTTTGCAATCATTGATTACTACGATGTTGACCCTGACTTGGCCGACGATGTCATGAACCGTATGCAGGAATTTCAGGCACTGGTCACTCGCACGCACGAGGCCAGCATGAAAGTGATTATCGACTTCGTACCCAATCATGTAGCCCGTCAATATTCCTCCGACGTCAAGCCCTATCCGGTCAATGACTTAGGTTTTCACGACGATGTGCACAAGACGTTTGACCCGAACAATAACTTCTATTATCTGCCGGGCGAGAGTTTGGTGCTTCATTTTGGGGCGCAACTTGAAGATTTCGAGTACAGTGAGTTTCCTGCCAAAGTGACGGGCAACAACTGCTTCCGTTCCAATCCGTCGAAGAATGACTGGTACGAGACCATCAAACTCAACTATGGCGTTGATTATGCGAATGATGGGGCTTGCTATTTTGATCCCGTGCCCGACACATGGCATAAGATGCTTGAAATCTTGCTGTTCTGGAAGGAGAAAGGCGTCGACGGTTTCAGGTGCGACATGGCAGAAATGGTTCCCATCGAATTTTGGCATTGGGTCATACCCCAGGTGAAGGCAGGTCGGGAGGTTTGTTTTATCGGCGAGGTCTATAATCCGGCTGCGTACCGCGATTTTATTTCGCGCGGCGGATTCGATTATCTCTATGATAAAGTGGGACTTTACGATACGTTGCGGGCCGTGATTTGCGAATGGACGTCGACAGATGCGCTGACAAGATGCTGGCAGACGGTCGACGGGATTCAATCGCACATGGTGCATTTCCTTGAGAATCATGATGAACAGCGAATCGCTTCCGACTTTTTTGTAGAAAGCGGCGAGCGCGGTTATCCGGGCATGATCGTAGCGGCGACGATGAACACCAATCCGGTGATGATTTATTTCGGACAGGAATTTGGGGAGCAAGGCATGAATGATGAAGGTTTTAGCGGCCTCGACGGGCGAACGACGATTTTCGATTATTGGTCGTTGCCGTGCATTCAGCATTGGATCAACGGCGGAAAACTCGACGGCGCATTGCTGACTTCATCGCAAAAGAAACTGTTTCAGGCCTATACGAAGCTATTGAATATCGCAGGCAGTGAACCGGCTATCGGACACGGCCAATTTTTCGACCTGATGTATGTGAATCCTCATTTGAGCACGGCCGGAAACAGGCTATATGCTTTCTTGCGCTCCTACAAGCAAGAAGTCATACTTATTGTTGTGAATTTCAATAATGTAGCGCGAACGGTCAATATTAATATTCCGCCTGAAGCCTTCCGGCAAATGAATATTCCCGATAACAAGGCTGCTACGATGACAAATTTATTGACAGACAAGCAGAGTATCAGCACATTGACAGTAGTCTGCCCGTTTCAGGTCTCTGTGCCGCCACATTCGGGCAGCCTATTAAAGTTTGATTTCCAGCTTGCCTAAATAGCTGATGGACTGCCGATGATTTGGAGTGACATAAATTGACGACGTGCCGTTATCGAAGATTTGTATCCGGTAAATATACGTGTCATCGTTTGACCGTGTCCTGAGTTCGATATTGGCCGTCCCTTTCGAGTCGTAACTTTGCGAATAATCCGTAATGGTCGCATCGAAAGTCAACCCTTGCCCCCCGCCGTAAGGGAGGTTGTAGCCCTGCCCCATATACGGCAGCCATGAATGAATCGAATCTCCCTTGATAGTCAGCGCATAAGGCGGCGTCAAATCCCTGCTTCTCCCGCTCATGGGAATCATGCGGTTGACTTCAATCTTGAAATCGCGTGCTTCCACTTGACTTTTAACGCTTTGCGCTATCTCACTTTTTGACGCCGCGTTTGTTGACGAGCATGATATCCAACCCATGACGCCCATCAACAATATCCCTGTAAATAAGCATTTTACTGTTTTCATCTCCTTAAAAATTTATATTTTTACATGACAAAAGTAAGAAAAAAAGTTGATAATTGCAAACGCAGCTATTTATAAAGATCTTTTTTCAGGTCGCTTCCCGTATGAGATGCATCGCTCGGTAGAAAAGAATGTGTCTACGAAAAAGTCATGCCGTCAGGTATGCCACCATTGAGTTTTATCGTTTAGTGATTGAGTTTTGGAGCACGAGGATGGATTCGGGTCCCATGTTGAAGAGGAGGTCGACGATGCTCAGGTTGGGTTGGAAGCCGTATTTTTCGCGGAAGACCTGGTAATAAGGTTGGGGGTGGAATGAAGGGTCGGGGGTAGGACGGCGGGGGCGGATGGTATCGCGAAAGTCATTCGGCACGAGGGCTTCGTAATCATCGGCGTAGCTGATATTCGGCCGGATATCGAGTAATTCGCAGATTTTCAATCGTAACTGTTCGTTAAAATCAAATAGGAAACGATATTTTTGCCGATAAAAGGGGGCAAAATCATCTTCGTAATATTCAAAGAAAGGACTCATGCCGTAGGCCGAGACGAGCGCTTGCCAGTGGACGTGTTGCCAATGACCGTGGTCGGAGATGAGGACGTCTTTCAATTGACAATTGACAATTGACAATTGACAATGGGGGGAAGAGGGGTGTTCGATGGGGATGGTCAGCGACTGGATGCCGTTGGCGGTGGCTATTTGGCAGCGGTTTCGATATGTTTGCTTGATATAATGTTCGTGGGAGTCTATTATAATTCGCTTGTACTCAATTAATTTGCAATAATATTGCACGGGGGCGAGGTAGGCGGAGGAAAGGGATGCCATTTTATTTCGGCTCCACCCTTCTGAACATACGATTCCACCTGATGCCGCCGTCGAACAGGCTGCGGTCTTTTTCAAGTGACAGCCAGACAAGAATCGGTTTACCAACAACATGATCTTCAGGCACAAAGCCCCATGCACGGCTATCAAGGCTATTATGACGATTGTCGCCCATCATGAAATAGTAGTCATATTTAAATGTGTAGCTTGTCTCCGGTTTGCCGTTTATCAGTATTGTACCGTCAGGCCTCACTTCCAACGAGTTATTCTCATAATTTTTGATACAGCGGTTATAGAGTGCCAGGTTTTTTTCGTCCAGTTGAATTGTTTTCCCCTTGGCCGGAATCCATATCGGGCCGAAGTTATCGCGTGTCCAGCCCGTTCTATATTTTCCTACGCCGTTGGGATACATCGGACTCATAGCCATGATATCAGGTTCGATCAAGACTTTTTTGATGGTAGGCATTTTATTAATCATGTCGAACGACTTCTTTGTCAGCGGCAATAGATATATGTGCGACGTAATCTGACCGTTAGTGCCAAATCCAAGTTTTAGCAATGTGGGATGATTGTTTACTCCCGAGACAAGGATTCGGTCGCTTTTATTGATTTCGAGCATGCGAAACTGATCTTCCGTCAGCGCTGCTCCATCAGTCTCAACGAAATAGTTGAATTGCATGTTTACGGGATTTTCAGCTTTTTCTCCATTTGTATAGACCTGATTATCAATTATCTGCAATGAATCGCCGGGCATTCCGACGCATCGTTTGACATAATTTTCACGTTTATCGACAGGGCGATACATTATTTCGCCATAGCGCTCCTTATTTGAGAAGACGGCAGACCGACCGTCACGCGCCACTAAGTTATAGAAATCAGGATTTTGTTCTTTCAGCGCGATCGTATCTCCGGCAGGGAAATTGAAGACTACTATATCATTGCGTTGCACCGTGCCAAGCCCTTTAAGCCTTTTATAGCCCCAATTAGGCCATTCGAGATAAGATTTAGTATTCAACAACGGCAAAGTATTCTGTACGAGCGGGAAAGATATCGGGGTGTTAGGCACCCGCGGGCCGTAGCTCAATTTGCTGACAAACAGATAGTCGCCCACGAGCAACGATTTCTCAAGAGACGCAGTAGGTATCTGATAGTTCTGAAACACGAATAAATTGATGATATATACGGCTATCAGGGCAAATATTATATCATCCATCCATTCTATGGCTTCGCGCAGCTTAATGTTTTTCGTGTTTTTCCACCATGACCACGGGATAAATTTGGTCAGGAAAATATCGATAATGACGATCAGGCCTAACAGCATCCACAGGTTTCCCACCCAAATAGAAAAAAGGATATAGATGACAGCCCAGATGCTGAAGTTAATCCATTGACGTTTAGAAATATTATTCATTAGTTTATTATTCAGTTACTCAGTTATTCAGTTATTCAGTTACTATCCCCAGCATCTCCTTCATTCCGAGGAACCCTTTCTTCCCGACCGTGAACTCGGCGGCAAGGACGGCTCCCAATGCTAGACCTACCCTGCTTTTGGAGCTGTGCCGGATGAGAATAGAGTCAGCATCCGACTCGTATACTACGTCGTGGATGCCGGCTATTTCGCCTTCGCGTATAGACTCAACAGGCAGGTCATCAGGCTGGTGAGACGACCCGGCTGTCCAATGTCGTTTGCGATCAAGCTGTTTCAGAATATCCTCGGCGATGGCGATGGCCGTGCCGCTTGGGGCGTCCAACTTATGGATATGATGCACTTCCGAGACGCTCACGTCATATTCGGGGAAACGATTCATCAGCTTGGCAAGGAAAGCATTGACAGCAAAAAAGATATTGACGCCGAGGCTATAGTTCGGCGCATAGAAAAACGTCTTATCCTCTGTCTTACAGATGGTTTTGATATCTTCCATTCTGTCCAGCCATCCGGTAGTGCCTGCCACGACAGGAATACCGGCGGCAAAACATTTCATATAATTGTCATAAGCGGCAGAAGGGACAGAAAATTCGATGGCCACATCTGCGTCTCTAAATGCTTCCGATTGAAAATCTTCCTGATTATCAACATCAATCACCTTAACGACAGTATGACCTCTCTCATTCAAAATCATCTCGATGGCCTTACCCATCTTGCCATATCCTATCAACGCAACTTTCATAAAAATTGTTTTACAATAATGTTCAACGTCACAAAAGTAAACAATTATTTTAATCTTTATGCTTACATGTTGAATTATTATAATTATTTTTGCATTGTAGATATCATAATTCCCCAAAACCGACAACTGAAAACCGGCAACTGGAAACTATAAAAACATGGAACGACTGCTTCAATATATCTGGCAATACCGGCTTTTTACGTCAGCAGACCTTATGACGGCTGACGGTGTAGCTGTGACGGTTATCGATCCGGGTATACGCAATACAGATGCCGGCCCCGACTTTCACAATGCAAAAGTAAAGATAGGTGGCACGATCTGGGCGGGAAACGTGGAAATTCACTGCAAGGCATCAGAATGGAAAAACCATCATCACGATCGTGATACGCTGTATGACAGCGTGATACTACACGTAGTCGAAGAAGATGACTATGTCGTGCATCGCTCCAACGGCGAGGTGATTCCGCAGGTCAAGATGCGCATCCCGGACGCTATACGGCGCAATATGGACTGGCTGCTGTTGCGCCAGACGTCGTTGCCATGCGCAGAGCGAATACGCGAAGTCGATCATCTTCATATCGCCAACTGGATGACGTCTATGCTGACCGAACGGTTGGAACGCAAAGTGACTGATATACTTGCACTTCTCGAACAGAATAAAGACGATTGGAATGAGGTGTTTTATATAATTCTTACGCGCAGCTTCGGGTTCGGCAGCAATAGCGATGCTTTTGAGTATTTGGCCAAGAGCCTGCCTTTCAAATATATCCGTAAGCAGCGCGGCAACAGTCTTCAGATTGAGGCGTTGTTGTTCGGGCAAGCCGGTTTGCTGGAGGAGAGCCGGGATGACCCTTATTATCAAGCGCTTCAACAGGAATATCGCTTCTTGCAGCAGAAATACGGTTTGACGCCTGTCAAATATGGTGCAATCAAGCAGTTGCGTATGCGTCCTATCAATTTCCCGCACTTGCGACTGGCGCAGTTGGCTGCTATCTGGACGCATACCGATACGCTGTTTTCGAGGATTTTGGAAGACAGGCAGCCGGAGACGCTAAGGTCATGTTTCGACGTGGAGTTGCCGGAGTATTGGGACACGCATTATCATTTTAGTTTTCCTTCGCCTGCGAAGAAAAAGACAATAGGACGCTCTGCGACTAACAGCATACTTATTAATGCCGTAGCACCTACCCTGTTTGCTTATGGCAAGAAGCAGCAGAAGCCGGATTTCTGCGACAAGGCGATCGAGTTGCTGGAGCAAATCCCGCCGGAGCGCAATAGCCTCGTGACATTGTTCACTGATGCCGGGGTCAAGGTCGGCAATGCCTGCGACACGCAAGCCCTTATCCAGCTGCGCCGCGAATACTGCGAAAAAAAGAAATGCCTCTATTGCCGTATCGGCTTCTATCTGATAAAAGGCGGCGTCAGCCGATAAAAAAAGACGCGGCGCACCGCGTCTTTTTTTAAATAGGAAAATCGTCATTGCGGGCTTGACCCTCAATCTACTATTTTACAATCACCTTATGCACCGACCCGTCTTTCAGCGTCACGATATACGCTCCTTTGGAGAGCGGTTCGGTGATGCCGCCTCCGGGCACTTCGATACGTTTGACAAGCATGCCCGTGATGGAGTATATGCTGGCTAAATCTTCCTGCGAAACTCTGATATACAGCGTATTTTCATTTGCCCATACTGCTGCTCCCGTAATGTCGTCAATCCCTACCGGGCCGAGGTCGTCGGGGCCGATATAGATATAGACCGGTTGCGTCACTACTTCGCTGATTGTATATTCGTATTCGCCGTTTGCATTTTGTTTGCCGAAGAGTTGTTCCTGTTCGCCTGTTACGGGGTCTAAACGGTTTGTACGAATTGCAAATACGACGTCGGAGAATGTCATCTTGAAATTGAAGTCTTTATATATCTCGACGAAATGAGTGCCTTTCGACGGATTAATCGTCACGCCTGCCGGCGGCTCCGGTACGCGTATTTCGCGTTGTTTGACCGGAATCGAACCGTTTCCTACACAGAGGTTTACTTCGCCGGGGATGGAGAAGTCAAGTCTGACTTGCATACCGTTGATCGTCGTAGTCTTCAGTTGCAGATTGTTCAGTTGGGTCGGTCCTTCTATAAAGTCATAATTAATGAGCGGATAGCATCCGGGAAGGTAAGTCTGGTCGCAACGTTCTTCTATATAGAGATTTACGGGGCCGTACATTTTCAGGTTCTTCACTTCGATTCTGTCTGCATATAATCCTTCGCTGCTGCGCTTGTCGCCAACAGAGAAATAGAGGTCGGCATCATGGTCGAGGAAGAGATTTTCCATCTTCAGCGCGCCTGCTTGGCGTTCGTAGCATTGTCCTTGATTTCTCAACGAAGTATAACCCGGGGCGAGTATGCCTGCCGGTTCTACATATACGTCGGCATGAACACGTCCGAATCCGCCGAACGTGGACGACGATATAACGTCGAGAACATCGGATGACAGCCACAAGTCGCTTGAGTTGTCATTCTTGCACGACGGTGCGATAGGCTCCATGTGAAGATGGCGTGCAAAGATGCCCGGAAAATTCTTGGAGTTCATCTGCGGCTCGGAGGCAAGCTCAAAGTGCGTGTCGTAGTTATGATCAGCATTCGACCAAAATTCCACCTGATTGCGAATCTTGATTGTATCCGTAAAGATTGTTGCATTTATAATCGTGCCGCCCGTTATATTGTCTATACTGTCCGTTCCGAAAGCGAGCACTGTGTGATCAACTACCAATGTATGAAGTCTCGGCAAACCGGCATTGTTCCAGAATTGTACATTTACCGTATCTACGGCAGTACGATTATCCTTTGAGCCGGTACCTTTCTGATGCGTAAAGCAAGACGTGCAGTCGTCACCGATGGGAGGCGTATAACGCGAATTACCCAACTTGATAACGGGCATATTGCGCGGCATATCGCTCCAGGTGGCAAACGATGTCTTTGTGCCGTCGAGGAGGAACTGCTCACGCAAAATGAGGCTGTCCGTCTTGATTTGAATTTGCGAAGCAGCCTTGGCATCCAATACCAGTTCGCCAATCACATCGACAACTGGCGAACTTACATGTACTTTTGAGTTTTCTGCAAATATGGTAGCATTACTATGGAAAGTAAGGCGAGACACAGACTGCAACGGAGAAAAGCCGCAACCAAGATCACAGCTCGGTCCGCAAGCACTCGGATCAGGTTCTTTCCAGTTACTTTTATTACCTTGTGTCTTGATAAACAGTCCATAACCCGCAACACTCTCGCCATGTAGTCTGCCGTCTGTAGGAGCATTATTGACATATGGATTCGTTGAAACGGGAACAGGAACAGCGCTCATACCTGATGTTGAACCTCCTATATACGTAAAATCCTTATAAATATCGATTTGGTCGGAAGCTACAATTCCAACGCCTCCCGATTTCTTATCAGTGAAATCCAATATCATATCTTGAGCCTGATTTTCATTCGGGTCGGAATCGCAATGATATTTTTTTAAACCGCATGGATACCCGAGAGTAATATCGGCTTCACTCAGGAACGGGTCTTGCCATGTTCCGATATCTCTTAGTCCTCCGTATTGTAACTTGATATTATTATCGGCTCCGAAATAAAGGCTTCCTAAATTGACTTCGTCATTAAATGTTATAAAGTCAAAGTCCTGAATATAAATATTATTTGACTGTTCATCGCAATAGCAGTTAATGGCCTTTTTATTGGGGTTTCCGTTATCAGCTAAAAAAACCACACCTTGCTTTTCCGGTAAGTTTGTAATTTTCGTTATGCCGCGCAAATCAATATCTCCATTGCGAGTACGGAAGAATCCGTTACCGGCATCTCCCTGAAAATCAAGGTCACTACCTGTATTCATAATGATATTGCCCCTCGTACCGGCATCAAGAAACAATTCACCCATATTGGCTGTATATTTCAAACTTGGAATTGTCACTGTACCCGGGTTGACTGCCGATAACTTATCAACCAGACCTCCAAAATTGGTAAAATCATGATCATAACCGCAACGCCCCAACCCTCCAATAATACCTGCATGTTCATAATCCTGCATGGAACTGCCCGGAACATTCCTGCGTTCGCTTAACTGATTTTCTTCATCACACACGTATTGAAGTGAATAAGGTATTGTAATATTGTTAGGGTACGTCCCGCCTTTAATCATCTTTGCATTAATAGCTCTAAAATAAATATTACCTCCTCCCAAAGGAGCTGGCGAAATGCTCTCATTTGTATCGTCAAAACCGGCTTTAATATTTAACGCTCCTGCATTGGCAGGATTTACAATTTCATAATTAAAGACACCATCATCTTTTTTGCTATATCCTAAATAGATATCACCCTTTCTGGAAATGATATTTGTAATATCGTTCTTTGTGCTTGTACTGGAATAGTCGAAGTTGGCAGTACGGATATTATTTGCAGCAACATAATTGGTTTCTGTATCACCTACTGTACCTGCTCTTGTTATAGTAGCATCATCCTTTAAGTAGATATTTCCGCGAGCGCTGTTTCGATTTCCAACTGTATTTAAGCATGACGCAAAATTTGCATCATTTTTGTCTTCAGCCCAGAATGTAATCATTCCGCTACCCACAGTGTCAAAATAATCACTTGCAATATTGACTGTTTTTTCAGCAATAACATTACCGCCATCAGACAATACATATATATTATTTCCTTTGTTTGTTTTTGTAATGTTGACCTCTTCCTGAATCTCAACATTGCTGAGCGCCTGAACTCTAAAAGCTCCTGTTCCGGCAGCAGTCTCAATAGCAGGTTGAATGACTGCCATTGCACCAGTTTGCAAAATAATTTTGGCCTCACAGAAATTCGCTCCGTTATTCCCATAGTTTAAGATGGACAAATCTGCAGTATTGTCTATGTGTAATTTAGCCATACCACCGGAAGCCGTTCCCAACTGCATGCTAAAATTAGAGCCTACAGTGCAGCCTTCAAAATTTTTCAGCATTCCCCCCGAATAAATATGAAAATGATCTTTTCCTGCAGTTGTAGGGCCAATTTCTATAACACCGGGATTATTATCAACTCCAACAGGTGCAAAAGACGCGTCACTTGCAGCAGTCGTATGAATTTCCGGCATCTGTCCGGTAAAAGCATAATCAGTATATACTCCAAAAATAGAGGCCTTGGCATCTTTAAGTGGAGCTGCAATTACAAATGAAGTAATGAAAGAGGAAACATTCTGAAAACTACTCAGATTTCCCGGCATGTCAAATGCATGTGGCGCCGATGCTCCTTTATACATATAGATATGATCATCCGGATCAGGGAAAGAACTAATTGTATATAATGCATTGGTAGATTGAGACCCAGGAGTACGTTCATGATGCATGTTTGCATTAAAATTACCATAAGTACGTAGTGTAACCCTGTCTTCTTCTGGAAATATTACCAAAGCATTGGTTTGCTTATAACCTGTTGCATAAACATTATCACCGGACAAAACATGACCTGTACCAATATTTCCCGTTAAGTCAACAACATCTTTTTTTACACAAACTCTTGCTCCATCCAACAATTGAACGGCAGCATCCAGCTTGGTTGCACCCAAGATTACGTCAGGGTCCCAAATCGCCTCGAAACCCCATGCTGTCATCGATCCTGAATTACATTGGAACATAACGTATCCACTTTGTTGTATTGGACTTACAGGAACATTTGTACTTAAATTAATGAGATTAAGTGTTTCTATTTGTGTGTCTACCACATTCCTTTCTGCCCACCATTCTATAGTATTTAACTGTATGCTATCAAGCTCCGTATACGAATTATCTACAGTTGGAGCAATGGCAACAGTAGTAGGTCGATTATAATTATCCAAGTAATACACTTTAGACGTTGGATCATCATTTGCAGAACTTTTTCCTATCTCAGAAGTAGGTCTATTCTGTTGAGATAAACTTAATGAGTTTGTTAAAGGGCTCCCATTAAATTGAGTTAATGAAATGCCATCATCGCTTCTATAGTTTTCCGTATATAAAACTATAGAATTATATGTCGGACTATGTGCAAAGGATCCATCCATCGTAGATGTATATCCATAATTCGGTGCAAAAATGGGATCTGCGGGATATCGAACGCCATTACCTTCAGATAGATGATGTTGTACGGTAATAGTATTTCCGGAAATAGAAGATGTAAACAAGTCTGAATTACAAGGAGCTGGTGGCGACCATGTTGCAAAGTTTGAAGCATTCCAACTGTTAAAAGAAAATACCATCGGATTCATTACATCGTATCCAGAGTTAGCGGTATGGGGAGCCAAATTATCAAAATCATCTGGACGTTGGTCGATCGCAGTTCCCTGTGCATTTGGGTCATCTATGTATCGAATTTGATAAGTATTAGGGATATTACCACTGGTTGTTCTTATCTCTAAATCAGAATCTACTTCTGGATAAGGCAGTGGAAATTGATATCCGAGGTAATCCGTATTAACATGATTTATATGAAAACCAGTTGTTGTTGTACTATATTCATCACCGGCAATTACACGTAGTACAGAAATCCATCCTATTCCATAGCCATTGCCTGTATATGAAGAAATCACAATATTTTGTGATTGATCGCCTCCTAAAACAATTTTATTGTTTGGCGGGGGAGGTATTGGGGTTATTGGATGTGATGCACCAGGTACAATCACATTATTTCCTTGGATTGTTGCAGACTCTCCAGCTCCGAAAACATTGTTTACATTGCCATCATTATCTACAAATCCCGGGATTCCGGGAGTTGCATCCCCCCGCCTCGGCGTCACCGCCCCGTTTTGCGAAGTTGAGGATTTGAGGACGCCGATTTGTGCGTACATAAGGTCGCTGCCGAACAATGATAGGGTCAGCGAGACAATCAATAAAATAAATTCTTTTTTCATATTATAAAATGTTAATTTTCAGCCGGATATATTATTTTTCACAAACAATTGCAATCTTATACATTTTAAAGCAGAAAATCCCTTTTCTTTTAGCGTGCAAATTTATATAAAAAAACTTGAAATACAAGCGGAAAGGTGAAAAAAAATGTTGCTTTTTTTGCAAAGAAAAACTAATAAAAGTGAATTTTAGTCATCTAATTAGCAATTTTTATCAATTTCCTCAGTCGGAGGTATAGTGGAAATCGTGGTAGATAGTATAGAATACGCAGTGTAATAGCCTGTTAGCCCTTGTGGGGATAAGAAAACAGGATATTGGCGGTGGTTTTTTTAAAAAAAGTATGCAGTTTGTTTGCGGAATGTGGTTTTTTACGGATGTTTGAAAAAAATGATGAAAGACGTATAGTAGTGGCGTGACGAAACGCCAGCCAATGGATTGGAGATTGCGGATCAAGTCCGCAATGACCGTAATGGGAGATTCCGAATTTTTATTCCGAGCAAGCGTAGATGCCTGTATTGTCGATGGGTTGTGGGATATAGTGATAATGGAAGTCGCCGTGGGCAGGGTCGCCGCACGGTTCGTGATAGATGGATTGCACTTGCCAGTTCTTGGCTGTCGCTATATATTCGCGGCATCCGAATGTCCCGGGCAGACTTATATCGCCGTCTTTCAGCACAATGCGTCCCGGTTCAGTTGATTTTTCGGGCAACTGCCTGAAGACGTTGTCAATGGCGCAGGCAGAAAATTCATTGCCTGACAGGGCGACGTATTTTATTGATTTATTAAGATTTAAATCTATATCTGACAAGCTGTTATTACTGCAATCCAAGTAATTCAGTTTTTCCAGGTGCGACAGTTCCAAGCCGGTCAATAAGTTTCCCGAACAATCCAAATAGGCAAGCGAGTCATTTTGCGATACGTCAATCATTTTCAAACCGGAATCCTTGCACGAGAACTGCTTGAGAATCTGATTTTTAGAAATATTTAAACTTTGCAACGGATTCATTCCGCAATCAAGCGTCGTCAAGTTTTCATTTCCCGAAAAATCAAGCGCCGACAATTTGTTATTGTTGCAATTTGCCATTATAAGCGAGTGATTGTGAGAAAGATCAAGTTTGCCGAGTTTATTTTCCACACAAATCAATTTCGTCAGTTTTCCGCATGATGAAATATTCAAATCGGTCAGACGGTTGTTGCTGCAATAGAGATAGTCCAACTCTGCGTTTCCGGACATGTCAAGTTTTTTGAGCTGATTGAAACTGCACGTAAGGCTGGTCAGAAGGTTGTTTTTTGAGACATCAAGCGACTTGATATTATTTTGGTCACAGCTCAGGAATGCCATCTCCTTATTATTGGAGACATTCAACTTACTCAATTTGTTGCGGTTACAAATCAGCTTGGTCAAATGAATGTTTTTGGAGACGTCAAGTTTGGTCAGTTCGTTATTGCTGCAATCCAGCACGGTCAAGTCGGGATTTCCGGAAACGTCGAGCGAAGTCAGGCCGCCGAATTGGCAGAACAGATTCTTCACCTTCCCTTCAATGACAATGGTTTGGGACTCAAGGATAAATGACCGTCTGTCAAATTTCCCTCCTTTTACGACTACACCTTCGAAATCGGCTTCTTCGACTTCAATCTTCAACGTGATTTTTTTGCCGATTTCCAGATTTGTCGTCATCGTCATGCGAGGCGTTTGTGCCGCGACCATAAACGGCAATAATATGCCGATGACGAATATAAGCATTGACTGTTTCATTTTTATAATTTATTCAGAGTTAATCAGTTATTCAGTTACTCGCCCTCTACCACCCGAAATACCGTTTCGCATTATAATAGCATATATCTTCTATTATCTGACCGATAAAAGATATCTCCGATACCGGCAGAAGTCCTTTTTCTATGTCATTACCAACGATATTGCAAAGTATGCGACGGAAATATTCGTGACGCGGATAGGACAGGAAGCTGCGCGAATCGGTCAGCATCCCTACAAACCGGCTTAGCAAGCCAAGATTGGAGAGCGCATTGATCTGATTCTCCATCCCCGTGATTTGATCGAGGAACCACCAGCCCGAGCCAAACTGCATCTTGCCGGGAACCGAGCCGTCGTTGAAGTTATAGATGCCGGTGACAATCAATTCATTATCACGAGGATTAAGATTGTAGACGATAGTCTTTGCCAGATGCCCAGCAGCGTCGAGCCGATTGAAAAAGCGGTTCATCGGCTCAGCCACGTTATAGTCGTTGATGGCGTCGAAGCCTGTATCGGGGCCAAGCTGCGCGAACATGCGTTCATTATTATTACGTATGGCGCCGATATGAAATTGCTGCACCCAGTTCTTTTGCCAGTCCATCACTGCCAGATCATGCAGCATGGCGGAGCGAAATTTAGCTGCTTCGAGAGGCGTAGGCGTCTTGTCGGCACGCACCTTTAAGAATATTTGTTCGATTTCAGAATCCATATAAGGCTCTGCACTAAAGGCATTTAAGCCATGGTCCGAGAGTGCGCATCCTGCTTGGGCAAAAAAGTCATGACGACGTTGCAACGCATCTAAAAGCTCTGTATACGAGGATATTGACATGCCGGCGGCAGCTTCCAGCCTTGTAAGATAGGCATTATACGTCTGCGGATTTTCTATTGCCATAGACTTGTCGGGACGCCATGTCGGCAATACTTTCACGGAGAAGCCGCTCTCGCGTATTTCGCTGTGATATTCGAGCGAATCGGCAGGGTCGTCGGTAGTGGCAACTACCTCTACGCGCATACGTTTCATTATAGCCTGCGGCCGAAACTCCGGCGTCTGCAGCTTGGCTGTGCATGTCTCATATATGTCGCGTGCGTTGGACATTTTCAATATCTCGTGTATGCCGAAGATGCGGCTAAGCTCCAAATGTGTCCAGTGATACAATGGGTTACGCATCGTATAAGGCAGTGTTTCAGCCCATTTCTCGAATTTTTCGTACGACGACTTATTGCCGGTGATATATTCTTCGGAAACGCCGTTAGCACGCATTGCACGCCATTTGTAATGGTCGCCGCCCAGCCAAATCTCCGTCAGGTCGGCAAATTGATAGTTGCGGGCAATCTGCTTCGGGTCTAAATGGCAGTGATAGTCGATGATAGGCATCTTCTCGGCATGTTTGTGATACAAAGTACGGGCAGTATCTGTATATAACAGAAAATCTGAATCTAAAAAACTTTTCATCTTATTGTATTTTATTTATTTTTAGTCATATATGTTTGAATAAAGCCGAGCGCGTCACGGCAAAGCGCTGTGATGGCCGGCCAGTCTTTGTTAGCGACGGCTTCCTTAGGAAACAGCTTCGAACCCATCCCGACACATGTCACGCCGGCTTTAAACCAAGCCGACAAGTTGGCTTCGTCAGGCTCTACGGCTCCCGTAGCCATAATCATCACCCAAGGCATGGGCGCCTTGATATTCTGGACAAAAGATGGGCCGCCGATGCTTCCCGCCGGAAAAATCTTACATATATCGCATCCGGCCTCCTCAGCGAAGCCAATCTCCGAAACGGTGCCGCAACCCGGTATATACGGTATCAACCGGCGATTACACACTTTCGCAATATCGGGGTTAAAAAGCGGACCGACCACAAAATTCGCACCCATCTGAATATAAAGCGAGGCAGTCCCCGCATCTACGACTGAGCCAACTCCCAATATCATATCAGGACATTCGACGGCAAGATATTTCATCAGCCCTGCAAATACTTCATGGGCAAAATCATCGCGGTTGGTAAACTCAAAAACACGAACTCCGCCGTCGTAACATGCTTTTACAATTTGCTTTACGAGTTCCACATCTTTATTATACAACACAGGAACCATGCCTGTACCGGTCATCGCCGTCAACACTTGAATCTTATTAAATCGAGCCATTTTATTGCTGTTTCATAAAAAATGATTACTTTGCGGGCAAAAATACAAAATAAAAGAAATCAGTCTATCGAAACAGCAATATAAAATTGTTAAAATCGCCTGATAAAAATGCTTATCAATTAAAATGTATGGAAAAGATTTATCATTCAAACATCACGATTTATTGCAAGAACAATAAAATGTATAAGGAGGCGCCTATCGGGTCGTCGTTGAACGAGATTTATAAAATGGTGGGCACACCACTGCGCTACCGGCCTATGAGCGCTCGAGTGAATCAGCGTGTCGAAGGGTTGGATTGGCGTTGCTGGCATCCAAAAGACATTGAATTTCTTGATATTACATCATATTCAGGCAACAGGACATATCTGCGTTCCATCTGTTATATCCTCTCGAAAGCCGTCAATGACGTCTTCCCGAATGCCCAGTTCAGCCTCAAGCATCCCGTTTCGCGAGGCTATTACTGCGCATTTGAAGACCGGCGCGAGGTAGCGCAGGCCGACGTGGACAGCATCAAGGAGCAGATGCAACGCATCATCGAAGCCGATATTCCTTTCGTGCTGCACGAAATAAGGACATCGGACGCAATAGAATTGTTCCGGCAACGCGGCATGGAAGACAAGGCGCTCCTTATCGAGACGGCAGGTATGGCGTATACTTCTTATTATGAGATGGATGGCTATATAGATTATTACTACGGATGCCTGACGCCTTCGTCGGGATATATCTATTCGTTCGACCTTATACCTTACAAAGACGGAGTTTTGCTGCAGATTCCCGATTGGAACAATCCGAACCAACCATCGCCGATGATACCTCAAGAGAAAATGTTCATGGCTTACAAAGAACATTTGAATTTACAGAAGATGCTGGGAATAAACTATGTAGGAGACTTGAACAGGGAGGTAAGGAAAGGAAGTGCCACGGAAATAATCAAAGTCTCGGAAGCAATGCAGGAAAAGCAGATTGCCAATATTGCCGAAGAAATTGCGGCTCGATATGATCGCGGAGTGCGCGTGGTGCTAATTGCCGGGCCATCGTCGTCCGGCAAGACGACATTTTGTAAACGGCTGCAAATTCAGCTTATTACCAACCTATTGCACCCCGTAGGCGTGTCGATTGACGATTATTTCCTGAACAGGGAAGATACACCTAAGGACGAAAACGGCAATTATGATTTTGAATCATTGTACGCCATTGATATAAAGTACTTTGAGCAAGACTTGATGAGATTGATCAACGGCGAGGAGGTGGACATTCCATCTTTTGACTTCACCACCGGAAAACGTGTTTACAGAAATCAGAAACTCAGGATGCAGCACAACTCGGTGTTGATACTGGAAGGCATCCACGGCTTGAACCCGGAGCTGACGGACGCCATCCCGCCGGAAAATATCTTCCGCGTCTATGTCTCAGCGCTGACAACCATTGCATTAGACGGACACAACTGGATTCCGACTACTGATAACAGGCTCTTGCGACGCATCGTGCGCGACTATCGTTCAAGGGGTTACTCGGCCAAAGATACTATCTCCGTCTGGCCGCGCGTGCAGAAAGGCGAGGAGAAATGGATATATCCGTATCAGGAAAATGCCGACGTCATGTTCAACAGTGCAATGATTTATGAATTAGCTGTTTTGCGCAAATATGCAGAGCCTATCCTGAGCGCCATTCGCGAGATGGACGAGGAAAGCGCCGAGGCCTACAGGCTTATACGCTTCCTGCGCTATTTCAATTATATTCAACTTGATGAGCTGCCTGCAACATCATTATTACGCGAGTTTTTGGGCGGCGGAAACTTCAGCTATTGACATAAAATTTTAATAAACTAAATGATTGTTTAAAAAAAGATTATTACATTTGTCCCAAATTCCTTATCTTATGAAGAAGTTGATATTGTTATTTGGAATGTGCCTGGCTATTCAATATGGTTATAGTCAGAATGTTGCGTTAAAGAGTAATCTCTTGTACGATGCTACTTCCACCATTAATCTCGGTGTCGAATTTGCATTGACGGACAAATTGACTCTTGATATCAGTGGTAATTTCAATCCCTGGGGTTTCCCTCAAGAGCAGGTAAACACTTCGGGCGTGGTTCTCCACTCGTATGATGCCATCATCAAACACTGGATGTTGCAACCCGAATTGCGCTGGTGGACATGCGAGACCTTCAACGGTCATTTTTTTGGAGCACATCTGCACGGCGGAGGCTTTAACGTCGGCGGATTGTCTTTTTTGCCTGACGGATGGAGCGAAAAGGGGCTTCAGGAAAAGCGTTTTGAAGGATGGCTGGCCGGAGCAGGCGTATCCTACGGGTATCATCTGATACTCAACAACAGGTTGAGTCTCGAATTTTCGCTCGGACTGGGATATGCATATTTGCAGTATGACAAGTATAATCGTTATACAAAGTCCACCAACTCAGACGAGAAAGATCGCAACGACTACTCGATGCATTATTTCGGCCCGACAAAAGCCGCAGTCTCTCTTGTGTTTATGCTATATTAATAAAAGAAAGGAGGTAAAAAATGAAAAAGACATTATCTTTTATAATACTGAATTTACTTGTGGGATGCATGGCATCGTATGCACAGCAACCCGGGCAAATGCGCGTGTTGCCCAAACAGTTGGCTAAAAACGGAGAGTTGATGCTTATAGAAATGGTATTCGACATGAGCACGCTTCAAATGCGAAGCATCGAAAGCATCACGTATACACCGATCATAGTCGGGCAGCAGGAACAATATGAACTTCCAAAGCTGATAATCAAAGGCTCAGGCCGTCTCAAAGCCGACCGCAGGGCAGAAGCATTGAGCAAAGCGCCTCCCGTTGTCACGATGGCTAATCAAGTAGGAGACAACAGGAATTATCCTATTTATGCGATAGAAAAATTCAATCGCAACTTGCAGATAGTGTATTCCGTTTCGGTGGCCTACAGAAATTGGATGGACGACGCCACCGTCAGCCTCCGCGAAGAGACGTCGGGTTGCTGCAACGAGCAATTGAGGATGACGCAGAGTACCATTACATTTGAGAATCCCGTTCCGAGACCAAGACCGGAGCCTATACCGGAGCCTGTCAGGACAAACGTCGATATTCAGCCTCAATTCAAATTCAATTACATCGTCCCCGAACAGGAGATTGAAAAGAAACGTTACGACATTGGGAAAGCTTTCCTTGAATTCCCGCAGGGAGGCAGCGCCATAACGCCTTCATATCGTAATAATACTCAGGAATTGGACAAGGTTAATCAGATGATTTTCATGATATCGTCAGACCCGGACGTCGTCGTGACCAACATAGAAATGCGCGGATATGCATCGCCCGAAGGGTCGTCGCAGAAAAACTACGAACTTGCCCGTGCACGCGCTACGGCAATGCGCGATTATTTCGCACGCATGCTGACAAATATTCCTTCAAACGCATTTCTGACGGGTGTAGGAGGCGAAGACTGGGATGGGCTGAAAACGTTACTGTCCGACTATAATGTTGATTATAAAAGCGATATCATTCTCACTATCAATACGGTACAAGACTTGGACGTACGCGAACAAAGAATAGTAAGTCTTGGAAACGGAGCGCCTTACCGTCAGATTTATCGTGACTTGTATCCTCAGTTGAGGCGCGTCGACTGCCAAGTTAATTATAATGTACGCAATTTCACAATTGAAGAAGGCAGAAGACGGTTGAACGACAACTCCAAGCTTCTGAGCCAGTATGAGATGTATCAAGTAGCACAGACATATCCTCAAGGCAGCCATGAATTTAATCAGATTTTTATCACGGCAGGCCGACAATTCCCTGACAACGAAATAGCCAATCAGAATGCAGCATCGGCATCTTTGGCTGAAGGCAATCCTACCCTGGCTGAAGAATACCTGAAAAAGGTTCAGAACACAAGCTCAGCCGAATACGCCAACTGTATGGGTGCGCTCTGCACATTAAAAGGAGACTACAGAATGGCTGAGGAATACTTCATTAAGGCACATACTGCAGGCTCGAACGAAGCAACTCATAATCTGCGCGAATTGGAGAAGAAAAGTTATAGATAACAAAACAAAAATAATGCACAATATATATTCACGTTATGCAGTAAAGCGATATCATAAATCAATGCTTTTCTGCTTATTAACCGGCTTAATTTTGCTCGCCGCGTGCGTCGGTAATTCAAATAAGCCGGGGCAGAGGAATTTCCCGAAGGTGAGCCTGCCGGTTATTGCCACTGATCAGAGGTCGCAAGCCGAGTTTTTAGCCATTCACTATTGGGATAATTTCGACTTTGCCGACACGTCATGGGTAGGCAGCTACGAATCATTGACCGAACAAGCATTGTTCGAATATCTGTCTATCCTCCCCTATTCATCTTATGATGTGATTTGCAAGGGTATAAGTCAACTGCTCGATAAGGCTGACGGCAATCAGGCCATGTACGCCTTTTTCTATTCCAAAATGGAGTATTATCTCTCCAGTCCGTCGTCGACGCTGCGCAATGAGGAGTTATATATACCTGTATTAGAGCATATTATATCCTCCAAAAGTCTTGACGAACAACGAAAGCTGCGTCCGAAAACACTGTTGCCGCTGCTGAATAAGAATCGCCCTTCCACTACGGCTACAAACATACATTTCACACGTCCTTCCGGGGCGAGAGACTCTCTCACGAACATCAAGGCGGATTATATCCTGGTCGTCTTTTATGATTTTGAATGTGCTGATTGTAATGTACTTAAACAGTTGATGAGCCAATCAACTGTCATAAAGGAAATGCAAACGCGCAAGAAGCTGGCCATCTTAGCAATCTATCCCGGCGCCAATATGGAAGGCTGGAAAAAATCTTTGCCTCAAGTGCCGTCTTCGTGGATCAACGGATATGACCACGACGAGGAAATAGGCAGATTAGGAACATATATATTACAGTCTATCCCAACACTTTATCTATTGGATAGAAATTATATGGTCATAATGAAAGAGCAGCAGTTCAATTATGTGGAAGCGTATCTGAACACGATTCTGAATCAGCAGGCACAATGAAGGAAAAAATAAAAATATATACAGGTGGCGGTGACCATGGCATGACGTCGCTTGTCGGCGGTGTCCGCGTTTCCAAGACGCACCCTCGTCTGGAGGCTTACGGGACGATTGACGAATTAAATTCGTTTATAGGGCTGTTGCTCGTCGAAATAGATGGAACACGTATGGCAACGTTGCTGCAAACACTTCAGCAAGACCTCTTTACGCTATCAGCCTATCTGGCAACAGATACGGAAAAGACGACGCTGAAGCCAAACAGCCTGATAACGGCTGAACATATCCGCACGTTGGAACAGTCCATAGATGCGCTGGACGGCGAACTTCCGGCGCTGAGAGAATTTATTTTGCCTCAAGGCTGCCGTTCAGCTGCGCTCGCGCATGTCAGCAGGACAGTCTGTCGAAGAGCCGAACGGGCTATTTATCGCCTGAACGAATCGTTTCCGGTAGATGAATCCGTTTTGATATACATCAACAGACTCTCTGATTTACTGTTTGTTATAGCAAGGTACGAACTTTTTATCAATAGAATTGATCAAAAAACATGGTCAAAAGTTTGATATATATAAATAAATGTATACTTTTGCACCCTTATTTTACAATATTTTTTTAAAAAATTAGTCTTATTATTAATATTTTTCTGTAAAAACAGATTATGTATTGGACTTTAGAATTGGCCTCAAAATTGGAAGACGCTCCCTGGCCGGCTACAAAAGATGAACTAATCGACTATGCACAACGCTCAGGTGCATCGTTGGAAGTAATTGAAAATCTGCAAGAGATGGAAGATGAAGGCGAAATATACGAATGTATGGAGGATATTTGGCCCGATTATCCAAGCAAGGAAGATTTCTTCTTCAACGAAGAGGAGTATTAGGATGTTATTCATGCGGCTAAACGTCGCATTACCAATGACAAATCATATCGCGGCGCAGGCCTGATCTGTGCCGTATGGGCACGATAGAGCCTTAATCGAACCTTACACCACATTATCACATCATTTTTTCGCCCAAAATACAATAATATGGCGGGTATTAGAGTTATACATATTCACTAACGATGTTCCTTCCCGTCAGGAAATGAAACGATTTGAGTATATTATAATATGTTGTTGTCTTTGTTCAATGATGCAAGCCCAACAGGAGGTCGGCTTCAGCCAGTATTTTACGGCAATGGGATACTATAATCCGGCCTACGCCGGGACGTCAGGAGCAATGAACGTGCTGACGCAAAGCCGCTTGCAATGGATCGGAGCAATTAATAATGCTCCGATGACAGCTTTCGTCGCCGCCGATATGCCATGGAAATACGGCAGAAAAGAACACGGCATCGGCATCATAGCAAGTTATGACAAGGCAAGCAGCCTGTTTCAGCGAATCAATTTCGGCGCACAATATGCCTATAAGAAGAAATTAGGGAAAGGCATCTTGAGCGCAGGCCTGCAAATCGGTTTTCTAAGTGAAACATTCAGAGGTGATTCCGTGAAGTTGGGCGAAGCCGAAGAAGAAGACCCCATCATAGCGCAATCATCGGTCAACGGCAAGACGCTCGACATAGCTTTGGGATTGTATTATTCAACCGACAAACTATATTTCGGAATATCATCTGCCCACCTGATGGCTCCTAAAATCAGCCTCGAAGAAAATATGGAGATGAAGATTGACCGCGTTTATAATATAACGTTTGGATACAATATTCTGACAAGGAATCCGTTATTTGAGTTGCAACCTTCGCTGTTCGTGCAAACCAATCTGCAAATGGCAGCCGGCGACGTCACGGCGAGACTTGTATATAACAAAATGTATAACGGAGGATTAGGAATTAGAATCGACGATATGGCCGGCATCAATGCAGTCATCTTGTTTTTGGGGGCAAATATCAAACGCGTCCGCTTCGGATATGCGTATGATTTTCCCACTACGGTCATCTCAAAAATGGGAAGCCATGAATTGATGTTATCGTATCAGATTGAATTAGAGAAACCTAAGGGAAAGAGAAATAGACATAAAAGTATACGTATCTTATAGAGATAAATCAATAAGTAGAAATGCAAATGATGAAACAAATAGCTTGCATACTTGTGGCAACCGCCATATTGACATCTTGTGGAAGACTTTTTTCAGGAGATGGAGGCGAACTTGTAGGCGTCAGGATGGCTTCGTTCAATGAACCGGCTCCTCACGGGATGATTTTAATCAAGCGGGGATCGTTCAAGATGGGACCTGCCGATCAGGATAGCCTGTGGGGCTTTAACTCCGAGACGAAAGGCGTCTCCTTTGAATCATTCTGGATGGATGCGACGGAAATCACCAACGCCAAATATCGCCAGTTTGTATATTGGGTGCGCGATTCAATCATCCGCGAACGCTTAGCCGACCCGGCTTACGGCGGCAACGACCTCTTCAAAATCACCGAAGACCGCTATGGCGATCCCGTCACGCCGCATCTCGACTGGACACGACCGATCCCGTGGCGACGTGCAAATGAAGACGAACTGCGAGCCATCGAAAGCGTCTATTACGTCCATCCCGTGACTGGCGAAAAGAGCCTCGACAAAAATCAAATGCTCTATCGCTACGAATGGTTTGACTACACAAGCGAGGCGCTACGCCGCAATAACTTAGACCCTTACGCGAGGGAAAGGAACACTGACATCGTAGTAGACCCTAACCAAGTGGTCATGATCTCGAAGGACACAGCGTATATTGATCAGGAAGGACGCGTTGTCAATGAGACAATTACACGTCCGCTTAGCTCGCCTTTCGACTTCCTGCATACGCATATCGTAAATATCTATCCCGACGAAACAAGCTGGATAAATGACTTCAAGAATGCGTATAACGAGCCTTATCTCCGACTTTATTTTGACCATCCCGGATACGATGATTATCCCGTAGTAGGCGTGTCGTGGGAGCAGGCTTCGGCATTTTGCATCTGGCGCACAGACTATTACAAGTCTTCTTCAAATATTCCCGAAGGTCAGACCATCGAACCTTTCCGCCTCCCGACCGAAGGCGAATGGGAATATGCGGCGCGTGCAGGAATCAATGAGAACAAATACCCGTGGGCATCGGATGTATTGGACGAGCAGTTTTGCTTTATGGCCAATTTCAAGCCGGGCGACGGTAATTATCCCGAAGACGGACATCTTGTCACTTCACGAGTAGCCTCGTTCTCGCCAAATGAGTTCGGACTTTTCGATATGGCAGGCAATGTGGCCGAATGGACTTCGTCCGTCTATTCCGAATCGGGACAAAGCCAGGCAAGCGACATAAACCCTGATTTACACTACAATGCAGCGAAAGAAGACCCTTATGACATGAAAAAGAAAGTCGTGCGCGGAGGGTCGTGGAAAGATGTGGTGCAATTTATACGCTCGGACATGCGCACGTTTGAATTTCAAAACGAGACGCGCTCGTACATAGGTTTTCGCACTGTGCGCACACAAGTGGGTTTCTCCAATTCGAAAAAGGGGAAGAAATAATAGTTTTTCAGATATTAGATTTTTAATTCGTAATTTATATAACATGGGGAAATATAGAAGGTATAAGAACTGGATTGAAATGGCGCTATCGAGCGAGAAAGGCAGGCGATGGCTTACCAGGGCTTACAGTTGGGGCGCGGCAGTCGTGATTGTCGGAGCGCTGTTTAAAATCTTGCACCTGCCTCACGCCAATCTGATATTGGGTGTGTCGTTAAGTTTTGAGGCACTGGTGTTTATCCTGTCCGGATTTGAGCTGCCGATGAGCGACTATCACTGGGAAGATGTCTTCCCCGTGTTGAAATCGAAGAACCCGATGGACCGTCCCGATTTTTCAGTCGCCGGAGCCATGCCCGTCGAAGGCATGACCGTCGGCGGCGAACAGCATGTCGGCGGGGCCATCATCATGGGCGGAGCAACGCCTGTCGGAGATGGACGCCCGTATCAAGGAGCCCAGTCTGCATCAGCGCCTCCAACCCCGCAGGCTCGTGTCCAGTCCGGAATGGCAGCCATGGGACTCAACCTGTCGGAAGAAGACACCGAAGCGCTGGCACTCAGCATTCAGAAACTGAACAGCGCCGCCGAACAAATCTCTAAAATGGCCGACCTGACGGAAGTCACCCGGTCCTATATCGACCGGATGTCGTCCGTGTCACAAAATCTTGAGAAGTTCAACGAAATGACCGGCTCTCTCGGGGAAGTAACCGACTCGCTCGTATCTTCCTGCAAGGCCATCACCGGACAGTCCGAAGCCGACGCCGACGAAAAGCCGCAAAGCTATGTCGAGAACATGTCCAAACTCAATGAGAACCTTGCCGGACTGAATCATTTCTACGAGACCCAGCTGACGGGCATCCGCTCTCAGATGGATACCATCCTGCATATCAATGCCGGGCTGAACCGCATCCGCGATCTCTATGACAGCTCGATCGTCGACAGCGCCACCTTCCGCAACGAGAACGAACGCATGGCGCAGTTGCTCGCCCAACTGAATCAGGTCTACAGCCGCCTCTTGCAGGCCATGACCGTCAATGTGCAGTCTGCCGGCTATCCCCCGCAACAACCGCCGTATCAACCGCCGTATCAGGGGGGATATAGATAATTTAAGGTTGTAGAGACGTTGCGCGCAACGTCTCTACTAAATCAATTATTCAGTTATTCAATCACTCAGTTATTAACAAATGGCAGGAATAGCAAGCAACCCCAATTCGCCACGTCAGAAGATGATCAACCTGATGTACCTGGTTTTCATCGCTATGCTGGCTCTCAACGTCTCGTCCGAGGTGCTGGACGGCTTCGAATTGGTTGAAACCAGTCTGCGTACTTCCACCAAAAACTCGACGCTGCGCAACGAAGAAGTCAAAGCCAACCTCGACCGCGCCTACCGGGCTAACGAGACCAAAGTGAGCGAGTGGTACGAGAAAGGCGTGCAGGTGAAAGACCGGTCCGATGATTTATTCAACTATATCAACGAGCTGAAACTGCGCATCGTGCAGGCAGCCGACGGCAAGAACGGCGACGTGGAAAATATCAAGCAGAAAGAAAACCTCGAAGCCGCGTCGCGCGTCATGCTGGCGCCCGTCGTCGGAGAAGGGAAAAAGTTGAGGGAACGCATTGACAGCTACCGTGCAGGCATGTCCGACATGGTGGGCGATCCGGGCAAAATCGCCATGTTTGAGACCATACTAAGCACGAAAACACTCAACAAAGGCGGCATCACGGCACCCAGTTGGGAGACAGCCCTGTTTGAAAATATGCCGGTCGCGGCAGCCGTCACACTGCTGACCAAACTGCAGAGCGACATCCGCTTCGTCGAAGGCGAAACGCTTTCGCAACTGCTTACAAACGTGGATATCGGCGACTACCGCGTCAACAAAATCGATGCCGTCGTCATCCCCAAAAGCCAGATCGTATCGAGCGGAATGCCGTTCGAGGGACGGATCGTGCTGGCCGCCGTCGACTCCACGAAGCAACCGGAGTTCTACGTGGGCGAAGAATTGCTGGCCGGCAACACTTTTTCCATCGGGACAAGCGGCGTCGGCGACCGGCAGATGACCGGAAAAGTCGTTTCCGACGGTCAGACATATACCTACACCGCCGATTATTCCGTGACGGAGGCATCGGCCACGATTGCTCCCGTGCTGATGAACTTCCTCTACGAGAGCTATGCCAATGATATCGTCGTGGCCATCCCCGGCGTACCGAGCGGCGCCGTCAGCGCATCGCTGAAAGGAGCCGGAAATATCAGGCAGAAAGAAGGAAATATATGGACAGTCAGCGGATTGGATGTGGCTTCCGACAATGTGGACGTAGTCCTCACCGCCTCCATCGGAGGCCGGTCGATTTCGGTAAGTAAAAATTTCAAAGTGAAACAACTGCCTAATGCGTTGCCGTTTATCCCTTATAAAGACGCCGACGGCAGAAACCAGAAATTTAAAAGCGGAGCAATTTCGAAACGCTTCCTCGTCGAATCGCCGGGCATCGGCGCTGCCATTGACGACGGACTCCTCGACATCCCCTATACAGTGACGGGATTTACCATCCGTATGGTAGACAACCGCGGAAACGTCGTCCCCGAAATCTCCAACAGCAGCAATTTTACGGCGCAACAGAAAGAAATCATCCGCAACATGCCGACGGGCACGCGGTTCTTTATCTCCGAAGTCAAAGCGCTCGACCCGGGCGGCAAGCCGGTCACCATCGCCTATTCACTCGATGTGCTGGTAAGAAACTGACAACCGGATGATGGATGGAAAAAAAATGTGTACCTTTGCACTTTGAGCAAAACGGGCACGCGAAACATAGCATAAACTGAAAAAAGATACAAGATGAAACGTTATTATTTGACCTTTATCATGATTGCGCTGACATGCATAATGTTACAGGCGCAGAATAACGCGCCGCGCGTACAGCGCGGCAGCGAACGGTCGGCCGCACAGCAAAAAGCTGAAGAGACCTCTACCGAGCTGACCGTCCGCGCCCAACTGATGAACGAGCAATTGACACAGGAAGTCGGCAACGCCCGCTGGATACGCAATATGATCCGCGAACTCGACCTGACGAAAGAGAAAAATGCGCCCCTCTATTATCCCGTGCAGGAAATGAACGGAGTGAAGAACCTTTTCACTTCCATGTTTCAACTGCTGAGCGAAGACAAAATCAAAGTCTACACCTACCTTCCGGACTACGAGTCGTTTGACGACGAAAATATCCTGCCTTTCAAGGAAATGCTCGATAAATTCAATATCTTTTACGAGACATTGCCTCCCGCCGGCGGACGCCCCGGAGGCTACATCGTCAATTCGAGCGATATCCCTTCGCGCGAAGTCAGGAAAATGTACGTCAAGGAAGCCTGGTATTTTGACCAGAACAATTCCGTCTTCGATGTCAAGACGCTGGCAATATGCCCGATAGCATATTTCATGTTCGATACGGGCGAAGAATTTCCCCAACCCATGTTCTGGGTCAAATACGAAGACGTCAGTCCGTATATCAAGAACAACTACGTCATGACGTCCAGCCTCAACAATGCAAAGACGTATACGATGGACGACTTTTTCCGCCGCCGCATGTACGACGGCGAAATCATCCAGACAGAAAATCTGATGAATATGCCGCTCGTCAAGCTCTATGAGACGGACGAGGAATTGGCGGCTGCGCAGAAACAGATTGAGGACGAACTTGTTGCGTTTGAGAAAGCTCTATGGTTACCGCTTGACTCCATCAATGCTGCGGCAGCTGCCGACCCCAAGGCCAAAAAAGCAACCGCCCGCGCCGCCAAAAAGACGTCCGTGAGAAAAGAAAAAGTGCCCAACCAGCCGAAAAGCGCTGCCCCTAAAGCGGAGCGTGCCGCTTCTTCGACGTCCTCTTCGTCGTCGTCACGCAGTTCGGGAGGTGCGACGCGGACAATAAGGCGATAGTAGAGACGTTGCGCGCAACGTCTCTACATTAGTGTCGTCAAGCCGAAATGACGGTTAGCAATTTACCGTCTTACACCTTTAACCACCTTAAATCCTTCAACCGTATAAATCCTGAAGAAATATATTCCGGGGCGTAAAGATTCAGTATGGATTACGCGCTCCGGTCTATTTATTTGAAGCACCTGCTGACCTGTTGCCGAATATACTTCAATCCTGCTGACAAGCTCATATCCCGATATTTCCACCTGATTTGTAAAAATAACAGGGGAAATAAAAACATCATTACTCTCAATCTGTATATTATCCACCGGCGACAGCGATACGGCTGCGCTTCGTTCGCCTTCCTCAGTGCCATACATGGCTGAAACCTGATAAGAAGTCCTTCGCGTCGGCGCCTTGTCTAAAAACCTTGTCGGGGCGCTCGCAACAGAAGCAACTCTCACATTATCACGATATACACGATAACCGGTCACTGCCGGAAACGTCGTCGGCCTAACACTTCTAAGCGATACGGGATTCGAATCTTGAACATCGAACATCGAACCTTGAACCTTGGACCTTGAACCTTGAACATCAAACCTTGAGCCTTGAACCTTGAACCTTGAACCTTGAACAACCTCTCCCCGTGACGTCGTTACCGGAATATCCTTCTCGATCGAACTGACGACAGCTGCAATAAAGAAGTTAAAATTATAGTCATCAGGATTTTCTATATCTTCAAGGTTCTCCCAACTGACTCCGTCAAACGAATAAATATTACCCTTCCCCTGCACTGCCGGTCCGCCGTCGCAAACGGCCGGATATTCGCTCGCATTTGGCGAGTGTTTTGATACATAAACAGATACAATCAATTCTTGCGCACCGTCAATCACGAATGGCGTTTCAAGCGTGACGGTATTAGTCTCACCGTTGACAACGGCGGATACAGCTTGGCTATACGTTCTATCTCCTTGAGATATAAAGATTTCATACGAATTATTACGGATAGGAATAAATTTTACGGAAGTTATTGTCTTGCGATGAAAGAGACTGATATCGTCAGGCGTCCATTTCTGACCGAAATAGAACGGTATCGTTTTGTTAAGAGACACCTGATACATGGCAGCGCGTTCTCCCCAATAAATAGTTTGCTCATACACAGGCTGTTCCCATTGCAGAGCTACTTGTTGTTGGGCAGAAGTATATGCTATAGAAACATTTACAGGCGGTTTATATTCTACAATTTCTATTGATACATTCGCGAAGTTAGATTCGGCATCTGCTTCATACACAGCCGAAACGCTATAAGTGCGCATTCCATATTGAGGTTCTGTGTCTGAAAACGAAAGCGTCGTTGTCTCTCCCAATCTTACATTATTATTATATATAAAATATTTGAGCGGTTTAGTCTGCGTAGGCGCCTGCCACGTCAATCTGACTGTTTGATTTTGATATACAGCCCTCAGATTTTGCGGCGCCGGCGTTTGTGACAGATTGAATCGTCCCGGTAGAAACTCCACTCCGGAGCCTGTCGGGTCAAGCCAGATATCGAATCTGGTAGTGTCGGTATTGGAATATTTATTCCAGTGATAGCTGAATTTGCCGTAAAGATTTAGTCCTTCGAGATAGTTACATGCCGAATTGCCTCCCGATAAAGTCCCGACTATCAATTTATTCTCATTGAATAGAGGGGAGCCTGACGAGCCGTCTTCCGTTATTCCGTGTCCATTGACCGTCTCGGCAAACGTCACGTTCCAGTGCGCGTTTGTATCGCTTCTGTCTTTTTCTGAGACGAATGAGTAATTTCCTGCAGGCGAAGTAAATGTAGATATTTTTTTATAGTCGCCTTGCGGATGGTGTATCGAGACGCCCGACTGTGCCGGGGTGTTGCGGCGGTCCCATCCGTTATAATACACATTGTAATCAGCAGGTATAGACGTATTTGCAAGTAGCAGCAAACCGTCGGACTGGCCGTTCAATGTAGTCTCGGCCACTTTGCTGCAACCGACTATCGACTTTGCAGTAACAGCTTTGGAGTTGACATCACAACCTTCAAGTTCGTAATGAAAATAAAACACCCATTGCTTCATTTCTTCCGGCGTGGCCTGGACGTTATTTGCATCGCATGAGCAATGATAAGCCGATAAAATATAGGGCTTTAAGTCTTGCGCTGTGTTGTTGACCAACGAGCCGGAGCAAATATAAGTCGTCCCGGCTATCTTCTGCGACATAAGTACGACGCCTTTTTTCTGATTCTGCCAGGCATCTCCTTCTTCGCAGTTGACATTGACTTCGCACGTGCCGGACGAAGCGCGTAGCGAGACCTGCCCATCATTTACAGTCAGATGATTATAACCATATCCAATAGCCTCAATATCAATACGTGGCATGGCACCGTCGGCTCCTGCCGCATATTCGAATGTTATATTGTCTCCTGCCACAAATTCGGAAGCAAATCGTCCTCCGGCAGGATTTGTACGTTGTGTGTAGGCACCAAGAATTTGTGTCTTTTCTGCATTGTAAATGAAGAGCTTACCGCCTTCGGGAATATAAAAATCACGATAGTACACCATCAGTGCTACGGCATCTTTAGCTTCCAGATGCATCTGCCATAGCTTAACGCCGTCCGGCAGAGTGCTCCAATCGCCACTGTTTGATGGATTTAAATCCATATCAATCAACGTTGCAACGGCAAGTATGGGTGATCCTTGCGCTTCTTGCCGACGCTCGTCAGCCTGTATCAATTCACGTACATCGAAATTGACCGGCGCCTGAACAGTTGCCGACCTACTACGCAGAGTATTAACATATTGAAAACTCGGAGGAATACCTCCATCACTAATTTGCGCCATGACCGGCACGTGCAGTACAAACACTCCGGCCATATAAATTATCCATCTAAATATCAATTGTTTGCTTTTGTTCATCTTTTTTTAATTAAATTGTATTTTTTCTCTACCGAGCGAAGCATTTCATAGGTAATGTAACTGAAATGAATCCATCGATTGAGGCGTGCAAAAATAACAAGAAAAAGGAGATTTGATATTTTTTGATAGTTAAATATTTATAATCGACAAATTTGCATTACTTTTGCGATGTATTCACCTCTAAATAATAACGGCAATGACATCGGACGATCAACTCTATATGATAGGGCTTACTTTAGTCAAGGGAATAGGTAATGTGTTGGCACGCCAGTTGATACAGTATTTTGACGGTGCCAAACCTGTTTTCTCATCGCCTCAGCGCGTATTGGAAAAGGTGCCCGGCATAGGCGAATATACGGCCGTCAAGATTAAAGAATCGGAATCGGCAGCTCTCAAACGTGCCGAAAAGGAATTGCTTTTTATCGAAAAGAATAAAATAGATGTCTATTCGATTGCAGATGAACGTTATCCTTTGCGCTTGAGCGAATGTCACGACGCTCCTATCGTGTTCTACTACAAAGGTGCTGCCGATATCAATGCAAAGCGAATCATCAGCATCGTCGGCACGCGCAACGCCACCGAATACGGGCGAAGCCTGACGGAATCATTGATTAAGGACTTATCGCAATCTTTTCCCGACATTCTGATAGTAAGCGGATTGGCTTATGGCATAGATATATGTTCGCATCGTTGCGCCTTGAAAACAGGACTGCCTACGGTGGGGGTACTGGCTCACGGATTAGACCGCATCTATCCTGCGCTACACAGGAATACGGCAGCAGAGATGCTTAAGAACGGAGGCTTGCTGACCGATTTTATGAGCGAGACAAATCCCGATCGCGAAAACTTCCTTCAGCGCAACCGTATAATAGCCGGTCTGGCCGACGCAACAATCATCGTCGAATCGGCCGAGAAAGGAGGCGCTTTGGTCACGGCAGATATTGCCTTTTCGTACGGGCGCGATGTTTATACTTATCCCGGACGCGTGACGGATAAGTTCTCGAAAGGATGTAATCGTCTTGTGCAATTAAATAAAGCAGGATTGATCACTTCGGCTCATGATTTAATAAGCGCAATGTGTTGGGACGTTGCAGAAAAGAGGCCGCAGCAATTGGATATTCCGTTTACGGAAAAACCCGATCATCCCATCCTGACACTCCTCTCCGAGAAAGGAGAATTTCATATAAATGAGTTGGCCGCGTTGATGAATCTGCCCGTCCATCACCTTTCTCCGATGCTTTTTGAATTGGAACTTGCCGGGCATATTCAGGCGTTGCCGGGCGGAATGTACAAGCTAAAAACTTAATAATGAGTGAATAAAAAAAACTAAGGGCTGTCTCGCGACAACCCTTAATCAACTTTGTTAACCTTAAATCTAATACTATTATGAAAAAACCACGGTGCAAAGATACGACATTCTAAAACGTTGAGCTATAAAACGTGCGTTAAATAACATTAAAATTCGACATATTATTAGTTAATAATCCTTGAATGGATGCTAAAATACTATTTCTCAAATACAATAAAGCAGGGTTAAATGAGTTTATATATTCGTAGCGGCACAAGAAATTTGCCGAAATGATTTTTTATAAGATAAAGAATATGAAGAAAACATTGAGGAATTGCATTTCCCTTGTTATTTTTGCCGTCGTCTGCTCAAATGTTTATGCGCAGGACAAGCAGTTTAGCCCTGTGCACACGGCCATCCCTTCGCTTTCGATTGCTCCCGACGCACGCGGCGGCAGCATGGGTGATATAGGCGTTTCTACGCTTCCCGACGTCAATTCGCAATACTGGAACCCGTCGAAATATGCCTTTATGGAAAGCAAGGCAGGGCTTTCGCTATCCTATACTCCGTGGTTGCGCAAGCTAGTGACAGATGTATCATTAGCTTATTTATCAGGATATTACAAACTTGGGCAAAGTGACCGTTCGGCCATAAGCGCCTCGTTGCGTTATTTCACTTTAGGCGAAATCCAGATGTTTGAGTATGGCGGCAATGCCTATCTCAATATATTCCCTTACGAAATGTCTTTTGACGTCGGCTATTCGATGAAGCTGTCAGAATCATCGTCCATGGGCGTCACGCTACGATATATACGCGCCGATATGGGCACTAACTTAGACGATGAGTTACAACCTGACAATGCATTTGCAGCAGACATTTCCGGATATACCGAACGTTACGTCTATTTGGGAGACAGTGAAAGTCTGTGGAGCGGCGGATTCAATATTTCAAATATCGGCACGAAAGTATCGTTCGACGGAGGTGCCACGAACGAGTTTCTGCCTGCCAATCTGCGACTTGGCACAGGATTATTAGTCCCGATGGACGACTATAATCAAATAGGCGTTTACCTTGACCTCAACAAATACCTTGTCCCCGTCTATCCTATCAGGAATGAAGAAGAGACGGACGACGAATTTCAGCTTCGTCGTGACGAATATAACACGACGAGCAACGGGCTGATAGGCGCCATAAAGTCATTTTCAGGCGAATCTTTCAGCGACCAGCTTAGCGGCATCAATATTTCTGTTGGAGCCGAATATAATTATAACAGTCAGTTCTTCGTTCGCGGAGGATATCATCATGAGAATCAGCTTAAAGGCAATCGCAGATATTTCTCTGCCGGCGCCGGCTTCAAGATGAGTGTCTTTCAGTTGGATGCCGCTTACCTGATCAGCACGGTTCAGAGCAACCCGCTT
>JAITMM010000221.1 GCA_031277335.1 Tannerella sp. | reverse complement strand
GCCGGCTATTTCTACAACGACCTGATGCAGCTTCTCGCTGAGAAACAGGTGTTTTTCTTCCCGTCGGCCTGGCACCGTCATATCAAATACGGCCATAAAGATGCTGCCAACGGGATTCTGCGTACCGAAGCGCTCAGCGTCCTGCAAAATGAACAGTCAGAACAGATTATCGTCACCTATCCCGATGCCATCGCCGAAAAAGTACTGTCTAAACAACAACTGATACTGAACACTCTCAAAATCAGCGTCAATGAAAAAATAGACAATATCTTTGTCTCTGATGTGCTTGATTCATTGGGGTTTGAACAGACGGATTATGTCTATGAACCGGGGCAATATGCCATGCGCGGGAGCATCGTCGATATTTTCTCGTTTTCAAACGAATATCCTTACCGAGTAGATTTTTTCGGCAACGAAGTGGAAACGATTCGCACCTTCGACGTTGAAACACAGCTATCTAAAGAACAACTTGACAGTATTTACATCATTCCTGAAATCAGCCGGTCGACATCTGCCGATGTCTCCCTGCCGGAACTGTTACCACCTCATGCACTGATAGTTACGCAAGATTTGGAGTGGTGTGCGGAACGAATCGGCTCGCTGTGGGAAGAAAAACCTGTCCAAGCCGACGAAGAATCATTTTCATCGACCGAAGCCATGCAAAATCAACTCGTATCGAAAGAAGATTTTATCCGGTCCATACAGACTTTCAAACAGATACATATCGGCACCACCCCTGCCAATCCTCAATTCCCCCCAGTCAACACTCAACAATCCACCGTCAATCCTCAACCACCAACCATCAATTGTCAATTGTCAATTGTCAATTATCAATTATCCACCGTCTCCTTCCGCACTGAGCCACAGCCCTTTTATCACAAAAACTTCGACCTCGTCGGCGACTCGCTGCGCCGCTACCTGTCCGAAGCATACACCATCTACTTGCTGAGTAACAATGAGAAACAAATTGCACGCATCAACGATATTTTTCGCGACCGGGGAGAAGACATCCCCTTCACGGCAGTCAACAAGACCCTCCACAGCGGCTTTGTAGACCATGACCTGAAGATTTGCATCTTCACCGACCATCAGATTTTCGGCCGTTACCATAAATACAACTTGAAAAGCGACAAGGCGCGTAGCGGCAAGATGATGCTGTCACTGAAAGAGTTAAATCAATTCTCAACAGGCGATTTCATCGTCCATATCGATCATGGCATCGGCCGGTTCGGAGGGTTGATCCGTACGGAAGTCAACGGGAAATTGCAGGAAGCCGTCAAGCTGACTTACCGCAACAACGACATCATTTTCGTAAGCATTCATGCCCTTCACAAACTGTCGAAATACAAGGGCAAAGACGGCGAACCGCCTGCCCTCAGCAAGCTGGGAAGCGGAGCATGGGAGAAGATGAAAGAGCGTACAAAGAACAAAGTCAAGGATATAGCACGTGACCTTATCAAGCTCTACGCACAGCGTCGCTCGGAAAAAGGTTTCGCCTACAGCCCCGACAGTTTCATGCAGGATGAACTCGAAGCAAGCTTTATCTACGAAGACACGCCCGACCAGATTAAGGCCACGACCGAAGTGAAATCCGATATGGAAAGCGAACGTCCGATGGACCGCCTGATTTGCGGCGATGTGGGATTCGGCAAGACGGAAGTTGCCATCCGCGCAGCCTTTAAAGCGGTGGCTGACAATAAACAAGTGGCCGTCCTGGTGCCGACCACCGTCCTTGCTTTCCAGCATTTCAAGACGTTTTCAGACCGCCTGAAAGACTTTCCGTGCACGATAGACTACCTAAGCCGTGCACGAACGGCTGCCAATACGAAGAAGATTCTTGCCGGTGTAAAAGAAGGCGAAATCAATATCCTGATCGGTACGCATCGCATCGTTAGCAAAGATGTGCAATTCAAGGATTTAGGGCTATTGATAATAGACGAGGAGCAAAAGTTTGGTGTGTCGGTCAAGGAGAAGTTGCGCCAGTTGAAAGTCGACGTCGACACGCTTACCATGACGGCAACGCCGATCCCCCGCACGCTTCAGTTCTCGCTGATGGGCGCCCGCGACCTTAGCAATATCCATACGCCGCCACCGAACCGCTATCCAATACAGACTGATATACAGCGGTTTAACACAGATATCATCCGCGAAGCCATTTCTTTCGAGATGAGCCGCAACGGCCAGGTGTTTTTCATCAACAACAGGATTCAGCATATCCCCGAGATAGAGATGATGATCCGCCGCGAGATTCCCGATGCGCGCATTGCCGTCGGACATGGGCAGATGGACCCGGAAAAGTTGGAAAAGATTGTGATGGATTTCGTTGATTATGAATATGATGTATTGATATCGACCACCATCGTCGAGAACGGACTTGATATCCCCAATGCAAATACGATCATCGTCAACAATGCGCATCAATTCGGACTGTCCGAGTTGCACCAGTTGCGCGGACGCGTCGGTCGGAGTAACCGCAAGGCATTCTGCTACTTACTCTCCCCTCCCCTTTCTTCGCTCACCCCCGAATCGCGTCGCCGCCTGCAGGCCATCGAGAATTTTGCCGAGCTGGGAAGCGGCATCCACATCGCCATGCAGGACCTCGATATACGCGGCGCAGGCAATATCCTGGGCGCCGAACAAAGCGGTTTTATCGCCGACCTGGGATATGAAGCCTATCAAAAAATCCTCGAAGAAGCCGTCGACGAACTCAAGACTGACGAGTTTGGCGACCTTTTCCATCCCGTCGACAACAGCAAAGACAATGGTGAATCGTATGTACGCGAGACATTTATCGAAAGCGACCTGGAGCTGATGTTCCCGCCGACGTATATCCCGAACGATTCGGAACGCATCAGCATCTACCGCGAACTCGACTCGGTCGAAAACGAAACGAAGCTGACCGATTTCATCACCCACCTGAAAGACCGCTTCGGAGCCATTCCCAAAGAGGGCGAAGAGCTGATCCGCGTCGTCCGTCTACGCTGGTTAGCGCGACAACTGGGCATTGAAAAAATCGTTCTCAAACAGGGTAAGATGGTCATCTATCTGCCATCGGATGCAGAAAGCGCTTATTACCAGGGTCGTATATTCGGAAACATTCTTAGCTATATCCAGCGATACCCGCGCAACTGCGAACTGCGCGAACAAGGCTCCAAACGCAGTATCATCATCCGCAACATCACCAACGTCGCTGCTGCGTACAGGTGTTTGGAGGAAATGCAAAACTTTTAATATCAAAAACTTCTCTGTATTATAGGGGTTGTCTGAAATAAGCTCTGCTTAACATGATTACAACTATATACGTTCTAACGCTATAATCTAAACGGATTTACGATTTCTAAACCCGGTATATTGGTAAAATCTTTTTCATTATTGGTTATCAATGTAAAACCATGAGCAATCGCCGTAGCAGCAATAATTGCATCAGGGGTTTTTATCTTTTTATTTCTTCGAATTTTTACACATTGTGCAATAACATCGGGAGAAATGTTGAAAATGACACTGTCTCCAACAAAATCATTTACCATTTGTTCCTTAACAGTTTCTGTCTTCCAACACAGGAGTTCAATCTGCGTTATAACAGAAACATTGGGTGTTTCGTTTATCACGGCATCCATAAATTCCAATCCTGATGCAGGCAAAGAAGCCGAAAAATAATCGGAAATAACATTTGTATCAATCAAATACTGTTCCATTCATCACGCATTCGACTAATATGACTGTTTAACAGTTGTCCCTCTTCACGGGTTAAAAAACCTCTGTATTTATCGGACAACTTCGTTTTGCCGGATTCCGTATTTCCCGGTTTGAAAATTTTTATCAGGTTCAATTCTGCCAACTCGTTTAAAAGCCCGGCAGCTTTTTGATTCGTCAATTCTATTAATAACGCATCCATATTCATTTGATATTTTTACATTTATAACGTTTTATATATATGTCAACTATTTAACTTATGGCGAGCGAAGCATCACGTCTGAATAACAATCATATCTTATCCGTAAACGTCAGTGCAATCACTTCGTCTGTCGAGGTGGGGATTTCGTTGAGTTTAAGGAGAATGCCGTCTTTGTCCTGGACGAATTTCACGGGAGACTTGTCGACAAAGCGCACGGCGCTTTTCAATTTGTTGCCGTTGTAGGGGATAAATAATCCATTGTCTTGCAGATTGAAGATATGAACGTATAACACATTGTCTTTCTGAGTTGTAACACCCCAGTCGCGAGGGGTCACCACGCCGCCGCGCGTACCGTAAACCGTCTCGCCATAGACGTTGAGCCATTCGCCCATTTCTTTCAGTCGCTCGATGCTGACGGCAGGCAGTTCGCCATTGGGTTGCGGGCCGATGTTCATCAGCAGGTTGGCATTGCGGCCGGCTGCGCCGACGAGGTATTGAATCAGCGTCTTTGTCGATTTATAGTTCTGGTCTGTAATGCGATAGCCCCACATGCCATTCATCGTCTCGCATGATTCGAGCGGCAGCGGACTGACGTCCTGACCCGATAGTCCGGCCTTGTTTTCGCCCGGCAGGTCGCGTTCAAAAATCTGGATGTCTTCGCCTGCGAAAGGCGTGACATGGTGATTGTTACCGATGAGGCAGGCAGGTTGCAGGCGGTGAATCATCGCGTACTGCTCTTCCAGCCCCCACAGCTCTGCAGGTTTCGATTCGGGAGACAAGTCCTTGTCCCACACGCCGTCAAACCAGATGGCGCCGATCTTGCCGTAGTTGGTGAGGAGTTCGGTCAGCTGGTTGTTCATAAAGCGGTAGTAATCTTTCCATTCGCCCTGTGTCGTGCGGCCGGTGCCGCGTCCCGTGCGTCCGAGCGGGTAATAATCGTCGCGCCGCCAGTCCAGGTGGGAATAGTAGAAATGGAGCTTAATGCCCTGTTTTTCACATTCTAAAGACAACTCCTTGATAATGTCGCGCTTGAAAGGCGTTGCATCAACGATGTTATAATCAGACTGTTTCGTGCCCCACATCGAAAAGCCGTCGTGATGCCGCGAGGTGATCGTGATATACTTGGCGCCGGACGCCTTGATGGCGGCCACCCATTCGGCAGCGTTGAATTTCGACGGATAGAAGCCCGACGCCAGCTTGGCATACTCCTGCCAGTTGATATTCTTGTTGTTCATCACCCACTCGCCGTCGGCCAGCATGCTGTAAATACCCCAATGGATGAAAATGCCGAATTTATCGTCCTGAAATTGGGTGCGTGCGTCAAGATTGGCTTGTGTAGGTTGATAATCACTTGTTTGCGCCATAAGGTGTAAACAAATTCCCAAGAAGGATAATAAGGAAAAGATTGAACGCTTCATATCAAATTTATTTTTTATTTCTACAAAATTTACAGAATTTCCGGAATTTACATATCATTAATAGACACATTATGAAATATTTATAGTATCAACCATTGGCCGGCCGCTGTTGAGGCTGCGCTGCCGCTTCGTTCATCGGCCTCTTCCATTCCAACTGCCTTTCGATGCTGTCCGGCATCCGGTACGGTTTGATATGGTCGGCCACTTTTTCGCCTATAACGTTGATTTTGTTGATGTCATATTCGCCCATACCGGCTCCTGCACAATAAGTAAGATAGCCCATATTCGCCGGGTCTATCCCCATCAGTTCCACGCCGATACGGTCTACCGCCAACCAGTCCAACCCTGCCACGCAGACGCGGCTATCGACCGCTGTGCCCCTCGTCGGGCCATTGCCTTCCATGCCGTCATATCCGTCGATAAATGCCAGGTCGGGACGCAGATTCGGTGCGCAAGTGAATAAGTTATAGTTGATTCCCCTGATGCCGCTGCCATGCACAATCGGTTTGTCATTCTTTGTCCCCGCGGGACGGTTTTTGCCTGAAATATATCCGATATCCTTGACGGGAGCGCCTACGACAATGTTTTTCAACGACAAAGTGGCAATGATGCGGTCGTGCGTTTTCATGCGCGCCACCGACATGACAAAGTTATCCTGATGATCCAAAAACATCGAAGCAACCCTGAGCGGTTTTGGCATAAAGTCCTTTTCATCAATAAGATAAATAAGTTTTATCGGCGTCTCGTCAATGTCCATCAATTTCACTTTGTATTTTTCCGCCACCGGTATAAACTTATAATTATCGTACGCGATAATGGCCGGACCATCAGCAGGCGATTCGGCAATGATCACATTCTCAAGTTTTTTGATTGACTTGTAAAACTCCAGAATGCCTTCCATCGTCTCGCTATGGGTAGCGCTCAACTGAATGGACGATGATACAAAATTGGGTTTGAGGATAATACGTTTTTTTCCGACGGCCTGAGCGATCTCTTTTGAAAAAGGCTGCAACGCCCTGAATGCCATATCTGCGCGGTCGGTGCCTGTGACAAGCGACACTTGCGTGCGTTCTAATTCCTTAATATCCTCCATCTTAGCTTGCGAAGCAAACGCCGACTGCATCAATAGCGAAGGCGCTGCCGCCGCTGCTATTCCACCAAACAGTGAGGTTCTCAAAAAAGCCCTCCGATTCAAATTGTTCATATCTGTAAATTTAATGGTTATGTCAAAATCATACGCGGCAAATGTACGAAATAAAAATGAATATCAGCACTTTTTCCATATTTTTTTTATCTTTGATGTTATATTTTTTCAGTTCGGTTGTCAATGTATCAGAAAATGGATCAGGAGCGATTTAAACAGGAGGTACTTCCTTTGCGAAAGCAACTGCTGCACTATGCACGGAGCTTTTTTGAAAGTCTTGACGAGGCGGAAGATATTGTGCAGGAAGTCATGATGAAGTTGTGGCTGATGCGTTCGAAACTATCTGATTACGACAGTATTGAAGCGCTTTCCACACTCATCGCCAAGAATCTGTGTCTGAACAGGCTGAAAGTCCTCCGGCGACAGATGGTTGATTTGGAGCACCTTGAAGCTGTCAACGAACCGTTTTCGCCAGATATCGGGCTCGAACAGAAAGACGAAGTTTCGCACGTCATGCGTATTATTGACCAACTGCCTGAAATCCAGCAGGCTGTATTGAGAATGAGGTGTATTGACGAGTTTGAAATTGACGAGATAGCCGAGATAACAGGCAGCAAACCGGAAGCAGTCAGAATGAACCTGTCCAGGGCAAGAAAGAGAGTTAAAGATTTGTTTTTTAAACATATAGAACGACGAATTTAATTGATATAAAAGAGAAATGAATAAAAAAGATACAAATATCCATCTTTTGCTGGAGCGTTTTTTTGAAGGACAAACCGGCATCAGCGAAGAGCAGGAACTGTTCCGTTTTTTCGGACAGGACGACGGCATTCCCGAAGATTTATTGCCATATAAGCCTGTAATACAATATTTTGAGAGAGGTCTGGCAGATGAATTGTCGGGCAGCAAAAACAGCGATGAGCTTGATTCCGCCATAATTGAAAACGGACAGGCGACATCTCCATCCGGCAGAAAAAAGTCAAGCGTTGCTTTTTTCACTACAAAGAGCCGGCGTACATGGAGTTACGTTGCAGCAGCTTCCATTCTGATAATCATGGTTTCAACGCTGTATTTTCTGCTTTCCGCCGACCCTTATGAAGGCAGCTATATTATCAGAAACGGCGAACGCATTACCGACCTCAAACTGATTCGTCCGGAATTAATTGTTACTGAACAACTTGTACTGGCTCAACTGCACGAGGCAGAACAGTCGCTCGAAGAAATGGACGATATGGACAACGATTTGGAAAATCAAATGATGGAACAAATAGAAGCTTACAATCAGCAGTTTATACAGAATCTGGAAAATGAAAACAGCCGTAACGAAGCAGCAGAAATATTCAAGGACAACAATTAAAAAAGATAACGTATGAAAAGAAGTAAATTTATGATAATCATGCTTTTATTAGCGACTGCGAGCGTTTCGACAACGATTTTTGCGCAGGACAACATCAAGGCGATGCTCAAGAAATGCGAAAGTATGGAGGTGATCGAAGCAAGCATTATTCGAAATAACAAGTCGTTAATCAAGAAGCCGATACGGTCTACGGTAACGATCAAATTACATTATACGCCCGAGTTGGTGGCCGAACTGGTAGAAGCATTTTACAAGGATAGAGAGCTGGCCAACAGCGAAATAGAACAGAAAAAGGACGGTCAAATGGTCAGTATGCTTTATAAATTTGACAACTCAACGTATTCATTTACAGTCAAGGACGACACAGTCAACATTCAGGGAGTCGAGAGGAATTATTCTTTCAGGCTCAGATAAATAAAATTCAATTTAATATGAAAAAAATTTTTGTCTTATTAAGCGCTATATGGCTCGGCAGCAGTCTCTTTGCGCAGGTCGATGACGACGGCGCGACCGAACGTCCGCAGAAAGTTGTGTATAATCTAATTTTTAACATTGCGCCCGACCCGTTTAATATCCCGCTTGTGGGGTTTGTCAATTTAGCCAACGGCGACTTTCAAAGTTTGCAACTGGGGTTTGTCAATACCACCTTTCACGATTTCCACGGCGCTCAAATCAGCTTTGTAAACAGCACATTCAATGACCATTACGGTCTTCAAATGGGATTTGTCAATACTACTTTTGCAAAATCCCACCACGTTCAGACGGGGTTCATCAACACGGCCGGTTCTGCGCAAGGTGCTCAAATCGGTTTTGTGAACACGTCGTATAAAACGCTGACAGGCTTGCAACTCGGATTTATCAATCTGGCCCGAGGCAAGCAACTTGGCGCTGTCAAGGCAGAAGAAACGCTCGATGGCGTACAGACAGGTTTTGTGAATGCGACAATCGGCAATGCCAAAGGCAGTCAACTCGGTTTTGTCAACCTGACATCCGGCAAAATGAAAGGCAGCCAACTCGGTTTTGTAAATTTTGCCGATACGGTTTCGGGCGTTCCGTTCGGATTTCTCTCCATCGTGCGAAAAGGAGGCTATCGTGCAATCACGCTGTCAGTCAACGAGTTTTATCCTGTCAACTTATCCTTCAAAATCGGCGTGCCCAAACTCTATACCTTTATTCAGGTCGGCTACAATCCGAATCTCGATAAACGATTGGCAACGGGCGGCGGCTTCGGCACCTTATTGCCCATCAGTAAATCGCTCTATTTCAATCCTGAAATCAGTTCTCTCACTCCGTTAAATTATGATCATGGCATGCAAATCTCATCGTTAGCCTGCAATTTGAGTTATCAAATAACGCCATTTTTGCAAATATCGGCAGGCCCTTCCGTTACCCATGCCTATTTTGGTAAAGCAGAAACTCAATTCAAGCCTGCGTATCATTTTATCGATCACAAGATTAACGACAAAAACCGGCTGATTTTGAGTGCAAGGGCGGCGATTGGGATTACATTTTGAAGTTTTTACTTGTTTTTTCGGCTTAGGATAAAACCGATTGTTTTTGACATTACAAAAGTACAAAAAAAATCAGAATACAAAAAAATATCCAAAACTTTTCTTGTTGTGTAGATTCAACTACTGAATGCAACTTTTTTTTGCAAATTTAGGAAGAAAATTTCTTTTGGTGAATAAAAATTTAATTTTTTTCTGGGTCTTTTGTTGAGTTTATATTGTATTTCCT
>JAITMM010000162.1 GCA_031277335.1 Tannerella sp. | reverse complement strand
GTCCTTGTATTCCTCCATATCGAGATTTACGAATTTAGCCCGTTTACTGCCGTCGTGCTCCGTGTAAGGATTATCAATAGCCTTCTGATACACAGTAGCTAACATGTCGGCAAGTTCCTTTTTGTTCTGTTCGTAGCTTAACGGATGAATCTGCGCGTAAATACCTGAAATCTTAATAGATATATAATTGATATCCTGAGCCGACAGTGCTTCGAGATAATGCCTGAATCGGCTGTCAGCTTCGCGGTCGCCCAAAACTACTTCACCTAATAGATTGACATTCTGACCGATATTACTTTTCCATCTGCGTGCCAGATGGCGGGTCAGTTGCGGGCGTTCGTTGGCGATAATCATTTTTTTCGTTTCCGAGCGCAATTTCTTTTTGAGAATCGGAATGGCAATCGAAGGGAACAGAAAACCGCCCATTTTGTAGAGTTTCAGCAGGAACCTGTCGAATCCGTTGAAAAAATCGGGAATGCCGTATTGTTTGATGAGTGCGCTGACGCGTCTGTTCAACTTGACTTCGTCGCGAATTTGTGACGACTCATCCAGCATTTTTGTTAAAAACGTTTTATATTCAGGCGTTTGCACCAATGAAGCGACTTTTTTTTGTTCATTCACCTCATCGGGCTTCAATTCCTCTTTGGCTTCTATGAGAAATATTCTTGCCCAATCAATTACTGCTCCGGCAGTTATGCTCTCCATAAAAAATGACATTTTTTTATTAAATTGCCCAAAGTTACATATTTTTTTTGAATTTCAAATTAGAGTCAGTTTAATTTTATCACAAAAACAATATGAATATGTTTTTTTTTACTATTTTTGCTCATGCAAAACGATCAATAAATATAATTTTAAAGCCATGTTTGATAAATCTACTTACATCAATCGCCGGAAACAGTTGAGTGAACCGTTCGGCGAAGGCATCCTGTTGTTTCTTGGAAACGACGAGAGTTCAATGAATTATGCGGATAACACGTATCCGTTCAGGCAGGATTCCACCTTCCTCTATTTCTTCGGATTCCATCATGCGCCGGGTCTGGCTGCCGTGATTGATCCGGCTGAAAACCGTGCCGTTATCTTCGGAGACGAGGCCACGATCGATACGATTGTGTGGACAGGCCCGCAAGTCACGCTGAAAGAGCAGGCTGCGGCAGTCGGCATTGACGAGGTGCGGCCGTTAGCGCGACTAAACGACGTGTTGTCCGAAGCTGCGGCTAAAAAACGCACCATCCACTTCCTGCCGCCCTATCGTCCTGAACATACGCTGAAACTGTCTGACCGGCTGGGGATTGCTCCGGCAGCAGTCGAGGAGAATAAATCCATTGCGCTGATCAAGGCCGTTGTGAATATGCGGAATCACAAGACGGACGAAGAAATTGCCGAGATAGACCGCGCCGCCACGATATCGTTCGGGATGCACGTGGCAGGCATGAAGGCGGCCAAAGAGGGCATGAAGGAATACGAAGTCATGTCGGTCGTCCATCAGACGGCTTTGGAGAAAGGTTGCTCGCTTTCCTTCCCCATCATTTGCACGACACATGGTGAAACGCTTCATAACCATAATTATAGCTATACGCTCAGGCGCGAAGACATGCTCTTGATCGATGCCGGAGCCGAGCTGCCGAGCGGGTATTGCGGCGATGTTTCCTCGACGATGCCGGTGGCCGGCAAGTTCAGCGACCGCCAACGGATGATTGGCCAAATCCTTGCGGAAGTGCATCAAGGAGCCGTCAGGGCTTTGAAACCGGGCATCATGTATCGTGATATTTATTATGAAGTATGTGAGGGCATTGTGAAGGGTATGAAAAGTCTCGGCATGATGAAAGGCGATGCGAAAGAGGCCGTGAGGGCCGGAGCGCATGCCCTGTTCATGCAATGCGGACTGGGGCACATGATGGGACTTGACGTGCACGATATGGAAAATCTCGGCGAGGTATGGGTGGGATATGACGGCGAGCCTAAGTCTACGCAGTTCGGTATCAAGTCATTACGACTTGCGCGAAAGCTGGAACCGGGATTCGTGCTGACCGTCGAGCCGGGCATCTACCTGATTCCTACCCTGATAGATATGTGGGCAGCCGAAAAGCGTTTTGCCGAATTTGTGAATTACGATGAGGTGATGAAATGGCGCGATTTCGGCGGCGTCCGCAACGAGGAGGATTATTTGATTACCGACGCCGGATACCGTCTTCTGGGCGATGCCTCCGATAAGACGGCTTTGATGAAAACGTTTTATTAAAAAAAAAGAGACGCGGCGAGCCGCGTCTCTTTTCAAAAATTTAGAACACATTATAATCCGGATGACTTGGGTCATATCCCGGATTCTGTTCCCATTTGCTACCGATATTCAGTTCGATTTCCGATTGCGGAATTGGCCAGAGCGCATGTTTCTTCATGATGTTCAGGCCCGGCCGGCTCGGATTGTTGTTGTATTTGCGCACGCGTTCGATCAATTTTCCGGTGCGGCGCAGCACGAAATGCCGGCAGTCTTCGCCATACAGTTCCCTGGCACGCTCGTCGAGCAGGTAGTCGATATTCACGTCGCCCGCGGCAACAGGTTTGGCATGGGCGCGTGTCCTGACCATATTGATGTCATCGGCGGCTTTGCCCATGTCGCCCAGCCCGATATAGGCTTCGGCACGCAGCAGGTAGGTTTCGCCGAGGCGCATCCCGTAGATATCCTTGAATGTATCGCCGTTGCCCATCGTGGCGGCATTTGTCAACACATTGCCCGGATCGAATTTCTTCAGGAAGAACGGGAAGATAAACTGGCACGTGTCGTTTCGTTCACGGAGCGACAGTCCCGTATTCGGGTCGTAGTCCGTGTAGGTAAATTTACTGAAGTCGATTTCCTTCAGGTGCCATTCGGAATCGGGATTGTAATAGTAATAATGGCGCTTGATATTGTGTTCCGCATTGCGGATATCATTGTCCCAATCGTTTTCCCAGATATAATACGTCGTCAGGTTGGTAGGCCGTATCCAGGACACGCCGCGCCCCAGGGTATCTGTATACAGGTTGTCCGTCGTGCCGTTTTGGAAGTTGTATGCTTTCTTCCCGTCGGGCGCCGTCGGCAGGCGGTGATAAGCCGGCCCCCAGCATCTGCCTCCGCGGTGATTGGAGTTCTGGTCTGCCGTGCCCGGTTCAAACTGTATCACCCAGATGGCCTCCGTATTGGCAGGGACGTTCTGATTGTTCATGGCAAACAGGTCGAAATAGACATCGCCTGTGCCCCACATCGAATTTTGACCGCCGAAGCGTTCTGTCATCAGCTGATATCCGTAGTCGTTGATCACATGCGTTGCGGCCGTGACGGCTTCGTTATACTTGTGCTGTTCGAGATACACTTCGCACAGCAATTGCCATGCAGCGCCTTGCGTGATTCTGCCGAAGCCTTCTTCGTCGCCGCGTCTGGGCAAAGCCGTTGTACCGGCTGTCAGGTCGGCTTCCATCAGGGCGAAAGCTACGGACACATCGTCGCGTTCATAGTCCGTTTTGGGAGCCGTCGTAGGATAGTCGATGACCGGCACAGCGCCGAAAAACGAAACCAAATGACGGTAGGCCCACGCCCTGAAGAATTTAGCTTCTGCGATAAAGGCTTCCTTCTGTCCGGGGCTTTCCCATTTTTCGGGGTCAAGGTCTTCGCAAGCCTGCATCACATAGTTGGCACGCTGGATGATGCGAAACGGCCGTTCCCAGAAATAGTGAATCGTGGTGGGCGAACCGCCGTGCGAACCGCTGGTGCTACCGGCCGGGACAATGTAGCTCTGATAGTTGCATAGCCACCGGTTGCTGTTGGGTTCCTCGCCGAAAAAGGCGATGTCGGTGCCGAGACCGCCCAGCCAGATGCCGATCGGGTCCTGGTTTTCCTCGCCCCAGTAAAAACTGTTGCGCACATACTGATGCATGCCGGCGATGCCCTGCCTGATACCGACCACCGTGCCGTAGGCATTGTTAGTCAATAATGTAGAATAAACTTCTTCTTCCAGAAACTTTTCGTCGTCGCACGAAACGAAATTCATCGAAAAAGCCAGCGCCAAAGCCAGAAAGACGGCTGTCATTCTGTTGCCGGAATATTGTTTTGTTTGATTATTTATTTTCATTGCTTTAAAAAATTTAGAAAGTTAATTTTACGCCTGCCGTCACGTTGCGCATGGCAATATTATGTTGATTTTGCGTCGAACGGTCGCTGTATCGCAGATACATGATTTCAGGGTCCCAGCCTGACCATTTGGTCCAGGTATATAGATTCCGTCCCGAGACAAATATCTGGAACTCTTCGATAAAGCCTCCCATCTTAGCCAGGGTGGGCTTGTCGAAGTTATACGAGAGCGATACGTCCTGCAAGCGGATAAAACTGCGGTCTTCGTAGATGCCGCCGTAGACAAGTTGCTGATTGTAAACGCCTGTAGCGTTGTTGACGCGGTTTTCGGGTGTCCAGTAGGGACGGACGGCCGACTGGTTGACGCGGCGGACGTCGTCCGAGCGTTCCACCACGTTCACGTTATTGTAATTATTCTCCATGAACCAGCCATTGCCGCCCATCACCGAATTAAAAAGGAAGTATAGTCCGAAGTTCTTATAATTCAATGTGTTGGACAAAGCCCAGCGGAAGTTGGCCTCGCGGTTGCCGATGACTTTGCGGTCGTCGGCGCCGGTGATTTGCCTGTCGCCGTTGATATCGGTTTTTCTGTACTGTCCGGGATACCAGCCTTGCAGCACGCTGCCGTTGGGTCCGATCCTGCCTTCATAGAGGTCTTCTTCCTGCCAGATGCCGTTGTTTTCGTAGTCGTAGATGGCGCCGATGGATTGGCCTATAAACCATCCGTTTTCAACGTCGGCCTGCGTGCCGTCGCCATACAGGTCGGTGATTGAATTGCGGTTCAGCGAGAAGACGATGCCCGACCGCCATTTGAGCGGCACATCCTTCAGGTTGACCGTGTTGAGCGCAATCTCCACTCCCTTGTTGGACAGCTCTCCCAGATTGGTTCTGATGGAGTTGAAGCCTGCCGCCTTGGGCAGACCGCGCTGTACGATGACGTCGGTCGTCTTGCCGGAATAGAGTTCGATGGAGCCGTTGACGCGGTTCCAGAATCCGAAATCGATACCGAAATTATACTGGCTCGTTCTTTCCCATCTCAAGTTGGCGTTACCCATCCTGTCGACATTGGGATATGCCGTAAGCGACATTTCCGATCCCCACTGGTAATATCCCGTAGATATCTGCGAGAGACTTGAATAGCGTCCTGCGCCGGGATTGCCGTTGACGCCGTAAGACAGCCTGAGCTTGGCGTAGAGCCAGGGGAGATTTTGCATGAACGATTCGTTGGTCAGCACCCACGCCAGCGAAACGGAGGGCATGGAAGCCCATTTATTGCCGGCGGGAAATGTCGAGGAACCGTCGCGGCGCCATGTGCCCGTAAACATGTAGAGGTCTTTGTAGGTGTAGTTTAGACGTCCCATATAGCCTACGCCCGATTGCATCCATGCGTCGGGATTGGCTGTCCTGATGAGCGAACCCATCGTCATGTTTTCGAATCCGAGGATGGGATTGTCAAACCGTTCGGAAATGAAATCGTAGCTCCGGCCTGTTCTTTTCTCGCGGCTATAGAGCAGCGTGGCGTTGACATGATGGTCGCCGAAAGAGTTGACATAGCTGATGATATGGTCGAAAAGCCAGCTGTTTTCATAGTCGGGACGCCGTTCGGCATGACCGTTCTGGGCAAGTCCGTCATGGATATATGCAGGATAGAAGACGTCGTTTTCCCGATTGTAAATCGTGCTTGAATATTTGATGTCGTAGCTCAATCCCTTTACCCATGGCACATCTATTCTGCCGGTGATGACGAAGAAAGTGTTGTTGCGGATATCGCGTGTCAGCGTTGCTTCGCGTTCGAGGGGATGGCGCATATAGTTTTCGGCCGTCAGATACATGGCGCGCTGTTCGGGCGGGAGCATCGTATCGTCGTTGGCCCATGGACTTGCCACGCGTGCAAACTCCATATTGGCAGCCTTGCCCGAATACTCGCGGTTGGTATAGGCGGTGTTTACGCCTACTTTGAGCCAATCGGTGATCTTGCTGTTGAGGTTGACGCGGATGGTGTAGCGGTTGAACCAGTCGAATTTCATCACACCGTCTTCGCGTGTATACGAGGCCGATGCAAAATAGTCAAGCCTGTCGGTCTTGCCCGAATAGCTGATATTGTAGTTTTCGATGGTGGCAGGCTGGTTGAGCACCTTTTCCACCCAGTCCACTTCCCTTCCGGCGAGATAGTTTTCTCTTTCCTCCTGTCTGACAAGCCGTGAGGCCACAAATTCCTTGTCGGCATAGTTTGGCGGGGCAGGTTTGCCGCCTTTATCGGTTGCTCCGGTCGGCCCTTGTCCGTACCATGAATAGAGCGTCTCCTGGTAGTAATAATCAGCCATTCTGCGGGCGTATTCATCTCCGTTCATCACCCTCATCGGGTTGTTGGTCATCCATTGGCCGCCGTAGTACATGTCGAAGCTGACCCTCGGCTTGCCTTCTTTTCCTTTTTTCGTTGTGATGAGGATGACACCGTTGGCCGAGCGCGAACCGTAGACTGATGCGGCGCTGGCATCTTTCAGCATGTCAATGCTTTCGACGTCATTGACGTTGATGTCGGAGATCGAGCCGTAGTAGATGACGCCGTCGAGCACGATCAGCGGATCCTGGCTGCCGGTAAATGAGTTTTGCCCCCTGATATTGAGGACAGGGTCTTCTCCGGCGCGCCCCGTGGGCTGGATGCTGATGCCGGGCGACACGCCGGACAACGCCTGTGCAAGGCTCACGTTGGCAAGCGTCTCCTTGTCTTCCAGGTTGACACGCGCCACGGCGCCCGTCAGGTCGCTTTTGCGCATGGTGCCATAGCCGACGACGATCACTTCGTCCAGCGCCTTGGAGTCTTCTTCAAGTGTCACGTTGATAACACGTTGCGTGCTGACTTTGATCTCTTTCGTCACATAACCGACGTACGAAAATGTGAGGATAGATTCCGTGCTTGGGACGTCGAGGGAGTATTTCCCGTCAATATCGGTGATAGTCCCTACACTCGTATTGCCCTTCACAAATACGGAAGCGCCAATCACGGGCAATCCGTCGGCAGCCGACATGATAGTGCCTGAAACGCTCACATTCTGCGAGGTAGCCATACTGATGCTTAAAATTAAGCATGATAAAAATAAAGTAATTCTCTTCATAATTACATCATAAAATTATAAATTAGTAGCATAAATTAATGTTATTGACATATACAATTCTGCTGCAAAAGTAATAATTTTTTCTTAAATTTGACATTTTTTTGTTAAAAAATTAGTTGGGGATGCGATGTAGGGATGTTGCGCGGCGGATCGCAGCCGGGGATGTTCATTCATTGTGAATGTTTTTTTGCCAAAATATTTTTGTGTATTCAAAAAAGTTTGTATCTTTGTAGCCTCGAATCTCCTCGTTGAGATAAAAAAGAACAGGCTTCACGGGCGTTTCTCGGAATAAGTCCTGTTTTTTTTGCTTTATAAGATTGCCGTAATGCAATATTGAATTTTCTTTCTGTCTTTTCGCACACCTACGGTCATTTTTATGCTATTCCACTGCATAATAATCATTTGCGTATATTTTGACTGATTTTTTAAGCAGGTGCAAATATAATATTTTTTTTGAAAATGGAAAAAAATGAGTTTATTTCACCAGTAGCGTCGCCCTGAAATAGAGTTCGGTGAGGTTGGAGTCGACCGGGCCGCCGATGGCTTTTACGTAGATGCCGACTAAATATTGTCTGCCTGCAGACAGTTGTATGTTTAGTCCGGTCAGGACGGGTTCATATACGTCGCCTTCCTCCAAGTAATCGTCAATTTGGGGGACAATCTCAAGGACATCGGGTAAAGGCCTGTATGATGATGTACCTGTTGGCACCTCGAAGACGCGGAGGATAAGCTTGACGGGGCCGTCGTCATCGTCAAATTCTTCATCGTCGTGCGCTTCGATTCTTATCTGCATGCCGGTGACCGTCTGGTTGGCGGTTGGGGTGTAGGGAGTCACGCCGTTGGGCGTCACTTGAGACGACTCGTTGTAGGGCGAATCATCGTCCGTCGTAAAATGATTGTTGTTCATGCCGATTACTGCCAGGTTGCTGGTAGTGCTGTCATCCATCCTGAGTTCGATTTCGTCGTCTTCTCTTTCCGAATAGAAGACAATCTGTTGCGGAGGCGACAGGATATGGGGAGGCTGCAGCCTCGGGTCTAAGTTATTCAGGATGGGAACGTTGGCGTCGATGCCGGAGGAAGATATCTCTGCAGATGTCTTCATTCGCCAGGTTGCACCGCTCCAGCCTATACCGGTATAGCTGGTAAGGGTAGTGGCAGTGGTATATGTCCAGTCGGCTGAAGCCCACGGAGTGCCGTTCACAGATATTCCTTCGTATACGTGATTGTTGTTCTGTGTGCCTCCGGAGTTGGCGATGGGGACGCCTGCTACAAACGGGTTGAGTGCCACATTGTTGGAGATGACCGTGCCGGTGGTGCTGCCGATTGTTCCCACGATGCCGTCGCCCGTATTCATTTTAGCCGTGCTGAAGCAGTTGGTGACGGTAGTCGGGTTGATGTATCCCGCGATACCGCCACGGCCGACAGCAATCAGGGCTGGGCCGGTAATTAAAATTGCTTCGCCTGTCGAATAGCAGTCTTTGATGTTCCCGTTGATGCAAAACCCGACAATTCCTCCGATAGAGTTGGCAGATCTCAAGATTCCCGTGCTGTAACATTCAGAGATAGAGACGGGAGAGGCTGTTGTAGCGTTTAAATGCCCGACAAGACCTCCTATATCGTAGTTGTCTGTAACATTTACCGATGACCATGACCGGATGATCGTACTGCCCGGACTGCCCGAATTGGCAGAAATCAAACCGACTAAACCTCCGGCGCCCTTGGTGCTGGTAGTTGCGCCGGCAATTGTGATGTTGCCCATACTGTAGCAATCGGCGATGGTGGCGTTGGAACAACTCATTGAGCCGGCGATTGCTCCGGCCGAAATATCGCCTGTCACATTAATATTCACGTTGGTCATGCCGAGCGCTTCTACCTTGCCGTTTGCGTCTAAGTATCTGAAGAGTCCGGCGTCCGTAGTGGGTGAAGTGACGGTCAATCCGTCCAAGGTATAATAGTTGCCGTAGAGCGATCCGGTAAAATTCAGAGTAGTACCACCCAGCACCGGCCATGCAGAGGGACCGAGCGCAATGTTGTTGTACAGTTCATAATGTCTTGTCATTGCCGTCGCGTCATTGTCGAGTTGCGTTAATGCCTGGCGGTTCTGAATAAGTTTCGGACGGGCTGTAGAAAGGCCGTCGCGGAAGTTGGTCACTTTGATCGTGTGTACTGCGGCATGGATGCCATCGGTAGCGTAGATGGTGTAGATGCCGTTTCCATTACCGGCGGCGTCGCTGATCAAGATGCCTCCACCTGCGGAAGGATTGAACGTGGTAGCCGTTCCTGTGGGGAAAGTAGCTACCGTATGGCTGCCTTTCGCCCATTGGAATGTGGTGCCCGTACCGACGGAAGATACATAGATGCGGTCGGTCTGTACCAAGTAGTTAAGCGGCGTTCCGGAAGTGTTGCCGTCTATCTCGCCGAATGTTCCATAGTTGGAGGCAGCCGCGCCGTCTGTTCCGCCTGCAGCGGTTGAATAGTGTATATTGGGAATATTCGGCTTGTGCGAAACCGTATTTCCCTTGGCCATCAGTTTGTTGGGACTATCGAAGTAGGTCGTGCCGGGCTGGCTCGGGTCGTCGACCCAGCTTTCGCGGTTGACGGAAAATTGTATCTCCGATGACGGCTTGTCTTCGATGCAACGGACGGGTGCTCCGACAAGCTTATTTAAAGCAATATTGCCTGCATATACCTGGATGTTATCGAACACGAAATATTCTGCAAATGAATATGTATCGGAAGGTTCGGCATCCACATTGTCGGCATATACGCTTGACCAGTAAGAACCTGCAATGCGTGACGGATTAATCGTCCCATCCGCACTACTCCTGCGTCCTGCGTTGGGCAGGTAAAGCTCTTCGCCGCTACGCGGGTTTGCAACAATCGCTCCGCCCACGGCATTGTTTGCGCCATAACGGAATCGCCACACATTGTCACTGCCGGGGTATGCTGTGGGAGCAGTGATGAGGTTTGATCCGTTGCCGGCATAGATATCCCACCATTGCCATTTGGAGGGCACTTTCCAGCCCGGGGGACAAGGATTGTTCTTCGGGAAGCTCCACAGTACGAGCGGCGTGTCGGAGACGCGCGTGGCGTAGTTGCTGCCATCGCCCCAACGATTATGGCTTGTAGCTATATCACTCCAATCCCATGGAGGTGATGCATTCGGCAAGATGAACCTACCATAATGTGTTGAACTAGAGGATGGTATCTGCCCATCAACATAGGTGGGATTCCCTTTCACTACCGTCGCCGAAGTACCCGGCCCGAACGCATTGTTGCTCGCAGCATCTTTTACCCATACAATCTTCTCGTGCCCGTCCGGGATTCGTCCCCACTGGTAGAGATCTCCCAGATCGCCTGCATCATCACCTTCGCTCTGTCCGAGGTTAAGGAGCGGCACTTTGATTGTTGTTCCCGGCATGTTTCCGTCTTCTCCTTTAAACAAGGTCAGGTAGTAGCCTATACCCGGATCGAATCCATAATAGTTGCCGACCGGGGTGCCGGTGCCGTCCGTGACCCGGATAAAGTAGATATGCATCGTCGGAGAGGGAACCGGCCCGCCCGGATGTGTACGCATCAGGCGGAACGATAGGCTGTCCACCGTAGGCGCATAGCTATGAATCATATATTGCGGGACGGTGAAGAAGTTATCGTTGGTGGCGTCCGTGCCGGTGAGGTTGGAGAAGGTGAGTCCGCCGTCGCTGCTCACCTGCCACTGGTAGGCGGTGGCAGTTTCGGCGCCGGTGACGTAGGCCTCTATCGTCTGGTGCTGGAAGTCGTACATCACATTGGTATAGGTGGTGATGGCGCCTTCGATGGTGGCGGGGACGGGATTGTCGTCATCCACGATGCAACGGATGGAAGCGCCGGTGCCTCCGACGCTGGTGGACATACCCAAGGTACTTATATAGGACAGTTTTACCGTATTGTTGGAAGAAGAGGTGGCATTGGTCTGATACCAAACAAATCCCGATAAATTGTTCAGTACGCCTCCGGTCTGTGCGCGTAGACCGGCCATAGGCAGAAAGAGGGAAGCATTGTTGAGCGGATTGTAAATCACTAATCCTTTGTGTGCGATCTTCTCGTTGGCGATGGAAACGCTGCCGGGCGTCGTCGCGGTAGGCGCTGCCACGATTTGTCTGCGGTCGAAGAAACCGTCTGCATAATAACCTGCGCTATAAGTATGTTCCGTCGAATTAAATAAAAGTGACTGTATGGTTTCGGATTGGAGGGCTACACCAAAGGGGGTGTCGTATGCCGAAGTCGGTCCGTCGCCGGGACGTCGGTATCCGGGTGGACAAGTCTCATGAGTGGCCTTCAAGTTATCCCAAAAATCTATTATGACGTTGCCATTCCATGCCGGAAAGGTAACCGTCGGCTCATAGGCGCTCCATGCAACACGCGGATTGACAGGATTGGCCCACTGGAAGAAGGCGCCTGCCTGTGAGGGATAGGTTGTGAAAATGCCCGGATTGACCGGAGGCAGCGTGCCGGGAATGTCGGCTACCGAATTGAGCTTCACGACCGTCAGGTTGAAGGGAGAAAACTTGCGGGCTAACGGGCGCGGGTCGGGCGAACCCCAGCTTTCCGTTCCGCCCATATCCTGCGGGCGCATCAGGTAGTCGTCTTCTTCGCCCTGGCGTATCCAGATGCGCTGGCGGTAACGGTTGTTGCCGTAGGTCAGCAGCACCATGCCGTAGCGTACCGAATCACTTGGAATAGTGCCTTTTAGCCCGATGCGGAAGTATATATGATCGTTGACACCTGCCTGAAAGGCCGGGTCGGAAGGGTTTCTCACAAAGCCGGCGACAAACACCGTGTCCGACGTCACGAGGCGGTCGGGGTCGGAGTCAAAGGTTGCGGCATCGTCCACGCTTGATTCGTTGGGTGTCACGTCGGTACGCCAGCCTACATTATCGTCTGTCGTCATCACCTTGTCGAGCATGATCCAGTTTTTGCCCTCGATGACGTGCGCCGTCCAGACGCTGTCAATCAGGCCGTTTGTCAAGCGGGGCAAGCGGATCAGCCGTTCGCCTATCTGATCGGATCGCCAAAAGGCGCCTACGTAAGGTGTGAAACCGGGCGGGTTGTTGTCCGTGATTTCGGGCGAATCGCCAATGCGCATCGTCATCGTATAGGAGAAGCCGCTGCGCAGTTGCTTGGCAAACGTGGCGGGGATGCCTTCATACGTATCGCCGTCGACGGTCATCTTGCCGACATTGATAATGGTCGGGATATCGCCCGGCGTACCGGTATAGACCGTCCTCGTATTGGAATTGATGCTGTCGGAGGGGATTCCCGTGAACGTAAATCCCTGTGAAATGGCAGTTTTTGGCGTCAGCGCTCCGGTCAGTGTGGTCAGGTCTACCTCGTAGCCGGGCATAGACACGCCGCTGAACTCGGAGATCGGCTTGGAAGCATCTCTCGAGATGGCTACCAGCTTGACCTGCGACAGTTTGTGAGACATCGTGATATAGATGGTGACAACCGGGCCGTCGGACACAAGCTCCGCCTTCTCCGACTGTCCCCAGATCAGGTCATGAACGGGGTCGATATCCGCGATGACGGGAGCGTGGGGCGGATATGCGGTCGTCGTATCATTGTAGGAATAGGCGATAAGCTTGTAATAGTGACCGCCGGGCAGGTTGATCAGGTCGGTGCTGCCTTCGCGGACGAGCGTGCCGCCGCTGCCGACGCGGTAGAAGGCATCGAAGACGGGATTGAAGGTCGTGGCGCTGATCGAATCGTAGGCCACGACGCGGATCCTGGCGCTGTCCGTGAAGGCGCGCGTCGTCACGCGGGGTGTCTTGTCGACCGGGTCGACGGCAAGCGTGGCGTAGACATACATGTCATCGTCCACCTTGAAGATATTCGTCTCCGGCTCCAGATGTCGTGCGGCGAGCGAATCATTCAGGCTGTGCGATTCGGGAAGCAGATCGCCTTCTCCGAAATCCGCAAAACGTATGTCGAGTTTAAAATTTCCTTCATTAGCCAAAAGAACCGAAACAGGCTCTTCTTCCGTGCCGTCGGGAATATATTC
>JAITMM010000092.1 GCA_031277335.1 Tannerella sp. | reverse complement strand
GAAGATGTTGCAAATTTATACCAGAATGTGTACGCAAGTTTTAAGACATGCGGTACAATGCTATCTGAAGAACTCGCTTTGGAAGATACCCGAAAAGCATTTAAATGTATTTACAACTTAATTAAAAAATAAATGGAAAATGAAAATTTAATATATGATGGCGAAGAGTCATCGAAAAGAATCAGACGAACAAATGCTGAAATTAAGAAGAATATTTTTGATGCAGTTTATCAGATTGTAAAGGAAAAAGGTTTTACCGTTTTATCTATCAATCTGATATCAAAATATTCCAATGTTAGTCCACTCATAATAAACAAACGTTTTAAAGATCTGGACGACATTATAGACCAGTTTATCAGTCGTTGGGAGTACTGGATTGACTTGTTCAGCGACAGCAAGAGAAAGTCTAAAACAAGGGATACGTATCAAGACACGCTGGAGTCTATTCTTGACATTGTATGGAAGAAAAAGTCTATCCAACAGGTTCTTGCATGGGAGATTGTGGAAGATTCACCCTTGCTTGAACCTATGCTTGCCGACAGGGAGAAAAAGATCGCCGTCATGGCCGAAGGATTTGCTCCCTTATTTGCCGGTAGCGAATATGATGTCAAGCTGATTACGGCTATTTTGCTTTCTGCAGCTTTCTATATGGCCGGGTATAAGAAAAAAGATTCTTACTTTGGCATGAATATCAAAGGAAACACCGGCAATCTGAAAGTGCTCGAAGGAATCAATCAGCTTTCCAATCTTGTTTTTGACAAAATTGAAAAGAGGACTGAAAAGGAGATTGCTCAGAAAATGCTCGAAAGCGGAGACAGCCTTGAAAAAGTTGTCAAGATCACAGGATTGAAACCTGAGGAGCTGACAGGATCATAAAACATCATATCTGTCACAATAATCTACGGAAATATTTCTTCATTTGGAAATAGTTCCGTAGCTTTGTGCTCTTCACTTACAAAATTTTGTAATTATGTCAACGAAAATTACAGTTATAGGCGCCGGAAATGTAGGCGCAACTTGTGCCAACGTATTGGCAATTCGCAATGTATCGTCGGAGATTGTCTTGCTCGACGTCAAACAGGGTATTTCCGAAGGGAAAGCAATAGATATCATGCAGTCAGCCACTTTGCTGGGAATAAATTCGCGCGTAGTGGGAGTTACGAATGATTATCAAGCTACTGCGGGATCGGATGTGGTCATCATCACGTCCGGAATCCCGCGCAAACCCGGAATGACGCGCGAAGAATTGATAGGAGTCAATGCAGGAATTGTCAAGTCGGTAGTAGATAATGTATTAGCTTTTACTCCCGCACCCATCATCATCGTAGTCAGCAATCCGATGGATACGATGTGCTATTTAGCGACAAAAATTTCAGGCATGCCGCGAAACAAAGTTTTAGGGCTGGGTGGGGCATTAGACAGCGCAAGATTCAAATACTATCTGAGCAAAGCGCTGAATGTCAACATTAATAATATCGAAGCTACTGTCATTGGCGGGCACGGAGATACAACGATGGTGCCGCTCGTCTCATTGGCTACATGTAAAGGCGTTCCTGTGACGCATCTTCTTTCTAAAGAAGCTCTGGATGAGGTGGTTGCAGCTACGAAAGTTGGTGGCGCAACGTTGACCGGACTATTGGGCACTTCAGCCTGGTACGCTCCCGGAGCCGCCGCCGCCGCCATGGCCGAAGCCATGCTCAAAGACCATCGGTCAATTATCCCGTGCGGCGTGCTGGTTGACGGTGAATACGGCCAGAGCGACTTAGCAATAGGCGTACCCGTGTCATTAGGTAAATACGGATGGGAAAAAATTATAGAGTTCCCGCTATCAGATGCTGAAAATGAAGCATTTATTGCATCTGCCGACGCCACAAGAAAGGTGAATCAGGCGCTGGACTCGATAAATATATAAAGTCCTGTAATTCAATTGAATTGAAACAAATTTCAGACAAAGCAGCACAAACTAAAAAGATTGCAAAAAGTAAAGGGTCAGCGTTTTATAAATGGATTCTACGCAAGTTGGGATGGAAATTGGGAAATATTGGAGAAAATATGCCCAAATGTGTGATTTGCGTAGCCCCTCATACAAGTAATTACGACTTTATTTGGGGGCAGCTTTTTTATCGCGCCATTGGCAAGAAAGCCCATTTTTTGATGAAAAAAGAATGGTTTTTCTTTCCTCTGAATATCATTTTTAAAAAATTGGGCGGCTTTCCTATTGATCGAAGCAAGCAAAAATCTGTTACTGATCAGATGGTTAAAGTGTTTGAAAAATATAAGTATATGCACTTGGCAATCACCCCTGAAGGTACGCGAAAGAAAGTCAGCGAATGGAAAAAAGGGTTCTACTATATTGCGCTAAAAGCATGTGTCCCAATACAGTTGGCATATATAGATTACAGAAAAAAGGAAATGGGTTTTATGGGGACATTCTACCCGACAAGTAATCCGGACGAGGATATCCGAACGATTCGTTCTTATTATCAAGGTTTTCAAGGACGTAATAGAAAATGAACGATTATCATTTTGAATGTAGTTGGGAAGTTTGCAATAAGGTTGGAGGCATCTACACCGTACTATCGACAAAAGCCAACACACTTCATCAACAGTTTGAGGATCAACATATCTACATTGGCCCTGATTTAGGAAAACCATGTCCGGAGTTTGAAGAAGATACTTCGTTATTTGCAGATTGGGTCGAATCAGTAGCAAACGTCGAAAAATTCAGCGTCAAGACCGGACGATGGAAAATTCCCGGCGAGCCGCCTGCAATATTAGTCGACTATAAACAGCTATTTGCTGACCGTGATATGCTGTATTTCTCTATGTGGGAGTCGTTTAACGTTGACTCATCACATTCCTACGGCGACTATGACGAATCGTGTATTTTTGCATACTCTGTCGCACGCGTAATTCAAAGTTTTTATACGTTTCATCATTTGGAAAAAAGCAAAGTGATAGCCCATTTTCATGAGTGGATGCTGGGGATGGGACTTCTTTATATCCGTAAAAATTGTCCGGCGATTGCAACAGTCTTCACGACACACGCGACATCAATAGGACGCTCTATTGCAGGCAATTATAAGCCGTTATACGATTATATGGAACAATATAACGGCGACAGGATGGCGCATGAACTGAATATGGCAGCCAAACATTCGCTCGAAAAACAAACGGCACACTTTGCCGATTGCTTCACGACGGTGAGCCAAATCACTGCATTGGAATGTAAACAGTTGCTTTGTAAAAAGCCGGACGTGATCACTCCTAATGGATTTGAACCGAGCTTTGTGCCTGATTATGAACAATATGCTGTCAAAAGATATAAAGCTCGTCAGACGCTTCTCAACATTGCGGCCAAACTCACGGGTTCGACAATTGATCCTAACGCATTCCTTGTTTCGACAAGCGGCAGATATGAATACCGCAACAAAGGGATTGATGTATTTATAGATGCCATTAATATGGCTCGCATATCTAAACAATTGACACGCAACGTAATTGCCTTCGTAATGATTCCGGCATGGATTTACGCGCCGCGTGCAGACCTGAAAGAGATTTTAAGGAGAAACGAACAGACATCGGAACAGATGCAAAAACCGTTTATTACTCACTGGCTCAATCAGATGCAAGATGACAGGATAATGAATCATATTGCTTATAAAGGATTTACAAACAGATCAAGCGATAAGCTAAAAATCATCTTTATACCATGCTATCTTGATGGACAGGATGGGATTGTGAACAGTGAATACTACGATATTTTAATCGGCATGGATGCCACTGTCTTCCCATCATACTATGAACCATGGGGTTATACTCCGCTTGAAAGTATTGCATTCGGCATTCCGACAATCACCACCGACCTGGCCGGGTTCGGGATGTGGGCAAAAAGCATTATTCCTGACAATGAAATCAATGAAGGTGTTTCTGTCGTGCATCGTTCAGACAATAACTACAATGAAGTAGTGTCAACAATATCAGGCATTTTGATTGAACTTATCAAAAAGGAAACACCTGAATTGCAAGCTATCAAAAAGAAATGTTTCAACTTGGCCACCAAAGCTGAATGGTCGGCTTTAATCGCAAATTACTATGCGGCTTACGACATAGCCTTGTCTAATGCAGGGAAAAGATTTATCGTAGATGAGTCTTCTTCCTGCGCATAAACCGGACTAACATACTGTAATTAAACCTATTCCTTTTTCTCGCGATACTCCAACCTGTATTCGTCCCGTTCCTTGCTGTCGTTGATCATCGTCGGCACAAAGTCAATTGGCTCAGCTGCTTTCATCGATTTCCAGTCGAACGATTCGTTGAACGGCGACAAGGCCACAACGGGATCGAACAGCCGCGGATCTACCGGCGAGGCTTGGTAAGGGGTGTAGTCCGGCGTATCGCTGAAACAGTCCGCCAAGTCGGTTGCCCCGGCATCGTATTGATTGATGTAAGGCAGGCCGAGTATGTTCCAAAACGTTTTGAAAATGCTTCCGAAGCTGGCGTGCGTATGGCTGACGTGGCCTTTCTTTGCCCAGGGCGAAATGACCATCAGTACGCTGCGGTGGGCATCGACATGGTCAACTCCACCCTGCGCGTCATCCTCCGTAATCACGATGCACATATTTTGCCAATAAGGCGTGTGCGACAGAAACTCGACAATCCGTCCGACGGCTAAGTCATTATCAGCCATATAGCTGGAGTTAAAAGGATAGCCTGTGTCAGGGTGTTCTCCGGCGCCGTGGTCATTGGGGATGATGACGGTGAGAAGCTGCGGCATCGAATCCTGTCCGCTCATCCATTTCTCGTTAAATTCCTTAATGAACTGAGATACACGGAACTGATCGGGAATTTCAAGGTTGTAGGTAGGATATTGATGCGAAGTAAATTGAAGCAGCCGTTCGGTCGGAAGCGGGAAGTTGACCAAATGGCGTATTCCTTCGTGCAGATAATCAACCTTGTAGGAGGCCGGCTCGAACATGGTGGAAAATCCGAAGTTGAAGAAACTTGCATTGTGACGGTCGAAATGCTCCCATATCGAGCCTGCCTCATTGTAATCTTCGGGATAAATTGCTCCGGCTGAACTGTTCATGGCATATACTCCGGGCGCTTTCGAACCTTGTCGAAAACTTCTGTTTCCGCCGTAGTTTGCTGCAACGGTTGTTTCCGTCCATTCGTTTGGATACGAATTGATAAGCCAGCGGTGTCCGTCGGCCGACACGTCTGAATCGACATAGAAATTGTCGCTGATGGAAAACTGACCGGCCAGTCCAAGATGGTTGGGCGAGACGGTAACGTCTTCAAGTGAAAGCGTTCCGGCGCGGTTTGTTATGTCTGCATCGAATCCGAAACGGGCAATCGACGCATCGCCTTTTCCGCCGGTCACTTGTCCGAATATTTCGTCATACGTGCGGTTCTCTTTCGAAATGAACACGATATGCTTGATGGGCGATTCTTTCTCGCCGGGGTATAGCGGCACCGGATTGTTGCGCCGCCAGTCGAAGCCGGGGTCGGCTGTCTTGGTAAAACGGAAGTTGTTATCGACCACTTGCTGAGACAGTTTCTTCAGTTCGCCGTCCGACGGGATGTCGATGACGGACACGCTGCCTTTCATCAGCGCTCCGATATAGCTGCCCTCGGGACCTCTCGTAAATGTGGAGCCGCCGTTGGGACCGCTGCCCCAGCCTTTGGCATTGGCCACGATAAGTTTTTTGCCGTCGGGCGTGACTTGCAGTTTCGACGGAAACCATCCAACCGGGATATGACCCGTCAATTTCAAGGTAGCCACGTCGATTATTCCTACGGCATTGATGCCCGACTCGGCCACGTAGAGCCGTTTTTGGTCGGGCGACAAGGCCAAACCGAAGGGGATGATGCCCCGGAACGACTTCAATCTACGGTCTATGGACAGTGGAATCGTGGCAACTACCGTATCCTTTTCGATGCTGATGACCGAGATATTGTCGTTGGTAGCGTTAGTCACAAACACATATTGGTCGGTGGCTACCAGCGAGTTGGGGCTCGATCCGCCTACGGCAGGGATGCCATCTACCGGTTGACCTACAAGTACGCCGGTCTTGGTGCGGGCCTTCACGTAGGGCTTTGCAGGGTCGGACAGGTCGATGGTGAATACCGAAAAACTTTCAGGCGTATTCGGACTGCCAAGTCCCTCAACCTTAATCGAATCGATAATCATCCCCTTCTCCGAATCTTCGGACAGGTAACTGAAAGGCGGAAACGGCAGCATGGCTTGTCCTTCCCGAAGCGAGTCGGTGAACGTAAAAGGCTTGTATTCATACATTCCCACATTGGCTACATACGCTTTCTTCCCGTCCCGCGAAAGCGTGATGCCGAACGGATAGCGCCCCACCGGCACGTTGTGCGCCAACGTGCGCGATCCGGTATCGAGGATCACCATGCGGAAATTGATCTGGTCTACGGCGTAGAGGGTTTTTCCGTCACGCGAAAGCGTCATGTCGCCGATGTAACCGTGCGAGTAGTCAATCGTTTCGTCTTTGTAGGAACAGTCGATCTCGCCTGCCGGAGCGCCGGTTGCCGCGTCGAAAAGATATACCTTATTTGCCTGTCCTCCTGCAACATAGATGATACTTTTGTCGGGAGAAACGGCCAATCCCATAAATACAGACTCCAGCACACCCTTATCGGTCTGGGCGCCTTCGGGCACTTGCTGGACTTGAGGGCTGTCCGTCAACAGGTTGCGGATGATCGAAATGGACAGCGGGCC
>JAITMM010000250.1 GCA_031277335.1 Tannerella sp. | reverse complement strand
CCGACTTCTTATGATATGTCTTTGAATCTCAATATAATAGGAATAAAAGGCTACGGAAAATTCTATTCTTCCATACAATATAAAAATGTGGAAACCAACGGTTTATTCTCTGAACAGACGGCAAAAACGATGAATGAGGAACCGGCAAAAGTCGTCGTTACCAACTCAAAAAAATCAACGAAAACACAGCAAAAACTGCAACAAAAGCAGCAGCAACTCGAAGAACTCGCGGGCAAGGACAAATTGACGACAGGCGAAGCGCGTAAAATGGCAAAACTAATCACGGAAACAACCGAAACCGACGCGGAACGCGAGCAGAAGCGGAATTTGAATTTAACACGTCCGGATTCATTGATTAAGGTAACGAAAGATACGCTGGCGCTGTTGCGTGATTCGACATTCTGGGAAATTTCCCGGAAGGCGCCGCTCAGCATCGAAGAATTGCAAAGTTACCTCGTGCGCGACAGTCTGAAAGAGATAGCCGACTCGCTGGAAACTGCCGATTCCGTGAAAAACCGGAAGCCCGCAACGTGGCTGGGCGCGATTGTCGGGGGCAACGAGAAAAAAATCGGTAAAAAGGTACGCCTTGATTTTGACGGGTTTACGAAAGTTTGCCCCGAATTTAATTTCGTGGACGGATTTTGGCTGGGACAGAAATTGAGCCTGTCGTATGATTATACCGAAAATAGTCGCATAATATTCAAACCGTCAGTCTATTACACAACAGCACGCAAAGCCCTGGTCTGGCGAGCCGACGCTTCGATGACCTACGCTCCCATGCGCGACGGGTATCTGGCTGTTTCCATGGGAAATACGACGCGGGATTTTGCGGGAGCGCGGGGGACGAACCGGTTTTTCAATGCGATTGCCTCGCTTGTTTTCGCCGAAAACACGGCAAAGTTTTACCAGAGCCGCTTTGCGGGCATTTCCAATTACATTGATTTGGCAAACGGCTTGCGGCTGAACACGCGGATTGATTATGAAAAGCGCAATGAACTGTCCAACAACACGTCCTTCAACTTTTTCAAACGGACGCCCGACCCGAATATTCCGATAGTCGGCGACCGCGATGGGGTAGGGGAGCCGCCGGGAATTGCCCCTACGGACAAACTAACGGCTTATATTTCAATCGAATATACACCGCGCTATTATTACTATGTTACAAAAGGGCGGAAATATTACAGCCGTTCGGCGTATCCGACTTTTTTGTTCAGTTACGAAAAGGCTTTTCCCGGCGGTAAAACGGTGAATCCGTCGTATGACAGGCTGGAATTGTCTATTGTTCAGGATGTTAAACTGGATATTTTCAGCAGTTTGCGCTACCGTGTCAATGCGGGGATGTTTTTGAACAATGATCGGACTTATTTGCCTGATTACAGGCATTTTCTAACCAACGAACTGTTTATCACCGACAAATCTCTATACAACAGTTTTGCGCTGCCGGACAATTACCGTTTTGCTACGAACGACCGGTGGTTGCAGGCGCACGTTTCCTATACTTCCGATTATCTGCTGATTAAGCGGCTTCCCTTTCTGCAAAAATATCCCCTGGAGGAAGATTTGCATGTGAAAACGCTGTTTTTGCGCGGTGTCAATCATTCAGAAGCGGGTTATTCCATCGGATTCGGCGATTTGGGACGGCTTGGAGTTTTTGTCGGATTTGATGATTGGAAGTATGAGAGCACGGGTATTATTTTCAGTTTTCCGATTGTGGTGAATTAGGGAAAAGCCCCGGGCAAGCCCTCCAACCCCCACGGGGGGGCAAGGGGTTATCCGGATTTCACTCCTGCGGAGTTTATTTCGGCGTTCTTCTTTCCGCAGGTAAGGCTTCGCTCACCTGCAGTTATGAAGGTTTGGCTTTTCAAGTCGCCTTGCATGTGGGGGCATTGGCAGGCGTTTTTTTATGGATGCGAGATGCAATTTTTCGATATAAAATGCTATTTAACAAAATTTTTTTTATTTTTTCTTTGTAATTCAAAAAAGAGTCGTATCTTTGCTGCACTTTTGTTTCAAAAAAACATCTGTGTGTATGAAAATTTTAATAAATGATTATAAATTTAACGTAATGAAAAGAATAACATTTTTGATAGCAAGCGTCTTATTATTAATGGCTTGCAATAACGAGATTGATACGGATTTGAACCTTCCGGAAATCCCGGACAGTCAGATTACGCTCAAGTTGCCCGATGCGCAAGTTTTCACTTACAGCACGGCGACTGTAAGCGAATGTACTATTGATGAAATTTGGGTACTGGAATTTAACGGCAATACGCTGGATACTGCCGTTTTGATAAATGGAGCGAATATTGCCTACAACGGTCAGGCTACCCAAATGCTTCCGCAATTACCTTTTGAAGTGGAAAACGGTCACAAGATTATTCTTATTGCCAATTCTGGCAGAACTACCTTTCCGGCAGGCATTGATACGACGACAATCAACACTTTTTTCCCCTTGAGCGCGAGTTCACCGAACGTAAGAGACTATTATCTTGAAGGCGAACATCTTCCGATGTATGGAAAAATTGATAGTTGGCCCGGTACTACTGCGTATTCCTGCGAAATGATTCGCGCCGTTGCCAAAATTCAGGTGAGATTAGGCGAAACGTTTACGGATTTGACCGGTTCAAATGTTTGGCCAAATGGTGTATACTATAATTTTTGGAATCATGCGGTTGAAGGGCAAATTCAACCATCTGCCACAGTTACGGGTATTCCATCCTCCTCTGTTCACCTAATACCTGAACATCTCCGACTCCTCCAGTTTGATGCAAACACCTCTGATCCGAAAATGGTTTATGTTTATGAATATAATTCAAGCATGAGAGATAATTTGGGAAATAGCGTTTCTCCTACAGTTTTCGACGTAGAAAGGCCGTACTTGTTGTTCACAGATGGTACTGTTTATTGGCGTCTGGATTTCTACGATGCTTATGCGACCTCTCCAACCTATAAACAGTTTGTTGATGTTAAGCGCAGCTCTCATTATATCTTTACGATTAACAGGGTGAGCAGTCCAGGTTATAATCTTGATTTTGAGGCTATTAACAATCCAGGCAGCAATATAGAATATACCGTAGAAGTGAAAGACGGCTCCAGCCATATCACGTCCAACGGTCAGTATGCCATCGTATCAAGCGTTGATTCGGCTTATGTTGCGGCAGGGGCGAGCGGCGTTACGATTGCAACGGTAAGATATCAATTGCCTGCCGAAATGACAGGATTGGGAGCGGGAACAGTAAATACCATGAATACGGATGCTACCCCTTCCGGTTCCATGACAGTTACTTCACCGTCTCCGACCGCGACACTGACCGCTACGGATGCTCCGATTATAGTAACCACGACATCAACATTTACGGAGGGTACAATTACATTTCAATTGGGCAATATCACGCATAAAATAGGCGTGAAGAAACAACCGTAATCAGAAAAAGTATTGTTTCATAAGCAATAATATTAAAAGTTGAGAAGGAGGAAAATTGTTTTTTCCTCCTTTTTTTTTACCGCCTTTCCGTATTTTTAACATTTTTTTGTACGGTGTTTTTTGGCAGTCTGGAGAAAAAAACGTACCTTTGCAGCACTTTTGTTTAGGAGTACATTAATTTATGTATGGCGTTTTAATAGATGAATAATAAATTTTAATGAAATGAAAAGAATAACATTTTTAGCAGCAAGTATCTTATTTTTAATGGCTTGCAACAACGAGATCGAAACAGGTTTGAATTTCCCCGAAATCCCGGACAATCCGGACACACGGATTACGCTCAAATTGTCCGATGCGCAAATCTTCACCTACAGTACGGCGACAGCCAGCGAATGTTATATTGACAGCCTTTGGGTGTTGAGATTTCAAGGCAATACATTGATGGAAAGCGTATTGATACCGGGAGATAGAATTGCCCGCAATGGACAAGCCACTCAAATGCTTCCACAGTTGCCCTTTGAATTGAAGAACGGCGACAAAATCATCTTGCTTGCCAATACCGGCGTAAAAACGCTTCCGACCGGTCTTACTGCGACGAATATCAACGAAAAGTTTCCAATGAGAATGGCACAACTGGACAACATCTCCTATTATTCTGAAGGCGAG
>JAITMM010000029.1 GCA_031277335.1 Tannerella sp. | reverse complement strand
GTATCTTCCTGCTCTGTACTGACTGCATGTACAATAAATGTTCTTGCATTTGCTTCCATATTCTTCCTTAATTTCTGAACCGCAAATATACAACCTTTTTTCAAAAAAACAAAAAATCCCTTTGACGGAATTATCAGCCGCGCTGCATTGTCGCGCATCACCGGCATCAATCAGCGGCTGCTGGGGCACTATATGACACGTTACCGTGTACCCCGTCCGGCACAACGCCGTAAAATTATCAATGGCCTGCACACGATAGGTAATGAACTTACAGCAGTAATGTAGTTATTGTTTGACAGCCAATATCATAACATGCCTGCCCGCTCCAAAAGAGCGGGCTTTTTTAAAACCGATACTTTAAAAATGATCAATCAATTTAAAGTCAAGGTACCAGGATCGGATTCTGCGGCCCGATGGTCACGTTGTTGAGGATGGGCAGGTTGGCGTTCGTGCCGTAGGTGGAGTTCTCGGTCGAGGTCTTCATCCGCCAGTTGGCGATGTTCCAGGTGAGACCGGGTATGTAGCTGGAGAAGGTGGTTGCGGTGGTAAAGTCCCAGTCGCCGATAAAGCCCGAAATGTTTTCGTAGGCATGGTTATTAAGCACCGTGCCGCCCATGTCGTTGCCGACAACGATGTCGTTGGCCGAATTGCTGGCAATAAGAATCGAGCGGTTAAGTGCCACGCAGTGGGAGACTTCACTGCCTTGCGTGATGCGTCCCACAATGCCGCCCACCTCGTTGAAGCCGGAGATATCGGCCGTGCTGAAACAGTTGGTTAAGATCACCGTGCCATCAGGTCTATCATCATTGCCCTGCTCCACCTCTCCAAGGATGCCGCCCACGGCCGTGTAGCCGTGCACCGTACCGGTCGAGTAGCAGGCTGTGATGATGGAGATGCCTCCGACTGCACCGACCACGCCACCGGTGTAGGCTCTTTCATCCACAGGGACGGGAGTTATGTCAGAGATATCGCCGGTGGTGAAACACTGCGAAAGTTCAGCGCTGTTGAGATTACCGACAATGCCGCCCGAGGCGCCGTCGGCAGAGACGTCGGCAGAGGAGTAGCAGCGGGAGACAAGCATGTTCCCGAAGCTCGCATAAGTGCTCCCGATAATACCGCCAATGCCTGCCAATTCGTGAATGGCGCCCGATACAATGATCGTGCCACTGCTGTAACAATCGAGGATTTGCCCCGCAAAAGAGTTAAAATTGTTAGCGCCTACAATGGCGCCGGCGCCGGCGAACTCTTGCATGCCGAAATCCTCGTAGTTGATGTCCACGTTGGTAACGCCGAGAGCCTGAATCCGGCCACCATCCAATAGGGCGAATAAGCCGCATGTGTAGAAAGAGAAAAAACCGGTGTTATCCGCTTCGTCCTGCGTGATGGTCATTCCGTCGATGGCATAGAAGTTGCCGTAGAAGGTGCCCTGAAAGCCTTGCGGCCCGGACCCAAGGCTGCTGAGCGGATCCCACGGTGCATCGCTTATGTCGATGTCCCAGGCTATCTCGTAGTGAAGCATGTTGGCCGTGAAGTCGTCGTCAATCGCCATCAGATCGGCCCGGTTCTCAATCAAGAGGGGATGTGCCGTGTCCAAGCCGTCGCGGACGTTGGTCACCTGGACGGTGTGCACTACCGGACCGTTGTTCGGGTTATTGTATTTGATGCTGTAGTAGCCGTTGCCGTTGCCGCTGGTGCCGCCGATTTCGATTCCGTCGCCGGCTGTCGGGTTAAATGAGAGGGCGGTTCCGGCTCCCGGAAAACTTAAAGGTGTATAGTTTGGCATGGTGTCATCTCTCACCCACTCAAAATTGGTAGATCCCGGGGTGATGTTCTTGATATAGATACGGTCTTCTTCGACCAGGTAGTCAATGACCGGCCCGGAGGTGTTGCCGTCCACGGCGCCTTCCCTGCCGTAGATATTGGTGTCGTAATATTCATTGATCAGCCCTGCCCGCGGGGAACCGGGTTTGCCGACGCCTTTTACCTTGTTGGCAGGTGTGTTGTAGTTTTCGGGCGTGGCGGGGTCTTCCAGCCAGCTCTCGCGGCTGATAAGGAAGTCAGGCTCGTCCGACTTGACGCATCGGATGCTCATTGCTTCTCCCAGTGTAAAACTGGTAGCCATTTCAAATTCATCGGGGGAGTCGTATACTCCTGAAAAAAAATCAAGTCCCCATACAGAATGAAGCGATAGGGCATTGACGGTAGCTGTCCAGTAAAATCCGCCGTGCCCTGGGCTTCCCAGACCGCCGAAGTTGGTGCCGTTGGAACTGCGCTGACCGGCAGCCGGAAAGAACAGGGATGCAAAGTTGTTCGGATTATACACGAGGCGTCCCATATAGCCCACATCCTTTGTAGACGGTCTGACGGCCACTAACTCCACCAGGTCCGTTCCAATGGGGATAGCGCCTCCGGGTCCGGATGTCGGCGGCGGTTGCAGGTTGAGCCGGTCGAAGTAGCCGTCTGCATAATAGCCCCAGACGGAGTTGTCCGTATTGTCGTTTGTCCCTGTCGGGGGATTCAGCCAGAGGCTTTGGCGTATTTCGCTGTCGTTGATGGCGGGACTGGGCACGGCTTGGTCTATGGCTCCGTCGCGGGGGCGGCGGTAGCCGGGAGGACATGTCTCGGAGTTGAAAACGCTTTGCGTCACTTCTTCCCAGGTGTCATAGCCGGTGTTGATGGATTCATTCAGCCATCCGGGCGACCAGGCGGAATAGTCGGGGGGCATGGCCGGATGGAAGGCGATGCGCAGATAGTCGGTGGCATTTGTATTGTCCACCGCCCAGTACCAGAAGGCTCCGGCCTGCGTGGGATATTCCACCGGTTCGCCGCCGCGGGGGTCTACCTTAAAACTTGTCGGCGTGCCTGTGTATTCGGGCAAGTCTTTGGTTGTCAGGTTATAGGGTGAAAATTCCACCGTCAGCGAGCGTGTGCCGCCGGTGAGCGCATCTTCGTTGCGCATCACGTAGTCCGCCGCTTCGCCCTGACGGATCCAGATGCGGTGGCGATAGTTGTTGTGTCCGTAGGTCAGCAGGACGGTGCCGTAGCGCACCGAATCTTCCGGCACGGTGCCGACCAGTCCGATGCGGAAGTAGATATATTCGTCTCCCGGCCTGTAGCCCGTGGCCGTGTCGGCGCGCAGGAAGCCGCTTACAAAGGTGGAGGCGTCGGGAGGCGACAGCGTAAAGCTTTCCACGCCGGTGTTTCCCAGTTCGGCGGGAGAAGAAGTCCAGACGCCCCCGCCGGGCGATGCCAGCGTGTCGAGCAGGATCCAACTCTTGCCCTCGATGACGTGCGCCGTCCAGACGCCGTCGGCCGAGTCGTTGAGAATCCTCGGCATGCGGATCAGCCGCTCGCCGACCTGATTGTGTTTCCAGAAGGCGCCGATATAGGGGACGAAGCCCTTGGGCGGCTCGTCGTCCGTCAGCAGGGGCGAATCGCCGATCTGCATCCGCATCGTATAGGAATAGCCGCTCTGCAGCGC
>JAITMM010000002.1 GCA_031277335.1 Tannerella sp. | reverse complement strand
GTTGTCACCCGGCATCACCATTTCTACGCCTTCCGGCAAGGTGATTTCGCCCGTTACGTCAAGCGTACGGATATAGAATTGCGGACGGTATTTGTTGTGGAACGGCGTGTGACGGCCTCCTTCTTCCTTTTTCAGGATATACACTTCGGCTTTGAAGCGTGAGTGAGGTTTTACTTTTCCCGGATGTCCGAGCACCATTCCGCGCTTGATTTCGTCCTTGTCAATACCGCGCAGCAATAAACCTACGTTATCACCTGCTTCGCCTCTATCCAATATCTTGCGGAACATTTCGACGCCTGTGACGACGGATTTCATCTTTTCAGCACCTAAACCTATGATTTCCACCTCTTCACCTGATTTGATTACTCCAGTTTCGATACGGCCTGTAGCCACTGTTCCACGACCTGTGATAGAGAATACGTCCTCTACCGGCATCAGGAACGGTTTGTCAATATCGCGCGGAGGCAACGGAATCCATGTATCGACGGCTTCCATCAATTCTACGATTTTCTCTTCCCACTTGGGATCTCCATTCAAAGCGCCCAATGCAGAACCGCGGATAACCGGTGTGTTATCGCCGTCAAAGTCATAGAATGACAGCAGTTCACGCATTTCCATTTCCACCAGTTCCAACATTTCTTCGTCATCGACGGCATCGCATTTGTTCATAAACACGACTAACTTGGGGACGTTCACCTGACGTGCCAACAGAATGTGTTCGCGCGTCTGAGGCATCGGGCCGTCAGTGGCGGCTACTACGATGATGGCGCCATCCATCTGGGCGGCACCTGTAACCATGTTCTTGACGTAGTCGGCGTGACCCGGACAGTCTACGTGAGCATAGTGACGGTTAGCTGTCTCATATTCAACGTGAGACGTGTTAATCGTTATCCCTCTTTCCTTTTCTTCCGGCGCATTGTCAATGGAGTCGAAAGAACGTATCTCGGACCAACCTTTCTTGGCCAGCACGGTCGTGATGGCGGCGGTCAAAGTCGTTTTACCATGGTCTACGTGACCAATCGTACCGATGTTGACATGCGGTTTTACCCTGTTAAATTTTTCTTTTGCCATAATAAATAAGTTGTCTCTATGTTTTAAAAATTTTTATTATCTTCTTCTTTTTTTCGAGCCGGTGCCGAGACTTGAACTCGGGACCTCTTCCTTACCAAGGAAGTGCTCTACCGCTGAGCTACACAGGCATTTTTGTATGCTATCCCTTCTCATCCCGACTTATGAGTGGACATTGAAATTTCAAACGTTTCGCCCATCGTCTCTGAATCATTTTTTCTTCCGGATGTTGTCCGGTTGACATCAAAATTTTCTCCAAAAATCAGTAGTTGCCTGTCTTTTCTTTGACCCGCTTGAGCCTCTTGTCGGATTCGAACCAACGACCCCGAGATTACAAATCACGTGCTCTGGCCAGCTGAGCTAAAGAGGCATGCCGTTTTTTTCAAAAAGCCAAACTGCCTTTTTTTGGCGAAACGGCTGCAAAGATAGACATTATTTGCAATATGCCAAAATATTTATTCGTTTTTTTTACAGGCTGCTAAGTTTTATATCTTTTATTTATTCCTGATCGTCGCTTAGAGTAGCTACAACCTCGTCTATCGGCATATCATTTTTTCGTATTTTCTTTTTCATTTTGATCAATTGCTTCTCCAATGCAGCGACGGCATCATCGATAGCGCCCTCAAATGAGTCGCTTGTCTTTTCGGCAAAGCAATCATTATTTTTAATTGTTAAACGGATTTGAGCCTGTTTATTATTGGCAGTCTCGGGTCTAATCACGCGCAGCACAACTTCCGCAGATAAAATCTTGTCATGAAATTGTTCGAGTTTAGAAACTTTCTTCTGAATAAACGTTTCTAACTGTTTGGCCGCGTCAAAACGAATGGCTTGAATTCTAATTTCCATAATTACCTCCTTGTTTTTTCGCTCTTGGATGAGCATGATACATTTTTTTTAATTCTTCAAATGTGATATGTGTATAAACTGATGTTGAGTTTAAACTGCTGTGACCCAGCAGTTCTTTGACAGCGTTTAAAGTTGCGCCGTCATTCAACATGCTTGTTGCAAATGAATGTCGCAGTATATGAGGACTTCGTTTAGCCAGCATAGGAATCCCTGACAGGCTCGCGCGTACAATATAATATATTGTCGAAGGTGTCAATCGGCGTCCTTTTTTTTGGATAAAAAAATAATCGCCGTCTGAATTCGAAAACTCGCTTCTCAACTCTAAATATTGAACCATCATATCATATATACGTGATGCAAACGGAATGATTCTCTGTTTATTGCCTTTTCCGGTCACTTTGATTTGCCGCAACTCAAAGTCTACGTCGGCCAAGCGGATATTCACCAACTCCGACCGCCTTAAACCCGTTTCATACAGCATTTCGAGTATCAATCTGTTTCTGACTCCGGTGAAATCATTGCCAAATTCATCACTGTCAAGTAATAAGCTGAGCTCGTTGTCGCGGACGAAATAAGGAATGGGGCTGCCTGTCTTAGGACCTGATACTGTAAGAAGCGGATTGTTTGTAATTTCGCCTTGCCTGACAAGAAATTTAAAGAATGATCTCAATGCGCTTATCTTGCGATTCACTGATGTCGACGTGATGTCTTGTTCTATTAAGGACATCATCCAGTTCCGAATCTGATCGGAATCAACCCATTTCACGTCAAAAGACGCAGATTCCGAATTTTCTTTAATATACGACATAAATTGCTTGATATCAATCATATAAGATGACACGGTATGAGAAGAATAATTCCTCTCATATTGCAAATAATTTATGAACAAATCAATATATCTGTACACGTCGCTACTGATTTTCATCGCTTTATCAACATCAATCCATTCATTACGCTGAAGAAGCTAATGAACGACTTTTGCCGATTATTTCGACTTTCATGCAACGAAAATATAAAGAAAAAATGTAATAGACAAATAAAAATGGGATTTCCTTACTATTTATTCTTCAGCCTGCTGCAAATGCTGAACATATTTCGCATGAATACGTTGTTTCCTCTTCTCAATCGAGGGTTTGGTGAAGGCCTGACGGTTCCTCAATTCTTTGACAACTCCGGTT
>JAITMM010000245.1 GCA_031277335.1 Tannerella sp. | reverse complement strand
CGCCTACTTTCAATCCTTTACGAGCCGAATAAATAGCTGCTGCCACGCCTGCCGGACCGCCTCCTGCAACAAGCACATCATATTCCTTGGCAGCAGATTCTTCAACTGATTCAGTTCCGAAATGTGCCTCCAATTTTACAAGCAACTCTCCAAAATCAGCTTTGCCGGAATGTATCATTTTGCCGTCGGCAAAAACAGCGGGGACGCCCTGAATTTTCAAGGCGTCCACTTCTGTTTGATTGATTGCCCCATCTACCATTTCATGTGAGATATGAGGATTTGCTATCGCCATCACGTTGAGAGCCTGCACCACATCGGGACAGTTCGTGCATGTCAGCGATACGTAAGTAGTCAGACGAATATTGCCTTTTATAGCTCTAACACGTTTCAGGATGCTTTCATCAGGAATATTTTTTCCTTTGCCGTCGCTATTTAGTATCGCCAGCAGAAGGGACGTAAATTCGTGTCCGGTCGGGACGCCTCTGAACTTGATTCCTGTTGGCGTCCCGTTTTTAAGCAATGAAAATTCAAGTCCTGCGCCGGGTTTCTCCTCACAGGTTATATTTCCACCTGAACATTCGGCCACGCCATTTAACAATTCGAGCAACTCCCGGCGGCTCTCATGTTCGGCAGAAACGTGAATATCAAGTTGGAAACGATTGTTCAGTCCTGCGAAAATTCCGCGTAACTGTTCTTTGAATGATTCGTCTAACATGTTGAAGCTGTTTTAAATCTTTCCGACTAAGTCGATACTTGGTTTCAGCGTTTCGCCGCCTTTCTGCCATTTTGCAGGGCATACTTCTGCCGGATGTGCAGCCACAAATTGAGCAGCCTCAACAAGGCGTAACAACTCGTCGGCGTTTCGACCTATATTATTGTCGTGAATTTCAGCAATTTTGATCTGTCCTTCGGGATTGATAACAAAAGTGCCGCGATAAGCCATGCCGGCATCTTCGATCATTACACCAAATGCACGGCTCAGTACACCCGTCGGGTCTGCAAGCATCGGATAATTGATTTTGCGGATTGACTCAGAAGCATCGTGCCACGCCTTGTGAACAAAATGAGAATCAGTACTTACGGAGTAAACCTCTACGCCCATTTCTTTGAATTGAGCATACTTTTCGGCTACGTCGACCAACTCGGTTGGGCATACAAACGTGAAATCGGCAGGGTAGAAAAAGAATATTGCCCATTTGCCTTTTACATCACTTGAGCTTACTGTCTTGAAAGCTCCTTCATGAAACGCCTGAACACTAAATTCAGGGAGTTGAGAATTGATAATTGTTGTCATAACTAATTTAATTTTAGATAATTAATAATTTTAAAGTAAATTTGAAATTTAATTTGATGCAAAAGTAATCAGTTTTTTTCAAATAACATATATAAATTTCACTGATATTTTCTATCTTTGCATCGACAAAATCTATTAAGAGATGAATATAAATATACAACAGTTGGAATATGTAGTTGCTGTGGACAGTTATCGCCACTTTGCCAAAGCAGCAGAGTCTTGTTTTGTGACGCAACCGACATTGAGCATGATGATTCAAAAATTGGAAGACGAATTGAATATCAAGATATTCGACCGCTCGACGCATCCTGTTGAACCAACTCCAATCGGCCGTCAAATCATTGAGCAGGCTCGCGTCTCGCTTCGTCATTTCCGTCAAATCAAGGAAATAGCCGATAACGAACGAAATATTGTAAAGGGAAGTTTCCGACTTGGAGTCATTCCGACTATAGCGCCTTATCTTATCCCTGAACTACTTGAGAAACAGAATGAAAAAAGGAATGAAATCTCTTTGACACTGCACGAGTATACTACTGTTCAAATTGTCAATAAACTTCAAAACGGTATGCTGGACGGCGGTTTATTGGCCGGACCATTGCATCACGACAGGTTGACTGAAATACCTGTTTACTACGAAAAATTTTATGCCTACGTTTCGCCCAAAGATAAGACTTACAGCGAAAAAGAGGTAGATTTAAATCTTATCGACATCAATCATATATGGTTACTGGAAAATGAACATTGCTTGCGGGGACAGATAGAGCGACTTTGCCGGATGAAGCAGAGTGTCAAAAGTGCCTCACCGGCAGTGCAATACAAAGCCGGGAGCATTGAAACGCTAATCCATGTAGTCGACCATAATGGTGGAATGACGATTATACCTGAAATGTCGGCAATGCGGCTTGGCAAGGGGCAACATCTTCATCTTAGGGACTTTAAAAATTCTCCGGCCTATAGGGAAGTGTCATTGGTTGTCAGCAACGATTATGTGCGCAAGGCTATGTTGAATGAGGTTTTGAAGATTATCAAATCATCTGTTCCAAAAGAAATGCAGGATATGCGACTGAAAGAGTTTGTGGTGGAGTTAGTGTAAAGAAAAATTACATTTAACAAATATTATGGCATGAGTTGTTTGAAATTGAAGGAAACACAGTATTTTTGTGCAGAAATCATCAAAAGTAACAAGATGAAAAATATTTTTGTGGTCGTGTTATGTCTTTGCGGGCTTTCTTTGCAAGCTCAAAAAGATAACCCCAAATGGATTGAAAATGCAAGAAAAGCAGTCTTTACTATCGAAGCGTTTGATGCAAACGGGAAAGTAAGGAACGGGAATGGTTTTTTCATTCAAAATACAGGCGAAGCGGTCTCGGATTATACATTGTTTATGGGTGCAGTAAGTGCGGTTGTGACCGATGTCGATGGCCGTAAAATGAATGTAAATAATATTATTGGGGCAGATGAGGTGTATGATGTGATCCGTTTCAAAGTGGCCGTCACGCGCAACGTTGCCTTTCTTCCGATTGCATCATCGATGCCTGCAACAGGTGTGGAAGCATATTTGCCTCAGGGAAAAGAACCTGTAAAAAAAGGTGTTATAGAGGAGGTTACAAAAATTAAAAACACCTTCGACTATTATAAAATCAATATTCCCTTGACTTCTGCTCAGGTCAGCCTACCCTTACTCAATGCCAACGGAGAAGTATTTGCCCTGACGCAGGCCGACGCCTCCGGGAAGAACAAAACGTATGGAATATCAGTGCCTTACATACAAAGCCTGCGTATATCTTCTTTAGATATTTTAAGCAAATCGCTCTCTGCTATCGGCATCCGAAATGCCTGGTCGCAGGATGTAGAGGAAGCACAACTCGCGTTGTTGTTTTATGCATCACAGCAGAATCCATCCACTTATTTAGAGACACTTAACGATTTTATCGCTACATTTCCCGACTTGGCAGACGGGTATCTGAGCCGTGCTTCACATTATGCACGTTTCAAGAATGAACTTGCTCAATCACAGGATGATAAGACAAAAATAATGGGTTTAATCAAAGAGGATTTAAATACCTATTTGAAAAAGAATCCGAAAGAAGACGAGGGTTTATATGGTCAGGCCAAACTGATTTATGAGGTGTTGCTCGATGACAGCACGGCAGTATCGAACGATTGGAATATAGCTCTCGCATCAGAAAAGCTCCAACAGGCTATTGCACTCAATGACTTGCCGTTATACAGGCAACTTGAAGGCGACATTGCTTTTTATCAAGGCGACTTTGAAAAAGCTCACAATCTGTATATGACCGTGAATAATAGTCCGTTTGCTTCTTCGCTATCTTACTATTTAGCTGTTCAGACACGCATGCTTTTGCCGAACGTCAATCCTAATGAGCTGATAGCCTGGATGGATAGCGCCGTTGCGAAAAGTATTAATATCCCTTCCGAAGCGGCTGCCTATTTGCAGGAAAGCATTGATTTAAAATTGCAGTATGGGCAGTATGCCTCTGCTGTTAAGGATTATAACACGCTTTACTGGGCGCTTTCAGGGAATGTTTCCGATGCTTATTATTATTATCGCGAACAGGCAAAATTCCGTGCAGGCGATTTGGATGGGGCGCTTAACGATATTGAGACAGCCATTGCTCTCGACACGCTGAACGCTGTCTATTATGCCGAAGAAGCCTCTGTCTATCTGCGACTTCAAGATCTTGCCAACGCTCAGGCCAGCGCAGAAAAATCGATTTCCTTAGATTCGCAATTTGCAGCAAGCTATCGGCTGCTCGGCATTAGCCTTATACGTCAGCAAAAGAAAGAAGCCGGCTGTCGGGAATTGCAGAAAGCCAAGGAATTAGGTGATCCGATTGTGGACAGGTTGATCGCAGAAAATTGTGAGAAATAATTCATAAATTCAATTATTCGGTTATTGTATTATTCAGTTATTCAGTTATTATATTTTATGCATACGTACATTGGAGTAGATTTAGGAGGAACAAATATCCGTGCCGCAAGGCTTACGGAGGGGGTGATAGAAGAACAATTTCAGATGAAGACACCGAAAGACCCGAAAGATGAATGGGAAACGGTCGAGGTCATCAAAGAGGTCATTTTCAGCGTGATGAATGATAAAGTCAAAGCAATAGGAATTGGCGTACCAAGCGTTGTAGACCGTATCAGGGGGATCGTCTACGATGTAGCCAATATTCCTCACTGGAAAGAAGTGCACTTGAAAAAAATATTGGAAGCAATATTTGAAATGCCTGTATATCTGGATAATGATGCAAATTGTTTTGCTTTGGCAGAACGTTATTTCGGCGTCGGTCGCGATTATGAGAATTTTGTCGGATTAACTGTTGGGACGGGCTTAGGAGGAGGTATCATTCAGCAGGGCAGGCTGTTGCAAGATGCCAACTGCGGTTCGGGCGAGTTTGGGACATTGCCCTACAAAGACCATACCGTCGAATATTATGCCAGCGGCTCATTCTTTTCAAATGTTTACGGAATCGATGGCGGGGAAATGTATCTACTTGCCAAACAGCAAGATACAAAAGCACTGGAAGCCTACAGCCAATTAGGTAAACACTTGGGCGAAGCAGTCAAGATGGTGGTGTTGACCGTTGATCCCCAGATGATTGTATTCGGAGGCACAGTGGCTGAGGCACATCCTTTCTTCGAGTCAGCCATATACGAAAGTTTGGAAGACTTTGCCTATCCTTCCTCCATCAAGAA
>JAITMM010000242.1 GCA_031277335.1 Tannerella sp. | reverse complement strand
TCTCTACCGTCCTCGAAAGAGTGCCCAAGTTTGAATATTACAAACCGGCTTATGACGACGTCAATCTGTTCAGCGCACTACCCGGTGCCGACGCAACGCGTTTTGCTTTCTATCAACGGGTACACAAGCACTTGCACGCAAAAGTGGATCACGTCAACGGACGTTTCTATCGCCTCCCCATTCCGCTAAGCGAACAATATACCGACCTGGGCATCACGCCTCAGAATCCGGGGTATTGATCGAACAATTAACAATTAACAATGACTAATTAACAATGAAATATAAAAATACATCACGTCTCTCCCGGCTTCTTTCTCGCGAAAAGATTCGAAGATGGCTTTACACAGCGCTGATTACATGCATGATAGGCACTATTTTTCCGGGCTGTGAAAAGAGTGAAGACGATAATCCCTTTCCCGAAGAAGACCCCCTGGAGGCTTATCTGTCGGCAGCAGGATTTAGCAGCGGAGACGTTACAAGTCAAATGATTACAGAGGATACCGAAGCCGGACTCGTTTTTACACCTCAGGTCGATGGAATAATTAATGCAATCATAGTAAAAATTCCTAATCACAAGGAAAACTTGAGAGTAACTCTATGGGATGCAGATGCCAAAACGGTGTTGCTAACGACGTATATTCCAATGGCTCACAACGATATAGAATTTATACAGGATATAGCGCCTTTTAATGTAACGAAAGGCGTGAGCTATGCCATCACGATGAATGTAACTTCTTATTATCAACATCTTAAAAGCGGCAACGCCCCATCCTATCCCATCACTGCAGGAAATATTGTTATTGACCAATCTCTTCGCCAGGTTACGTCACAACAAATTTTTCCCGAATCCGATATATCAAACAGTTACATCGGCAATATAAGTTTTGTGTTCCGGCAAACGGAATAAAAAATTTTACTTTTTAACCATATTATATATATAAAGTCTTGTATATATTCAACTTATATTCAAGACAAACCAACTAAGAGGTTGTTTAATTTCACTCAAATAATTATTTCTATGATTATCTGAGCAATAAAGACAACCTCTTAGTATTTTTATTATTTTCACTTTCCGCCAACACCAATCCCAAAAAGAGCAAAATCGTAAATTATAGGGTCTTGCGGATTGAAAGAACGCAAGACAGAAGTCAGTTCTTCTACTGCTTTCCAGTCGTTCTGTTTGCGACTCAGCAACCCCAACTCACGCGATACATTCCCGACATGAACATCGAGTGGTATGTATAAATCGCTCGGTTTTAGCGATTTCCAAACGCCTAAATCCACGATTCCGTCATCTCTTACTAACCATCTCAAGGCAAGATTCACACGTTTCAGCGCAGATTGTTTCAAATTTGTGGAGTAACATCGCGAATTAGTCTGATTTCCGGCAGCTTCGCACGCAAACCGACTTAATGTGGCAACTAATTTTTGAGGAGTGCGTTCTGCATGGTCACAGGATGCCATAAAATCATCCATGCTATTAAATTTTTGATAAAAAGATTTAAAGCCTTGTAACATAAACTTCAAATCGTGTTCAAAAAATGTACGATGGACATTTTTATTTCCAAGCCTCTGAAAATCACCTTTCATCACATATTCATAAGGACTGTCTCCCAATTTTTCGAGCATTCGCTCGGCGTCGCGCAAAATCATGGTACGTTTCCCCCATGCAATCGTAGCTACAAGAAATGAAACAATTTCAATATCTTGAAGTTTCGTGTATTGACGTGGAAACTGTACAGGATCTTCACTGATAAAATCCACTGTATTAATCAGTTTTACCTGTTCGTCCAAAAATTCCTTTATATTATCCATATTTACTTTTCGAACCGAAAATCTCCGGTTAGATAAAATTTATTTTTTTATATCTTGTTTATTAAAATTTTCCGTACTTGTGATTATAGTTTTCAATAATCGTTCAAGGGTTGCTGCATCGTTGGCTTGCTGCCATGCCAAATGGTCGGGCAAGCCGCAACTGTCGGATGCGATGACAGGTTTTTGGGAGGCGATAGCCAACAGTAACCCCCTGGGATTATGCTCTACGATAGCAGGCAAAATGACTGCGTCACAAAGTGATAGGCCTTCTCTCAAGTTGCTGACATAGCGAACGGGGATGCCATTCCAAAAATCATTGCTTTCGATGGCGGAAGGGATCAGCAGCAGTTGATACGGGGCGTCCTGTTTCAATAGGGCAGCCCGCAGATCAAAGATCCCTTTCCTTCCCAACGAAGAGCCGGCGAGCAGGATTCGGAACAAGGGGCTGTTTTCAGTCTGGGAAACAATGGGTTGAGGCAATTTCCAATCAAGTCGTACGCCTCTTTCTCCTGCCCATTCCAATATCTTCACATGCGGACTAATCAATTGGGATGCACCCGATAGCGCGGCTTTCTCCGCCTCAATCAACGCTGTCGGCGCCCTGAAATCACCCAGCGTCACGCCATTTTCGCCGCACGGGTTGTCAGGGTTTGTCGCTTCGTAATATCCGCCGTCGATGCGGAATCCGTAACGATCCATTGCTTCATCCAGCGAACGTTCTATGATCGGCATCGGTAAAGCGCTCATCATCACGTCGTAAGTGCGACCGGCAAGCTCGCCTTCCAAGTACAACCATACTAAGAGCGGCTGGGGAATCACCAAGTGCGTATCGGAAGCTTTGAGTTTTCGGGCAAAATGCTTTGCCACAAGTTGATATCTTGCATTATGTGCAACAGGAATAGGATATTTTCTCCAGTTATAGACATATTTTCCGTCTTTTTTACAACGTTCACCAGCATGTTTAAGTTCCTTACTGCCAAGCCATAAATAATACCGTCTTTTCAGTTTGGAACGGAAATTGAGTGCTCGCGTGCCAAGCGAAGAATTTTCTGTCGTTGAAATTAGCCTGTCTTCCTTGTTGATGTGTTTTTTCCGCCATTCGGCAAATTCAATCCAGTCTTCGTCGAGTGACAGGTAAGTCTTAAAAGCGTGATTCCGCAGGTTGCCTGCCTCCAAATAACAATCCGTTCTTTTGCATTGCGAACAGTCGCCCAACGCTGCCGGGTCACAAGGGGTTTGCGTTTCATTTCTTACCGTGTTTAAGTCTCTACAGAATATGCTGACAATAAGGCGGTTTCTCTCCATCTTCGCCTGCAATTGCCAGTCCTGCGCACCTCGCAGACGCAAGTCGATGTAGTTCCAAAAGACTGTCGCGTCCCTGCCAAGCTCCGCCAGCGAACCTTTGATCACCTGCGAATGTCCGTGGCGCTCAACGACTTCCAATCCTGCTTTTAATGCGGCATCGTAGATGGCATTTGAGAGCTGGCAAATCCCGCCGCCGATTTGCGGAATGATACATCCTTCCCGAAGTTCGCGTCCCATTGCATAACCTTTTGATTTCGTGAGTTTTCCTAC
>JAITMM010000225.1 GCA_031277335.1 Tannerella sp. | reverse complement strand
CGGTATGGGCTTTTTTAGTCCCTTCAAACGCCGCGTCGTTAATATCATCGATCCGTTTGCCGATCAGGAAGTTCAAGCCATCGGCATTGGCAGGGTCGTCAAGAACTTTTACGCCCTCTTTAGGCGCTGCGGAACGGACGAAGGTTTCAAACAGGGTACGTTCGCCTTCCTGCATGTATTGCCCCATCGAGTGCAAATCGGCTGTGTAGCTAACCGAAGCCGGGAAGATGCCCTTGTTGCCCTTGCCTTCGCTTTCGCCGTAGAGCTGTTTCCACCATTCGCCGATGTAATGCATTTTTGGATGGAAATTGGCCAAAATCTCAATCTTTTTGCCTGCGTTATATAGTGCATTTCTTGCTGCAGCATATTGAGCAGCAATGTTTTCAGCAAACGGGACACTTGTATCGGTTGCTTTCTCCATCTCCACCGCGCCATTTACCAATTCGCGTATATTCAGCCCCGCAACGGCAATGGGCAATAGCCCGACCGGCGTCAATACCGAATAGCGCCCGCCTGTGTCATCAGGAATAACGTAGGTCTTATATCCTTCACTGTCAGCTAATTTGCGTAGTGCTCCCCGCGATTTGTCGGTAATGGCAACGATGCGTTGCCGGGCTGTTTCTTTGCCGACCTGCGCTTCAAGCTGTTCTCTTAATATCCTGAACGCCAGAGCCGGTTCGGTAGTCGTCCCTGATTTGGAGATATTGATAATGCCGAATTGTTTGTCTTTCAGCAGTTCACCCAATTCCACGAGATAATCTTCACCGATATGATGCCCTGCATAGAGGATTACAGGGTTTTTGCGCGAGGTTTGCAGCCAGTCGAAACTGTTTTGCAGGGCTTCGAGCACAGCTTTTGTGCCTAAATAACTGCCGCCGATGCCGATCACGACCACTACTTCGCATTGGGCGCGCAAGGCTGCCGCAGTCGCTTCAATATCTTGCAGTTGTGCGTTTGTAATGGATGACGGAAGGTTCAGCCAGCCCAGAAAATCGTTGCCTGCCCCGTTTTTGTCATGGAGCTTCCGATTGGCATCTCTGACGGTTGCTGCAAGGGCGTTTATCTGTTGTTCGGAAACGGTATCATAAATTTGTGTAATGTCTAAACGAATCATATTTGTATTTTAAATAATTGATATTCTATGTATTATATAAATGTTTTGGCTAATGGGGGTAGCAAGTCGAAAGGCGATTGCCGCTCATAGAGGATGGCATGCAGTGCATTCAGTATAGGGGTGTCCACTAAGTATTTAGCATTGATTTCATTCATGCATTTGGTGCCGTAGTAGCCTTCTGCAATCATTTCCATCTCCAACTGGGCCGTTTTGACGGAATAGCCTTTCCCGATCATCGTACCGAAAATCCGGTTGCGGCTGTAGCGCGAATAGGCCGTCACGATCAAATCACCCAGATAGGCAGAGTCGGTAATGTCGCGCTCAATAGGATGAATAGCAGTCAGGAAACGTTGCATCTCCCTGATTGCGTTGGAGATAAAGACAGCGTGAAAATTATCTCCATATTTCATGCCATGATAGATGCCGGATGCAACGGCATATACATTTTTAAGTACAGAGGCATATTCAATACCTATAACATCCTGTGAACATGAACATTGCAGGTAATGGTTGTTGAAGAGGCCCACTGTGGCAGCAGCCTTTTCGAGGTCCGAGCAGGCCACGGTCAGGTGAGAAAGCCGTTCCTGCGCAATCTCTTCCGCATGACAGGCGCCGCCAAGCACAGCAAAGTGCTCAGGATCAACATTATAATAATCATATAAATAATCGGAGACCAGCATGTTTTCGTCCGGGACAATCCCCTTGATGGCTGAGATGATAAATTTATTTTTCAGCGACACACTTAGTTTTTCGAGATGCTGTTTCAGGAAAGGAGATGGAGTTGCAAAAATCAGTGTATCAGATGCTTCAGTCACTTCATCGAGGCTTGAAAAAAAACGGATACGGCTGATATCGAACGTGATGCCCGGCAGGTAGGCGGGATTGTGCTTCAGCCGCATAAAGTCCTCAATCCTGTCAGGGCGACGCATATACCAGTTAATTTCGGCTTGCGTCGACAGGATGATTTTAGCCAAGGCCGTCGCCCAGCTTCCTCCGCCTATGACGGCGATTTTATTATTCTCAACTATGCTCATTTACAAATTATTACGATAACAACAGAACAGCGAAAGCTTGAACTTCGAACATTGAACATTGAACATTGAACCTTGAACCTTGAACCTTGAACCTTGAATTCACGTCCTCTCCGGCTTTGCCTCCAACAGAGGCTTATTGAATCTTTGAATTTTTGAATCCTTGAATTTACGTCCTCTCCGGTCTCATCTGCGGAAACAACAACACCTCCTGGATGCTCTCCTGACCTGTTAGAAACATGACTAACCGATCCATCCCGACGCCCATCCCGCTTGTCGGCGGCATACCGTATTCGAGTGCGCGCAGAAAATCTTCGTCGATAAACATCGCCTCATCGTCGCCTTTCTCCGACAGTCGCAGTTGCTCCTCAAACCGGCTGCGCTGGTCGATCGGGTCGTTCAATTCCGAATACGCATTGGCTATCTCCTTCCCATTGACCATCAGCTCGAAACGCTCCGTCAGCGACGGATTTGAGCGGTGCCGTTTGGTCAGCGGGCTCATTTCGATGGGGTAGTCGGTGATAAAAGTGGGCTGGAAATAGTTCTTTTCGCATTTCTCGCTGAAAATCGCGTCGATCAGTTTGCCCTTGCCCATGGCGGGATGCTGTTCGACATGAAGTGCCCGGCAGACTTCACGCACTTGATTCTCATCCATTTCTCCCAGGTCATACCCTGTATGTTCCTTGATGGCGTCGAGGATGGATATCCGCTTGTAGGGCGGTTTGAAATCGATTTCGCGGTCGCCGAATTGTACTTTCGTAGTGCCGTGCACGTCCATGCAAATCCGCTCAAGCATCTGCTCCGTAAACGACATCATCCATTGGTAGTCTTTGAAGGCCACATAGATTTCCATGCACGTAAATTCCGGATTATGAGTGCGATCCATGCCTTCGTTGCGGAAGTTGCGACTAAATTCATACACCCCTTCGAATCCGCCTACAATCAGGCGTTTGAGGTATAACTCGTTGGCAATCCGCAGATAGAGCGGGATGTCGAGCGCATTGTGATGTGTGATAAACGGTCGTGCGGCGGCGCCACCGGGAATGGATTGTAACACAGGCGTATCAACTTCGATATACCCGCGTTCATTGAAAAACGTCCGCATGGCATTGAAAATCTTGGTCCGTTTCAGGAATATATCCTTAACGCCTTGATTGACAACAAGGTCTACATATCGTTGACGGTAGCGCATTTCCGGGTCGGTGAGGCCGTCGTATGTCACGCCGTCTTTCACCTTGACGATGGGCAACGGGCGAAGCGACTTGGCCAGCACGGTCAGCGATTGCGCATGTACCGATATTTCACCCATTTGCGTCCGAAACACGAATCCTGTAATACCGACAAAGTCGCCGATATCCAACAGCTTCTTAAAGACGGTGTTATACAGCTCGGTATCGTTCTCGTCGGGACATACGTCATTGCGCGTGATATATACCTGAATACGTCCTTCCGAGTCCTGCAATTCCATAAACGAAGCCTTGCCCATGATCCGGCGGCTCATAATCCTTCCGGCAACGGTCACTTCGCGATGCGGCGCGTCGTCCTGAAAGGAATCCTTAATTTCCTGTGAATAAGCGTTTACCGGATATGCTTCGGCAGGGTAGGGATTGATACCGGCCTCGCGGAGCTGTTCCAGACTGTTGCGCCTGAAAATCTCCTGTTCACTTAGTTCTGCTACATTCATTTGTTCGAAGAATTAGTATTTTTGGCGCAAAAGTACAAAAAAATCAGACACGCATCATGTTGAATCGCTTTTTAACTTCCTCAAACATGACGGCAATTTTTTGTTTCGGATCGCCTTCTCCAAGCGTTTCGATCGGCAAATAACCGCGATAACCGGAGCGGGAAATAATGTCTTTCATTTTATCCAAATCGGTCTTCACGGCCTTTCCATAAATGAAAACTTCTTCTTTCAACTGCCACGTAATGGCGTATTTGACGGTTTGTTCGATTTCTACATAAGGGTCGGCCGATTGATACGAACCGATATCCAGCATCAGCCCAACATGTGGCGATTCAATTGCTTGCATAAGTTTTTCAACTTGATCGGCCGTTTTCAGAAAGTCGTTGTGATTTTGTATCGCCAGCTTAATCCCATGTTTGCCGGCATAATCGGCACATTCATTAATGCAACTGACAACCCACTGAAAAGCTTCATCGCGGCTATGCCCGGCAGGCACATTATTGCCTGAAAAAATGCGCAGAGTTTGCCCACCAAGTTTAGAAGCCACTACTATCCAGTCTTTTACATGTTTCATAGCAGCCTGACGCGCCACAGGGTCTGCCTGTGCAAAATCATTCCTCACGCCACTCCCGCATATCTCAAGCCCTACATCGAACGCTTTCTGTTTAATATGATAAATATAGTCATCATCAGGCACTTGCGGATAGCCGGGAAAATAATAACCCGTCAGATCAATACCTTCAAACCCCACCTGCGCGGCATAGTCAATCATATCATCCATAGTCATTTGCCCCGAAGTCAAAGGCCGATTGAAAGAATAGGCATTTAATGATATTTTTGTGCGCACCGGCAACCGCCGATCTTGCCGCGATTCGGCAAATGTCTGATTAACAGGAATAACGGCCAATGCAGCAGACGCAATGGCCGATTGCAGGAAATCTCTTCGTTTCATATTTTTCAATTTTATTATAACATCAACGTACGTTGAGCGCGATTTATTACATTAATCACCAACTTTTTCCGGCAAAGATTTTTAAACTATTTATATTAATTGTGAAAAAAATATAATAATTTGCAATTACAATTTTTCATGGGTGTAAATTTTGGATTGTATAATAATTTCATATACTTTTGCCCTTTCCATTCAACTAAATTTGTAGATGAATGGAATGATAAATTGTGTAATCAGTAGTGGAAAGTGTTTCACAGTTAAGCAATTATTAATATGAAGAATGTAAGATATATTTTAATATCATTCAATATATTGTCTATATTTTTATCTACGGCAATTGCCCAAACGATAAAAAAAGACACCCTAAAAACCATTGAACTCGGAGAAATGATAGTAACGTCGCAACACGGTGAAGAACGTTTACTCGACATCCCTGCCGCAATTACAGTGGTTGATGCACAGACGCTTATAACAACCAATACAACGAGTATGGAGCAATTGGCGACTTTTGTGCCGGGTCTGAATATATTGGTACAAAATCCAAATCGCCCAAATCTCGTAATACGCGGACTTACAAGCGATGAAGTAAGTCCGACAGCACAACCTCGCGTATCGGTCTATTTCAATCAAGCGCCAACGAGCCGTGCAAGCATGGCGCTTACTGAACTGTATGATATGGAACGAGTAGAGGTGTTGAAAGGTCCGCAGGGAACGCTTTTCGGACGTGGTTCGCAAGCAGGCGCAATCAGTTTTATCACCCGTAAACCCACTAACCTTTTTGGAGGATATGCAACAATCGGGGCAGGCGACTATAATATGAAACACATTGAAACAGCGCTGAATGCACCATTGATTGATAGAACACTTACAACGCGGATTGCTGCTGTCTACAGTTATCGGGATGGATATGTCAAGAATAAATCCGGAGGTACGCTAAACGACAAGAATACAATAGGATTACGCTTTTCAACTTCATTCTCTTCGAAAAACAGTAATTTCAAGGCAGACTTGACAGTTAATTATCAGAATGATAACAATTCTGGAACTGCTTTTATCAATCCTAACGGTGTTAACGATATTTTTGATTATGAGGTGTATCTCGACAAAAATAAAGATTTTTACAATAAACGCAAGGTTTTTGGAACAATCCTCAATGCCCGATATTTTATTAATGACAATAACTATTTCAGTTCTATATCATCCTATTTCAACAACATAGCCGATTCGCGCTTTGATGCCGACGGCACGTCTGCACCGGCGCTTGATATGACCGAAATGGTTAAGGCAAATCAATTTACTCAGGAACTGCGATATAATTTTTCTATCGGTAAGCGTTTTACGGGAATTGCAGGCACAAGTTTTTGGCGCGAAAATGTGAGCCAGACATATCATTTTCGTCCCGACGAACAATATGCAGCCTGGCTCTTTTTTGAAATGCCTAAACTGATGATAGACGGAAATGCAATGACTGCCTTGCTTCCAAACGAGATGCTTGGAGAGTTGAGCGGCACTCCGCTCCCTAAAAATCACGAAGAAAGAAGTATCACCGAAGCAATTAACAGCGCATACGACTTCTTTTTTGATGCGACTTACGAATTACTCCCGAAGCTAAGTCTAACAGCAGGCGTTCGCGCTACATTAGAAAATTTTTCAATTAAAAATCGAGCCTACAATGTCAATGCCGATGTCCCTTCTACCCTCGGATTGCTTATAGGAATGTTTGTGCCGGACAGTCCCTCGCCTTATCCTAATTTCTTTTTTGCGCCGGTTGATAATCCCACAACAGAAAAATCATTTTCATC
>JAITMM010000212.1 GCA_031277335.1 Tannerella sp. | reverse complement strand
GAACAATGAACAGTGAACAATTAACAATGAACAATAAACTTTAAACCACGATCATTGAACTTTAAACCACGATCATTGAACTTTAAACCACGATCATTGAACTTTGAACTTTGAACCTTGATCTTTAAACCTTGAACATCAATCCTTGAATCTTTGAATTCTTGAATCTTTGAATTCTTGAATCTTTGAATCTCAGACTATCAGTACATCCTCCTTCCCGATCTTGCGCTCGCAATAGTGACATTTAAGCGTAACATTCTCCCTATCAATAACTTCAAAACGCGAAGGCATCGGTTCATTATTGGAAATGCACTTGGGATTGTTGCATTTGACAATCCCGATTAACTCTTTGGGCAAGCTGATGGATTTTTTTTCCACCACCCCGTAGTCGCGGATAATATTCAGGATGACATTCGGCGCAACGAGCGCAATCCTGTTTATCTCGTCTTCGGCCAAAAACACATCAGCCACCTTGATTACGCCTTTACTTCCCATCTTCTTACTGATGAGATTATTACCTATCGTGATCGGATGATTCATCCTGTCCAGTCCGAGCAGTGCAGCGACCTGAAACAAACGCTCGGGAGGGATATGATCAATCGCCGTCCCGTTCTCCAATGCCGCCACCATCAATTCTTTTTTCTTCTTTTCAGACATAATTTTTTTATAGTTGTCAGTTTTCAGAAATATTATAAAAACTATATTCCATGAACTGAATTAATCATTTACCTCAATACCAAGCACATCGCACAGGATGGCTTCGCGTGTAAACAGGCCGTTTCGAGCCTGTTGGATATAATACGCTTTGGGATTGTCGTCCACATCGTATGCTATTTCGTTGACGCGTGGCAGCGGATGCAGCACACGCAGGTTGGGCCGACTGTTTTCCAGCATCTTATTGCGCAGGATATACACATTCTTCACCCGCTCATATTCCTCCAAATCCGTAAACCGTTCACGCTGCACCCGTGTCATATACAATATATCGGACTGATTGATAATATCTTCCGTGAAATCAAGATTTTCCTCATATCGTATATCATGCGTTTCGCAAAAACGTTTCTGCTCATCGGGAATGCGCAATTCCACCGGAGCAATCAGATGGAAGGTGGGCTTAAAATGCGACATCCCCACAATCAGCGAATGTACCGTCCGCCCGTATTTCAAGTCTCCAACTATGGTAATCGTCAGATTATCAAGCCTCCCCTGTGTTTCGAGAATGGAATACATATCGAGCAGCGTCTGCGAAGGATGCTGATTGGCACCGTCGCCAGCATTGATAATCGGGATGGAGGTCACCTCTGAGGCATACCTTGCCGCCCCCTCCAGGTAATGGCGCATGATGATCACGTCCACATAGTTGCTGACCATCAAAATCGTATCCTTCAGCGTTTCACCTTTGGACGAACTCGTGGTGGACGGATCCTGAAACCCGACAATCCTCCCACCCAGCCTGTTGACAGCCGTCTCAAAGCTCAACCGCGTCCTGGTGGAAGGCTCAAAAAACAGTGTAGCAGCCACTTTCCCTTCCATCAAACGCCTGTTAGGCTTTTGCTCAAATTTCTTTGCGTTACTCAATATCCGCAGTATATCTTCTTTCGTACACTGATCTATTGAAACTAAACTTTTTCTTAACATATATATAAATGTATATTGAATCTCTTCTCTAATCCGGTCTATTCGTAAATGTATGTTCCACATACAAAAAGAGGGTGTGTCTTAATGGTTGACACACCCTCCTTTTCCAATTACTTCTTCGAAAACTCAAGAGATTTTTTTCTAAAATCTTTCATCATTTTCTCCAATTCTAACGAGACCTTGCGAGCTCGTGTACCGGCAGCTTTGTTGCCCTTCTCGATTTGCGCATTTGAATCTGCAGCAAAATTCTCGAACGCTTCTTTAATTTTACTTACTAAGTTCTCCATTTGTAAAATGTTATTTAAATAAATATGTTTGATAAGGATATCCATGAAAATTCGGTGCAAATATATCTAAAAAAAACAAATGACACTACTTTTTTTTAAAAAAAATTCTATATTTGCATCTTTATGCTGCTTTTTTTCCTTTTAAAACTGAATTTTTCATAATAAGAACGTATGCATTCCGATCATTTTTCATCTCAAAATCTTCTTCCCGGTTTATTCGACAATCAGTCGAATCAGACGGAAAACCCTTTTTTAGACAAACCTTTCTACAAGACATTTCTTGAGCGTACAGGACTTGTTGAAGTCTTTGACTCAAGTCGGTATATGATTGTACATCAAGACAAAAACAATATGCCCATAGACCTGGATGATGTTGCGGAAGCCCTGCTCGAATCGCAGCGGCAAAGCGATATAAAGTCGTCTGAAGTGCTGTCAATGCTCCGCTTCGTAGTCGATACTATGGACAGAAATAAAGCGATTCCATCGTTCATTCGCACTTTTATGTGTCGCGATGCTATCACGCGAATTGTCCTTCAGCGTTTCAAGGAAGCAACGGGCGGTTTTTACGCTAATTTGACGGAGTTGTCCTATAAAATCAGCGATAACATTGACGAAGCCAACGAGATTTTTAATTCGATCCGCATCTGCGACCCGACCGTAGGCTCAGGTTTTTTCTTGATTACTTTGGTTAATGAGATGATTGCCGTCAAATCTCAACTCGGCATTCTGGCAGACAGGGAAGGCAATCCGTTGTTTCGCTATAAAGTAATGGCCGACGATGAAAAAGGATTGGAAATCTATGATAGGAAAAATTTTAACCCATATAAGTTTACGCGCACAGACCCGGAAAGCATCCGAATTCAGGAAACATTGCTGCACGAAAAACAGATTATCATTGAGAACTGCTTATTTGGAGCTGATATTGAGCATATTAATATCTCTATAAGCTCTTTGCGACTTTGGATGGAATTGTTAAAACACGTTTGTTGGAAAGACGAACAACTTCAATTTCTGCCGTTAATTGATTTAAATCTGCGCCACGGTGATGCGATGATAAGCCGTTGTTCTATTCAGGACGATCTCAAAACTATCTTTAAACGAACAGGTTACAGTCTAATGGATTATAAAAAATGGTCTAATGACTTAAAAAACTCAAACAACCGTCAGGACAGAAAATCTATTACTCAACTAATATCTCTGATTCAGAAGAAGTTGCACGATGAACTTACGCTCGATGAACGAAGTCATAAAGAATTGATGAGATGGCAAAAGGAATTGGATTTGTTGAACGTGCCCGGACTGTTCGAGTTAGAGGAATCTGATATTAAAGCATTGAGAACAAGGCAGAAAGAGGCAGAAGAAATGCTCGATAAATACAAACAGAAGGTATATGAAGCCCGTCATAATCCCCTTTATAAACATGCTATAGAATGGCGATTTGAATTTCCCGAACTACTCAATGATTCCGGTGATTTTGTCGGCTTTGACTTTGTGATCGGCAATCCGCCCGACACGCAGAATCAAATCTTCACAAATACAATTGACGCAATAAAACATTCTAATTATCAAATGATTAATCTTTCAGGCAATATATTGAGTCACTTGATTGAATTAGGACACAAGCTCTTGAAACATGACTATTTCCAATCTTATATAGCTTCAAACACCATGATGAAATCTATTTTGGCCGACAAAATGCATCTCTATCTGATGAAAGATACAAATCCGTTGTTGCTGGTTGAATTTGATGGAGATACATCTTTCGGTCAAATTATGGCAGATCAAAGTATTACACTCTTACAGAAAGCTCATAACCAACAACGTATGATGACGTGTCGTATCAAAAAAGACTTTGATAAACTCTCCGCTTCGCTCGATAATTACGTCAGTCAAAATGCAACATTATTTATGACCGACAAAGAAGATTCTACCGTTTCGCCTGCGTTCGCCATTATTTCAGACATCGAAAAACGTATAAAATCTCAAATTGAACAATCAGGTGCTTCGCTTGAATCATGGGATTTGCAGGTTCATACAGGTATCAGAACAGGCTGCGACGAGGCATTTTTCATCGACGGCAAGACGAAAGATGAATTTATTTTGGCTGACTACAAAAATTCCGATATCATCAAGCCAACTTTATTGGGAGAGAATATAAAACGTTATAAACCTGACCGATTACAACTTTGGCTTATATGTATCCCTTGGCATTTTCCGTTGCTTTACGATAAAACCATCAAACAGGCATCAGAAAAAGCAGAAGAACGCTTCAGTCAACAATATCCTGTCATTTTCAGGCATTTACAAAAATACAGAGATAAATTGACGGCTCGCAACGCTAAGGAAGTCGGAGTGTTGTTTGAATGGTACGCCGTGCAAAACTTTGGGATCAACAATGAATGGAACGATTTCACAAAACCGAAAATCGTGTGGAAACGTGAAACGGCTTCGCCTCACTTCTACTTGGATTATAACAGTTGCGCCGTGATGGATACTACATGTTTTGTCACGGGACAACATCTTAAATATTTACTCGGCGTATTAAATTCAAAATTAGGACATTATATGTTGTGTGACTCACCGCGTCTGTCAAACGGAGAGATGCATATCAATAATCAGACACTATTGGCGCTGAAAATTCCCGTTCCCAATTCAAAAATCGAATCGGAAATGATTTCTTTAGTCAACAAACGTACGTCTGATGCATATCAGAATGATTACGAAGATCTTGACAAGGCCATAGACCAGCTCGTCTACGATGTCTACGGATTGGACGAGGAAGAAAGAGACTTTATTGAGGCAAACAAGTTTAAGGGATAAAGTTCTATGATTCAAGGATTCATTATCTATTGTCTATTGTATAAATGCTAACAATTTAGGCAAAAATATTATAGCCCCAGTTACGACCGCAGTCAATGCCATGATTAAGACGGCTCCGGCAGCAAAATCCTTGACCTGTTTTATATTTTTATTGTATTCAGGTGATATAGTGTCTGATAACGTCTCAATAGATGTATTAAAAGCCTCGGCTGCTAACACGCCTCCGGAAACTATGAAAATAGCAATCCACTCTATAACAGCAATTTGCAAGATAATACCGCCTATAGTAACTAATGCAATGATGATCAAATGTATCTTCGCATTCTGCTCTTGAATGACCATCAATCTGATCCCGTTAAAAGCGTATCCGAAGCTCTTTATCAGCCTCTTAAATGAAATTCCTTTTCCTTTCATTGAATTTATTTATTGTTCCGATTGACAAAAGTACAAGAAAAATTCTTTAATCTACTTTCTTTTGCCTTTTTCTTGAGAATCGTATCAATTACATCGTCCGTATATTATAGAACAACAAAGGCTTAAAACTCAATAAGTTGAATTTTAAACCCTTGAAGATAAAACAACAACAAAGTTAAAAAACCAAAAAATTAGAAAATTAGGTAAAATGAGACGTAATTACTTAATAATCGTAAAGTTACCAATAACAGGCAATGGCTTTGTAGCACCTTGAAATGCATTGATAACTCCAATGACTAACAATACTAAAACGGATAGATAAAGTACAAGACTGATAATCCATCCGATAAAAGGTATAAAGCCAAGAATCATTCCTACAATCGTTACAACGATTGAGTAAATAAACAGGATTACACCTTGATTCGTATGGTAACGGGCAAAAGGTGAATCTTTCGCTGCCAATAACGGCACTAAAAATAAAATCCCCAGATAGGCTAAAACACCCATGATTTTGTTGTCTTCTGCATCTTTGTTCAGATCTGCCATAAAATAACCTCCTATAAATTAATTAGTTAATAGATAAAATAAATCTTTTTTGATAAAACATCTTACTTTTTTATAAAAAACTGCGTAAAAGTAATACTTTTTTTTAATATCCTTCAAAAAAAATTAAAAAAAATTTTTTTTTCTTTATATTTGTCGCCAAAATAGACAACAAGATGATGGATTTTGAACCGGATTTGGCAGAAAGGAACAAAAATGTACAGGCTGCCTTGGGCGAACTCAATGTTGACGGATGCCTTTTGAGTGTTGACGTACAGCTCTATTATTTGACGGGGCGCGTTTTCAACGGCTATTATTATTTGCCGGCGGAAGGGACGCCCGTTTGTTTTGTCAAACGTCCCAACACGCTGTTTGGCAAGAATATAGTGCCAATTCAGAAGGCTGAGAATATGACTGATTTTTTCCGGTCGTCGGGGATTTCCTTACCGCGAAGTCTATTGCTTGAAACTGATGAAATCACTTATAATGAATGTGTTCGCTTACAACAAGTATTCCGAAATCCCGAAATCGGAAATGCCACGACCTTGATGCGGCAGATGCGCGAAATCAAAACGCCCGTAGAAATAGACCAACTGCGATTATCTGCCTGCCAACATGCTAAGGCTTACGCACATATAGCTTCCTGCTATCGTCCCGGCATGACGGATATCGATTTTCAGATTGAAATCGAAAGGGTCATGCGCATGAATGGCTCAATCGGTGTGTTTCAAGTCTTTGGCCCCAATATGAATATTTTTATGGGCAGCGTGCTGGCCGGCCCGAATGCGGAGGCCGCCTCGCCATTCGACTTTGCGCTGGGCGGTCACGGGATGTCGTCATTTTGTCCCGTCGGCGCCAACGGTACCTTGCTGAAAGAAGGGATGGCCGTGATGGTGGATATGGCCGGAAATTTCACATCCTACCTGACCGATATGACACGCGTCTTTGCCGTTGGCCAACTGCCCGAACTCGCCTGCCGCGCCCATCGTGTGTCGCAAGACATACAGGCCGAAATCAAGCAAATAGCCCGTCCCGGCATCCCCTGTGCCGAATTATACCGGGTGGCATTGGCACGGGTGGAAAAGGAAGGATTGCAGGATTATTTTATGGGCACCATTCAGCAAGCCAAGTTTATCGGACACGGCATTGGTCTGCAAATAAATGAATTACCAATCCTGTCGGCACGTTCTAAAGAAGTCTTGTTGCCCAATATGGTATTCGCCCTTGAGCCGAAGTTTGTGATCCCCGGCGTAGGTGCCGTCGGCATCGAAAACAGCTTCCTCGTGACCGAAACCGGTATCGAGCAACTGACTGTCTTTGAAGAAGATATTATTCCGCTTGTCTGAACTTAGTCAATACCCGAAAATATCCTCCTGTGTCAATATGGTGACCTTGCCGATTTTCTGCAAGGCGGCCAAGTCCAAATCGTTCACATTGCCAAGAATGCAGTAAGTCAACGGCTTGTTTTTCACATACTTTTGTTGGAAGTCCATCACATCCTGCATCGTCATGGCGGGCACTGCCTCATAGATATCCTTGCGTGCATCCGTCTCGTAGCCGAATCGCTTGGCATTCAGATAATCCCACAGGATATTATCGCGTATGATGCGTTGCGTTTGCATGTTTGTGATAATGCTTTCCTTTGCCAGGTCGAACGCCTTTTCGGATTCGGGCATGTCATTCAAAATGTTGTTGAAGGCATCGATTGCATCCATCATCTTGTCGTTCTGCGTAGCAATAAACGTAAAGATTGAATAGGACATGTCGGGCCTGCCGGGACGGTTATAGGCTGCATTGGCGCTGTAGGCCAGCCCGCGCGCCTCGCGCATCTCCTGAAAAACGATGCTGTTCATGCCGCCTCCGAAATAGGAATTATACATCGTCCTGATGGGTTCGATGGTCTTGTCGAAGCCGTCGGCCTTGTGATACATTGACATATAGATTTGATTGGCATTGTAGTTGGCTACCAGCACACTGTTTTCGCCGGTGGCCTGTTCGACAAACGGGAACGTTGACGGCACAGGTTGCAAGGTCTCACCGACTACATGCTTCTCATTCAATACCTTAACGATTTCATCCGTAGATAACGGGCCGTAATACATGATTTGATGCTCCAGATTTTTCAGTTCCTTGGTGCGTTTCACCAGTTCGTCGGGATTCAATGCCTTCAATTCTGCTTCGGACAGGAGATTGGTCGAAGGAGATTTCGGCCCCCATGTGGCGTAATTAAGTAATTAATTGAAATTTGAATATTGATTCAGCTTGGCGTCGGCCCGGCTTTTTAGCTGGTCGACCACCAAGTTTTGATACGTCTCCATATCGGCTTTGGCATCGTTGAGCCGCTCTTCGAGCAGGTTCAACGCAGCTTCAAAATTCGTGCTAAGACCGCTCACATAGACATAGACCCTGTCGTTTGTGGCGACCGTATTGAACGTGCAGGCCAATTTATACAACTCGCTTTTGATCTCCTCGGCCGTCTTTGTCGATGTGCCGAGATAACCCAGGTAATTGAACGCCGTTCCTAAAGCCTTATCATGGGCGCTCCCCATTTCAAATACGTAATATAATGAGAATATGGGATTTAACGTATTTTGTTTGTAAAGGATCGGAAGGTTGTTTTTCGTCTTCAACTGTGTCAAATCTTTCGTATAATCAAGGAAGACAGGCTCCAGCGGGACGGCTTTGCTTTCTTTCATCGCTGCCAGGTATTGGCTCTCGTTATCGCGGTTTGTTGCGATTGGGGTGATGGAGGGTTTATCAATCTTTTTATCATTCGGCTGACCTTCACGCTTATACACAATGGCATAATTGTCGTTCAGGTATTTGTTGCAGAAATCGATGATATCCTGTTTCGTCAGTCCGGATTGGAAATCGATTTTGGCAACCTCGTCTTTCCAGTCTACGCCATTGATAAAGCTAAACAAAAGTATTTGAGCAACATAGCGATATTCCTGATTTTGATAATATTCGTTCAGTTTGAAATTATTGATGGTGGCCTCCAGCAGCCAGTCCTCAAAATCACCTGCCTTCACCTTATTGACCTGTTCAAGCAGCAGGTCGCGCACCTCCTCCAGTGTCTGGCCTTCCTTGGGCGTCCCGTATAGCCGGAGCATGCCGTAGTCGGTATACGTGTCTATATAGCTGCCGGCTTTCAAAACTTTCTGTTGCTGCACAAGGTTGAGGTCTATCAGACCGGCTTTCCCGTTGGTTAGCAGGAACTCCATCAGTTCTGCGATAGCCACGTCTTTGGTGTTTGCACCCGGCAGTCGGAAAGCTATTTCCACATTGGCAGCTTCCAACCCAATGACTTCTTTCACAATTGGTTGCGTAATAGGCTGTTCAGGAGCTACTTTCAATTCAGGTACCGGTTTGCTTTGCATCACGCTAAAATACTTGTCGAGGATTTGAATTGTCTCGTCCGGATTGAAATCGCCCGACATGCAGATTACCATGTTGTTAGGGACATAATACGTGTCGAAATATTTTTTGATATTCGTGATCGAAGGATTTTTCAGATGCTCCTGAGTTCCGATAATCGTCTGAGTACCATACGGATGATGCGGAAATAGCGCACTCATAATGGTATCATTTACTTTCCATCCATCGCGCGTCAGGCTCATGTTGTATTCTTCGTAGACTGTTTCCAGTTCCGTATGAAATCCTCTAATCACCGGATTCGTAAAACGTTCGGCCTGGATTTTCGCCCAGTTTTCCACTTCATTGGCCGGAATATCCTCCATGTAGGCCGTCATGTCGTAAGCCGTAAACGCATTTGTGCCGCGCGATCCAATGGCTACCATCAGTTTATCGTATTCGTTGGGGATGGCAATCTCGGAAGCTTTTAGAGAAATGCTATCTATTTGAGCATAAATAGCTTTGCGCTCCGTTTCATCTTTAGTATTCCTGTATTGCTCGAAGAGCGCCTCAATCCGGTCGAGGAGCGGCGCTTCGGCAGCATAGTCCGACGTTCCGAAATTAGTGGTACCTTTAAACATCAGATGTTCAAAATAATGCGCCAGTCCGGTCGTCTCTGCGGGGTCATTTTTTCCGCCTACACGGACGCCAACAAAGGTTTGTATCCTTGGAATATCTTTATTGACAGCCATATATACTTTCATCCCGTTGTTCAGCGTATAAATCCTTACTTTCAAAGGATCGTTAGGTACGCTTTCATACTTGTATTTCGATCCGCAGCCCGAAAGGGCGATCGACATCACTAACGCTGTAAATAACAGCCGGTAATTACACGTTTTCATACTATTTATATTTGAAATTTGAAATTGCCACAAAATTAATTGTTTTTTTTATAACAACGTACGTTTTGTTCATTTTTAACACACGTACAGTAAATAAACCGGCAAAAGCGAGGATTGAAAACGTTATTGCGAGCTTGACATGCAATCCCCGTATATTAACAGGGATTGGTTCTTCCGCATCAAGGGCGGAATGAATGAGCGTATTGATTTTGACTCTCCGAAGCATTGAAAAAATCCCGCAATGTTCAACAGCCGTTCAATTACTCAATTATTCAGTTACTCAGTTACTCAGTTATTCAGTTATTTAGTTATTTAGTTATTTAGCAACCGCATACAATACCGTATCGATCGCCAACTTTTTATGTACACGGAAATAGAACGTATATTCCGGTACTAACGATTTGATATAATGCGGAATATCGATTAAATCTTGCTGTTTGTGATAAATGCTGATACCGAGGACGGGGGTGTATTTGCGGATGGTTTGTTCGGCACCTTTTAGTGCCTCCATCTCAGCGCCTTCCACATCCATCTTAATGTAAGTGACCGGATTACCTGTGGCGATCCGGTCTATCGTATCGACCTCTATAAAATGTTGCGCGTCGTCAACAAGCATGGATAGCATATTCCCGGTTTCCTGAAAAGGCAGTCGACCGGCATGACTGTACACGCCTTTATTGACGACGTCAACATGTTGCAATCTTTCCTCATTGATATACTTAGTCAGTCTGTTACAGTTCATTGTGTCCGGTTCGACCGCCCAGATATGCCGGTAAGAACCGCCTGTAGCCTTCAGAAAATCGGCAATCGTATCGCCTGTAAATGCCCCGCAGTCGAAATACGATTCATCGCGTGATAGCTCAAAAATACCTTGCGGGAAATACTGCGTCTTTTCAAAAACAGGTGGCAGGAATCGCATGTCTTGCAGGACTTTACTTGCCAAGTAAGCTGCAAACGAGTCCTTTGAATATTGGTCTTGCAGGTTATGATAAAAATCTTCTAACGCGGCCCTATGCGTTTCAACAAATGACCGCGTAACAATCTCCATATCAAATATTTCGGAGAGATAGGCAACGTTAGCCGCATTTCTGAATTTTAACGAAATGGCCGGAATATTTGAATAACCTTTCACGAAACCCAATATCACATTATAGGCAGAAAGCTGACTGTCAATATCTTTTACATGAATAACAGAAGTGTTTTTCAACAAAACAGTTGAAGCAGCCATCATCGGACATTCGTCATCATACGCTACAAAAGAAACAGCAATCTGACTATCAATCAGTTTCTTTACAATTTGATCAGCCACATCCAATGAAGCACCATAAATGACCACCGGCAACGCCATTGATTTCAACCGTTCAATCACAGCCAAATCGGTCGGCTGCTCATTGTAGGAAAAAATGTCATCCAATTCCATTTTCAGTTTCAGTTATCAGATATTCACTAAGTGCACCATCCCACTACACTTATTCAGTTATTCAGTTATTCAGTTATTCAGTTACTCAGTTATTCAGTTACTCAGTTACTCAGTTATTCAGTTATTCCCCCCAAGATACATCTGCTTGACATACTTCACATGATCTTCATACGGCGGAAAGACGGGTGACGGCTCATCCGACAACGCCCTGTTCAGCACACCTTTCTTGTGGGAGAAAGTCTCTATGCTCCAACGCCCCGAATAGGACCCGTATCCGCTATTCCCTACCCCGCCAAACGGCAGATTGGTATTCAGCATGTGCATCAAGGTGGCGTTGACACAGCCTCCACCGAATGATACATTATTGATAATCAATTCCTCCACAGCCATATCCGTCGTATAGAGATACAATGCCAGCGGCCGTTCCGCACGGGAGAGCCGGTGGACGACATCTTCGATATTCTCAAATGTCAGTATCGGAATCAGCGGGCCAAAAATTTCTTCCTGCATGATGGCGCTTTCCCAGGTGATGCCGTCGAGAATGGTCGGATGTATAAACAATTGACTTTCATCTGTTTCACCTCCAAAAACAATCTTCCCTTCCTTCATCAGCCCTTGTAACCTGTTGAAATGCTGTCTATTCACAATACGTCCGAAATCGGGATTATGCTTGATATCATTGCCATAGAAGATGCGTATTTGCCTGGCCAATGCATCTATCAGTTTGTCCTTCACATCTTTATGTACTAAAATATGATCGGGAGCCGTACAGGTCTGCCCTGCATTGAGTAGCTTTCCCCAGCAAATTGTTGTGACAGAACGTTCTATATCAGCTGATTTGTCAACGATACACGGACTTTTTCCGCCCAGTTCAAGCACAGTCGGAGTTAGATGCGCTGCGGCAGCCTGTGCGACGATGCGACCGACTCGCTGTCCTCCCGTGTAAATGATAAAGTCAAACCGTTCCTTCACCAGTTCGGCCGCCTCCTCCGCACTACATTCGACGGCAGCGCAATAGGATTCGTCGAAAGCCGTCCGAATGATGTCAGCCAATACGTTAGACGCCGTGGGCGTCACTTCCGACGGTTTGAACACGCAGCAGTTACCGGCTGCCAAAGCGCCAACAAGCTGCTTGAAACCAAGTACATAAGGATAGTTCCAGGTATTCAGGATCAATACCGTACCGTAAGGCTCATAGTAATACCTGCTTTCAGCCTGCCCGAACAGCGGCGAGGTAGGCACATCGACCGGCTTTGTCCACGAGTCCAAATGTTCTACAGCACTGTTTATCTCATCAATGATCGCCGAGACCTCTGTGACAAATGCCTCGAACTCACACTTTTTCAAATCCGCATACAGTGATTGCTCAATCGCCGTATGCTTCTCTAACACGACCTGACGCAGTTTGAGTAACTGCTCTATGCGAAAACCGGTATTCTTCGTCTGACCGGTAGCGAAAAACGCCCTTTGCTTTGCTAATAATTGTTGATATGTCGACATAAATATTGAATAAAAAAAGTTTACGAATGGGCAAAGATAACGTTTATTTATCGGAATAATCAAAATTTCATTTGAACTTTTAATAAAAACGATTTCATGATTGATGACTGATTCCTTCCTCGCAGTTCGTAAATACGGCAATATCCATCGGCGACTATTTTATACACGATTAACCGTTGTTAATCAGAAAATCGTATCTTTGTCGCCGATTATATGCGCATGATGAAGAATTTATTGATTTTGTCTCTCTTTTTTGTTTCGCAAGTCTGTCTTGCTCAAACTTTCCGCATCAGCGGTAAAGTCACCGATAAGACTACAGGAGAGCCACTTAGTGCAGTCGTAGTGTTTATACGAACAGCAGATGTCAATACATTTACCAATGTCGAAGGTAAGTATTCGCTTCAAGTCAAGCAAGGCGCTTACACCATTTCTTCGTCCTATATCGGCTATGAACAAAAAGATGTCCGCATTCAGGCAAATAAAGATTTAACCGTTGATTTTGAGCTGGAAGGCAATCTCGAACTCGATGAGGTAGTCGTTTCCGCCAATGCACTCGATGAGCGTGTTAAGAGCAATCAGATGGGAATGGAGAAGCTCACAGCCACCGAGATACGCCGAATGCCTGCCTTGATGGGCGAGGTGGATATCATAAAAGCCATCCAACTGCTGCCCGGCGTACAGGCCACATCAGAAGGAGGCTCCGGATTTAGCGTGAGAGGCGGTTCGCCCGATCAAAACCTTATCCTGCTTGACAATACAACAATTTATAACCCTTCCCACCTTATGGGTTTTTTCTCCGTTTTCAACAATGATGTATTGAGCGGAATAACTCTGTATAAAGGTGATATACCGCTTAAACATGGCGGCCGGCTATCTTCGCTGTTGGACATACAGACAAAAACAGACATGCCGGAACGTATTCAGGGCACAGGAGGTATAGGGCTTATTTCAAGCAGATTAATGCTTGAAGGGCCTATTGGAGAAAAAACTTCATGGTTGATAGGAGGCAGACGAAGCTATGCAGATTTATTCCTCAAACTGTCTTCGGACGAAAATGTGCGCAGCGCATCAATTTATTTCTATGACCTGAACGCCAAAATCACGCATCGCCTGACAAGCAGAGACAGGCTCGAACTGAACGGATACCTCGGCGTGGATAACTTTGGAGCCGAAGTCGGCAGTTTCAAATACGGTAATGGGGCGGCGGCGCTCACTTGGGGACACGTCTACTCCGACAAACTGTTATCAAAAGTCAGCCTGAACCTGACAAGATACAACTATGGCCTGTCATCAAAGATGGAAGACATGGAAGCCGACTGGAAATCAGCTATTACAGATTGGATGCTGCGTGTAGATATCAATCAGCCACTCAGCGACTTGTGGAATTTAAGCTATGGTACAACTCATGCGCTGCACGTTTTTAATCCCGGCATTGTCACCATGCCCGGCGCTTTTCAAGATCTGCAAATGGAGGGAAACAGAGCGCTGGAACACAGTCTGTATCTCGCCAATGAACAAAAATTTTCATCACGTTTCAGCGCTAAATACGGACTTCGCGTCTCCATGTTTCGAAATATGGGAAGCGCTACTGTCTATCATTATAATAGTGACTATGAAGATATCGGATCAACAATATATCCTTCGGGAAAGATTTATAATACATATACGGTAGCTGAGCCGCGTGCAGGTTTGGTATTCAATCTCACGGAGGCTTCGTCGCTGAAAACCAATTACTCTCACAATGCGCAATATATCCAGTTGGCTAATAATTCCGCATCAGGTTCGCCGCTTGATATATGGTTTTCCGCCGGGCCGAATATCAAACCTCAACTTGTGGACAACTTTTCGGCAGGATATTTCCACAATCTGCATAACAATGCTTACGAGACATCGGTTGAAATCTATTATAAATCAATGAACAACGTGATTGACTTTGCCGAACATTCCAACCTGATCCTGAATGAAAAACTTGATGGCGAGGTGCGCACCGGCAAAGGAAAAGCTTACGGCGTGGAACTGATGGTGCGTAAAAATACAGGAAAACTGACCGGCTTTGCCAATTACACGCTCTCGCGCTCCGAGCGCACAATCCCTGAGATAAACAAAGGGAAAACTTATCTGGCTCCATTCGATAAAACACATACAGTCAACGTTGTAGCCAACTATGAACTGTCAAAAAAAATCAGCCTTTCAGCCATCTTCATATATGCCACCGGCAATCCCACCACCTACCCTAACGGTCGATTTGAAATCAACGGCGAATATTTTCCAATCTATTCAGGCCGAAACGAAGACCGCCGACCGGACTATCACAGGCTGGATTTATCATTCAATTTTATTCCCAAACCTGATACGAAAAAACGCTGGAAAGGCGAATGGAATGTGTCACTCTTCAATGCTTACGGCAAAAAGAACCCGTGGATGATTACGCTCAACCAAGACAGAGATACGGGACGGCCTTATGCCGAAATGATTTACCTGTTCGGCATCGTGCCGTCAATAACTTATAATGTTAAATTTTAATATACATAAATATATGATATTCAAAAGATTAAATATATATGTTAAGATTTCAATGATATGGCTATCTGTCTTATTGTCAAGTTCATGTTCTGAACTGATTGATTTAAAGACTGATGACTCTGAACCGGTAGTCGTGATTTACGGAACCCTGTCGGAACAGGAAGTATATCAGACAATTCGCGTAACACTTTCGTCACCTTATTTTGAGGTTCAATCCAACAAACCTCTTTCCAATGCAGTAGTTACTATACAAACATCTAATTTTGAATCTATTGACTTCGAAGAAACAGAAGAAAAAGGTGTTTACAGAACTCAAGTTCCTTATGCAGCCGTTCCCGGCGTGACTTATCATTTAAGCGTGCTTATTGACCCGCAACAGTCCGGCACTCCGCAACTCTACGAAGCAAGCGCCACAATGCAACGCCCCTACGACGTAGATTCTATAAGCATGGAAGTCAGAAACTTAATGGGTTTTAAATATTATACATTAAATCTATATGCGATGGACGCCGAAGGTCCTGATTTCTACTATGCCTATCCTGTCATCAATAATACGCTGATTGACAACCGAATATCACGTCTATCAGTCTTTTCGGATTTTGGCTTTGATAATCAATATATTAACGGATTCCCCATTATGCAATTTGAAGATTATCAGAATGAAGGGTTGGATGAAGAAGATTCCGGATATTTCATTGTCAAACCGGGCGATAAAATAACATTATGCATCAGTCTGATAGATAAGGGATATCATGATTTTTTAGAGCAGGCGCAAAATGAACGCCGTGGCGAAAATCCGTTTTTCGGAGGCCCGGCCTCCAACATCGCAACCAATATATCCAACGGCGGAGTCGGCTACTTTGCAGCATTCTGCACAACAAAGATTGAGACGCAAATTCCTTAATAACCTTGCTTTTAACGAATTTATAAAGTATCGTATGTAAAGCTATATTTTGGCAATGATTTTTTTTTCAACCAAAAGACTTATTATTTACAAAAAAAGTTGTATCTTTGACGTGCCAAACGGATGATTGGTGACAACTAACTATAAACAACCTTCTTCCACCCTTGAAGGAGCGAAAATAAAGATTGAATGAAACTTTTAAGTGTATTTATAGCGTTTATGCTGGCCTTTTTCATAGGACGGAGAATCCTAATGAAACTCTACGTTTTTTCATTCCGAAGACGATTATTTGATCCCATAGATGACCGAAAAACACATTTGGGTCTGATTCCTCGTATGGGAGGAATGGCGTTCCTACCTACGCAAGGAGCCATATTCTTTCTGGTAATCATCATTTTACGTTCTCTGAATATTATTAATGTGGATTATGTCGTATTAGTCCGTTTCCTGATGCTGTTCATGGGATTAGGGCTTTTGTTCGTGACCGGTATTGTAGACGATTTGATGAGCATATATTACAAATGGAAATTTGTGGCGCAGACAGTAGCCGCCATGCTCATTCCCGTTTCAGGTCTTTGGATAGTGCATCTGGACGGTTTATTTGGCATCGTTTTAATTCCGGCATGGATTGGCATTCCGCTAACTATATTGATTATTGTATTCATAATCAACGCATTTAATCTAATTGATGGAATTGATGGGCTATGCTCCGGTTTGACTATACTTGCATGTACGGTTTTAGGAACTTTAAGTTTCAGACACGAGTCGTGGTTGCCCGTCATTTTCTCTTTTATCACGGTCGGGACATTAGCACCATTCTTTTATTATAATGTATTTGGGAAATCGAAACGTCGACGGCGAATCTTTATGGGCGACACCGGAAGTACAACATTAGGTTTAACTGTCTCGTTTTTAGTACTTAGCTATGCAGTGGGCGATCCTGCCGAACTCCATCCGGGAGGAAATCTTTTGGTGGCTTTCTCCGTGGTGCTTGTGCCTGCGTTAGATGTTCTTAGGGTGATTTTATTACGGTTGATAAAACGTAAACCGCTTTTCAAACCTGACAACACCCATATTCATCATTACCTCTTGCGATTAGGTTTTTCCAAATATGCCGTTTTATTGATAATCTTAATGTTGGCCTCAGGATTTATTGTTTTCAATATGCTGTTTGTGAAATTTGTGAATAACAATCAAACAATGATATGCCTATTGGATATAGCCCTGTGGTTCACGATAATATGGATAATAAGTTTATTCAAACCGAGACAGGCGAAAGTCGGGCAATCCAAAACAGTTATCCATGAAATCGGATTGCAGGAGTGTGTGCAGCAAAGTGCTGATATGCAGGCAGACATAATTCAGAATATCGAATTGCAAGACAACGAACTGCAAGAAATTGAAAATCGGGAATTAGCCGGAGTAGAATTGATTGAACAAACGAAATAAGATGAAAATTAGCATTATAGGTGGTTCCGGATTTGTCGGCAGTCGACTTATTTCTACGTTGAAAGAGTTGCCTGAAATCGAACTGTTAAATATTGACAAAAGAGAAAGCCTGTTGCATCCTGAAATCACAAAAATTGCTAATGTATTGGATCTAAATACTTTGACGGATCTATTGCGTGGCACGGATATCGTCGTCTTACTTGCCGCCGAGCATAAAGACAATGTGACACCCGTATCGCTGTATTACGAAGTTAATGTTCAAGGTGCTGAAAACACATGTGTCGCGATGGAAAAAAACGGCATCAAGCGGTTGATTTTCACCAGTTCTGTGGCAGTCTACGGATTGAACAAAGTCAATCCGAACGAAGAGACACCCGTCGATCCTTTCAATGACTACGGAAAAAGTAAATGGCAGGCAGAAAACGTTTTACATGCGCACACCGACAAGCATCCGGATTGGAATATCCATATCATCCGGCCTACCGTCCTGTTTGGCGAAGGCAACCGCGGAAATGTCTATAACCTGCTCCACCAGATTGCATCCGGCAAATTTATGATGATCGGCAAAGGCGCCAATAAAAAATCTATGTCGTACATTGGCAATTTCGTGGATTTCATCCTGTTCTTAATTGATAATCAGCAGAATGAAAAAGGTTGCCATGTATTCAACTACGTTGACAAACCCGATTTGACCACGCTGGAACTTGTATCCATCGTCGGCAAGGTTTTGAATAAACACATCCCTACGTTGCGCATCCCCTACCCCATCGGTATGATGGGAGGATATTGTTTTGACATACTGGGCTTTATACTGCGTAAAAAATTAAATATCAGTTCTGTCCGGGTGAAGAAATTTTGCGCCGTCACGCAGTTCGACGCCTCCAGGGCATCGGCAGTCGGCTTCAAACCGCCCTTCACGCTCGAAGAAGGACTGGCAAGGATGTTAAATAGTGAATTTGTAGCTCATAAAAAAGAAATATCGCATGATGAATCATTCTTCTAAGTCAAAGGATTTATCCGTCGTAGTCCCCTGTTACAACGAGGAAGCTACGCTTGCCGTGTTTCACGAAGAGGCGTTGAAATATATTGTTCCGCTTGTTGAATCAGGCATTTTGGACGGATATGAATTTATTTTTGTCGATGACGGCTCGGCCGATGCGACGGCTTCCATCATGCGAAGCCTTGCAAGCCGGGATGACCATGTCCGCTATATCATCCTCTCGCGCAATTTCGGCAAGGAAGCCGCCATGTTTGCCGGCTTGCAAAAAGCTGCCGGACAGTATGTTGTCGTGATGGACGCCGATTTGCAGGACCCGCCGTCGCTGCTACCCGAGATGCTTGAAGTCGTCCGTTCGGGCGAATATGATTGCGCCGGGTCACGACGTGTGACCCGCAAAGGTGAACCGCCGGTCCGTTCATTTTTTGCCCGTCAATTCTACAAGTATATGTCGACACTGAGCGGCATGGAAGTCGTCGACGGCGCAAGGGATTTCCGCCTGATGAACCGCATGTATATCGACGCCGTCCTGTTGTTGAAAGAACGTAACCGTTTCTCGAAAGGGATTTTCCCATGGGTCGGCTTCAAAACCAAATGGTTTGAATATGAAAATATTAACCGCATTGCCGGCGAGACAAAATGGTCATTCTGGAAGCTGTTCGTCTATTCCCTGAACGGCATCATGGCTTTTTCGTCGAAACCGCTGGCATTTGCTTCGGTGTTCGGAATCGTTGCATTTATCGTATCCATCGTATTGATCCTATTGATTGCCATCCGTTACGTTATCTGGGGCGATCCTGTTGCAGGATGGGCGTCCACTATCTGTATTATTCTATTAATGAGCGGAGTACAACTTCTCACAATCGGCGTTTTGGGTCAGTATCTTGCAAAAGTCTATACCGAAATCAAGCAGCGTCCGCATTTCATTATTCGCGAAGAAACTTAAAACAACGGCTTGTGTCCTGCAATCAAAGTGAATCAATTGTACGTAAAAATGCAACTCGGTATAATATTTTTCGCATTTTGCGTATCGCATTTTGCGAAAAAAAGATGAATTTTGGGACTATGGCTTATATAAAATGCGTATTTTTAAATTAACAACATGGATATAAAAGAATTACAGGTATCGAGCGAGGAGCATGGCAAACAAAATCACCCCTGGGAATATGCCAGAAGCAATGTTGTACGTAGTTTGGTAAAAAAATATCTGCCAAAAGAAGCAAATGGGTATGCATTGGATATCGGTTGCGGCGATGTTTTTTTTCTGACTCGTTTTGCCGATAAATATCCTGAATATAAGCTGATTGCTGTTGACACCGCATTTGATCCCGAATTAATAGCAGCTCTTTCTGCGAAAAACAGCAAGTATAATATCCAATTTTTCAAATCCATCCGGGAGATTACCCATCTGCAAAAAGCATCGATCGTTTTTATGATGGATGTGCTCGAACATATTGAAGATGATGTCAGTTTCCTGAAAGAAGTTGTGTCACAGTCATGTATAAGTCCCGATACCCTGTTTGTAATAACCGTTCCGGCTTTTCAAAGTCTGTTTTGCAATCACGACTATTGGTTGGGGCATTATCGCAGGTATTCGCGCAACATGCTGAAACAGCATACAGCGTCAGCCGGATTATCCCCTTTGGAAGATGGCTATTTTTTCACATCACTCCTTTTGCCAAGATTTATTCAGAAAATGATAGAAAAATCAACAAAAGCTCAAAGTGAACAAAATCAAGGTATTGGTAATTATAAGGGCGGTGCTGCGAAATCGTTTTTAATTGAGACATTCTTGATGCTTGACTTCCATTTTAATAGATTATTCAGGCTCATCGGCATCAAAATGCCGGGACTGTCCACGTATGCTATATGTAAAAAATCAAAATAAATGGCACAGCATCAACACAATAGAATCAGTTCAATCAGTCGATGGATCATCATAATCTTATCTTTATTGGGCATTTTAACCTGTCTCGCGGTATTTATTGTTCCGCAAGTAAGGCTTATGATCATAGACTTCATGGGACAAATGATCGGAAGGGACATTGTATTGATACAGGGATGGCTAAAGACACTGCAAACCTACGCGTTAGGAGGGATTTTTTTGATTTTGTCAATTGATTTTTTTATACTTACAAAGACAGGCCGTCAAATTGTTAATGATGTAAAAAGTGAGCTTAAAGAATGTCTGTCTTCAATTGATTTTCATTCTTTTATCAAACCGACCATGTTCATGGCGGGCATATATCTGCTTGGAGCTTTTTCTATCATTCGTGCCAATTTTTTATACATGGATGACATAGGACATGCTTTGGAAGGTTATCGTGGTTGGTATAACTGGAGTCGTTATGTGACTGAGCTGTTGGCTATTATTATACATGCAGATTTCAAATTGAGCGATATTTCTCCGTTGCCGCAACTGATTGCTTGCCTGATGCTGGCCATTAGCAGTGTGCTGCTTGTTTACACAATTGGCAGAGGGAAAATCACTTATATAGGGTTATTGGCAAGTATCCCGTTAGGTCTTTCTCCGTATTTTTTAGAATGTCTGTCGTATAAGTTTGATGCACCATATATGGCTATTTCCATTCTTGCGAGTATCGTTCCCTTTTTATTCGTAACACGAAGAAAAGCATTTTTCTTGGTTTCAGTCATCTCGTTATTGATCATGTGCATGACCTATCAGGCAGCTTCAGGCATATATATGTTGGTTGCCGTCTTCATCAGTTATAATGACTGGAACAGTCGTTTAAAAACTAACAGAGAGAATTTCAGCTTATTAGGATTTGCCGTATTGTCATTTTTTGTTGCCATGTTACTATTTAAATTTTTATTGACACGGTCTACTGATCTTGACGGTTTCTATGTTTCAACAGCTATCCATCCTCTACCTCATTTGTTATCAGGGATTTGGTTAAATCTTGTCAAATATATTACTGTCATCAACAACGATTTAAGTTTCCTGTGGAAAGCAGGTATTATTCTTATATGTATTCTATTTATAATTAAAACAGTAAATACCGGAAAACAACCAAAAATACTTTCATTGGTAATTTCTGTTTTGCTGATTGTTTTGTTGTTTATTGTCTCATACGGAGTATATTATCTGTTTGCGACTCCCTTATTCCATCCTCGTGCTTTATACGGTTTCGGTGTTTTTCTTTCAATTTTGTTTGTCTATACCGTTTACGATTTCAAACGTATCGCCTCCATCATCGTTTTGGCTTTCAACTGGAGCATGTTCGTCTTTGCCTTTACTTACGGAAATGCACTGGCTGATCAGGGACGTTATGCGGACTTTAGGATTGGCATCATTATGCAGGATATCAATAAATTATATCCTGACAGAAATGATGAAAGCCTGCCTTATCAATTAAAAAACACGATTGATTTTGCACCAACCATCGGAAACATAGCAAAACATTATCCTATCATTGAACGATTGGTACCCAGACGATTGGGATTTACAGGCAACGACTGGGAGTTCAGGTATTTCCAGGATTATTTCAACGGACATCTATATTTTGACTATTCAGCTGATTATAATACACTTGAATGGCCTATCATCATTGACAGCTATTATCAAACAATCAAAAGTGACGGTAAACGCTGCTATATTATCTTAAAACATTAGTCCCGCAGAAAGACTTTTGAAGTAAGATTCAGCACAATGTCGGCTATAGATCTTATTCTGTTTATATGGATTGAAGATGAGGTGATACAAGACGTAATTAAAAAATACAATCTCGAAAAAATGTAATAATGCATATCTCCATTTGTGTATTTATATGTTAATTGCCCCGTTCTCACTTCAATATGAGAAAAAAGTTGTATTTTAGTTCTTTATTTAGCATTTTTTTTGTACCTTTGCACCTGATTTAAAAAATGATGTGGGCAACCGAGCGGATGGAAAAAGAAAAATGGACAACGGTTATCAGGCCTAAAACAGGCTTATGGGAAATAGATTTCAGGGAGTTGATTCAATACAGAGATCTCTGGATGATGTTTGTCAAGCGCGATATCATCACTCAATACAAGCAGACGATTTTAGGGCCGTTATGGTTTTTCATCAACCCCATCATCACGACAGCCATGTATATGATTGTCTTTGGCGGCATTGCCAAAATCCCGACCGACGGATTGCCGCAGCCATTGTTCTATCTTTCAGGGATTTGTCTGTGGAATTACTTCTCGACCTGTCTGCTGAAAACATCAGGCACGTTCAAGGATAACGAAGCGATTTTCGGAAAAGTGTATTTTCCACGTCTTGTGATGCCCGTAAGTACGGTCACATCAAATCTGTATGTCTTTGGCATTCAATTATTACTCTTCATCATTGTTTACATTTATTATGCATTGACCGGCGTAAATGCAGCGCCGAATATCTATATTTTGCTCATCCCCATTCTGGTTATTATGATTGCCGGATTATCGCTCGGATTCGGGATTATCACTTCATCGATGACGACCAAATACCGGGATTTAAGCATTTTATTCACGTTTATCGTGCAGATTTGGATGTATGCGACGCCGATAATCTATCCTCTCAGCATGATGTCTCCTGAGAAGCAATGGATTGCGGCGTTGAATCCGGTCACTTCGATTGTCGAAGCTTTCCGTTTTGCTACGCTGGGAACCGGCACATTCGATTGGGG
>JAITMM010000167.1 GCA_031277335.1 Tannerella sp. | reverse complement strand
GCGATTGTTCCGTCGGAGCTTAATGCCAAACCGTAAGGATGGGGAGCCACTTGCACCTGCTTCCCCATCGAACGGACAATGCGTCCGTTGGGAATGACGGTCTCGCCCTCGCGGTTGATTTGGGTGTAGAGCGTATCGGCAGGCGCCTGCGCGAGCCATACGCCGCTTTGTTGTTGGCACGAGGTGGCTATCAGGGCGATAGCCGTTATAAAAAGGTATTTCTTCATTGTTTATTTAGTTTTCAGTTTTTAGTTTTTAGCATTTGAAGATATGAATCGTTTTTCCGTCCTGTCTTTCTGTCTCTTGATGTATTTTTTCGTCCCAGGATTTGTTTGGATCACGGTCGAAAACGACAAGCCAGCCTTCCGGGCAACCGAGCGTATTCATATAACGCAGCGTCTGATCGATACCTTTTTCTATGGACTCCGGGCCGCGGTTGATTTTGATTTCTACCGGATATTTTTTGTCTTTGTAGTTTATACACAAGTCCAGACGGTCCTTTCCCGTAGCCATTTCGCGGTGCACATCGCCGCCGCCGTTGAAAACGCGCTGCAGGAATGCCTGTAAAATCAGGTGCGGCGCAGCCTCCTTGTACTGGAAACGTTCTTGCCAAATATCTGAATTTTCGCGCCAAAACTGCTGAAAATCCTTCAATAGCAAGTTCATGTCCACGCTGCCGTTTTTATAGTATTTGGGCATATCGTAATGCTCAAACCGTTCGTCGCTTTCCAGCGTCATTTGATGGTTATAGGTTAATGTACGGATGATGACCTCGCCATAAATCGGATTTCCGGGCACAACTGCCTTGTTTTCAGCGTCCAACCGTATCAACCCCAAATCCTTCACATAGTTAAAATCGTCCGACATCCTGTCCAATTTTCCGCCTTCGCCGAGCATCATCGGTTCGATAACTTTTTGCACACGTTCTTCTTTCAACTTGTCGAGCAACTGGTCGATATGTACGTCACGGCGAAGTATGATGGTCTGAATGGCTTCGGAAACCATTTCGGCGGTGATTGGTATGGTGAAATCTTTTTTGAGTTGACCTATAATTATTTCTCTTGCAATGGCATTGACAAGCCAGGGTTGCCCCTGTGTCTGTTCAAATGCAAGTTCCATGGCGCTTTCTTCAAAAACCTGTCCCGTTTCATCGGTATGTTGCATGTATAGCTTTTCAACTTCTTCTTTGGTGAAATTGCGAAGTGTCAATGAACTTGTGATTATATTGAATGGACTTGCCGTTCCGAGTGTTGCCTTGTTTTCCCTGATTCTTGCCTTGTAGTCACGAATATTTCGCATCCCGACAAGGGCTATTGACTGGGGAAATGGAGCAATGGAACGGTTTACAAATCCATCCCTTAACTGCCGCAAAAACGAAATAAGCATATCTTCGGACAAGCAGTCAGCCTCGTCGAAAAAAATCACCAGCGGCTTGTCCAGGCGTCTGCAATATCTCGAAAGCGCCAGTCCCAACACATTCAAATAATCGGAAACATCTAAATCGTTCTTAAAATACTCGTAATTTGGCAACTGATAGTTTTCCAACGCGATGGCAAAAGAATTGATGGCTGCCGGTATCCCTGTTTCAGGGTCTGTTACTCCGTATAATTTCTCCAGCGAGTTGTACACCGCATAGTATTTTCCTTCTTTATTGATTTTGTTGGCAAGATTGATCAGCAAAGTCGTCTTTCCCGTCTGCCGAGCTGCGTGCATGACAAAATACTGTTTAGAGTCGATAAGGTCAACCAACTCGCCATGCAAGCGCTCGGTGGCGTCAAGCATATAATGATCGCTCTCTATGCAGGGGCCTGCTACGTTAAAATATTTCATAAATACCAAATTCTATTACAAAATAGGCGTCAGAACTATATTCCGATACGATACTTTGCCGTGATCGCCTTGCAAATAGATGGGGCCTGCCTTGAAAACATCGGCTTGCATCGCGCCTCCCGTCGGGCCATAGGCCGGCTGGTTGTCGATTATCTTCGTCCCGTTCAAAATCACGGTCACGTGTCTCTTGCAAAGAATCATCTCCATCGTCTGCCATTCACCTGCTTTCTTTTCGGCTGATACGGAAGGAGTTACGCGACTATACAACCCGCCCATATTGTGGGGATCGAGCGCTTTGCCATAAGAATCCACTACCTGAATCTCATAGATACCGCGCAGATAGACACCACTGTTGCTCCCTTCCGGGACATTCACTTCGAGCGACAGTTTGAAATCTTCATACTCGCCATCCGTCCTCAGGTTGCCATAACTGACGCGCCGTCCTCCTTCCGCCTGCACGGGGTCATTCACCAGCTCGCCGTTGATCACTTTGAAGCCATTGGTCTGATTGGGATTGATCAGTCGCCAGCCGGTCAAGTCCTTGCCATTGAACAGTTTGATGGGCGTCCCGTATTTCACGGCCGCCAAATTGGGTGCAGCGCCCGGATCGGGCAGACGCCAGCCGGTAAATGTCCTTACACTTGACCCCATCGCATCGCGGACGGGAGATATGACCTTGCCGGTCAACCTGTTACCTGACTTTTCAAAAATGTAGGTCTGTGCGACGACGTGATTGCGCGTATCGCTGCGTTTCACCTCGCGCGATTGCGTGACTATCAGCGTCCTGTCATCATAAAAATAAACGCCGGAGACAGGCAGCACGCTTCCCCCACCCCACAACAATTCGGCATCCAGATAGCCTTTGCTATCGTTCACACCGAGCCAACCCACTGATCCATCTTCAATTTCGATGGTCCACATCCCAAAAAATTCTTTCTTTACGTCCTGTGCCTTGATGCACGATGCCGATAAAATGACGGCAACCAATAAAAAACCTATTCGTTTCATAACTTTAAAAATTTGATTTTGTTTAATGATAATTATATTGTTTGTTTGATGGCAAAGTTACAAATCTTTTATTTAATGTATCATATTTTACAAAAAAAAACATATCTTTCCTCAAAAAATTTTAAAAGTTAATTTTTATCCGTCTAAGTTCAATTCGGAAAATTTCATCTATATTTGCGCGCAATTTAGAGGAAAATATAAAATGAAGATTCAATCAAGAAATTCAAACGAAGCTATATGGCAGGACATGTTCTCGCAGGCCAATCTGCCGGCGCAATTGGAAACATTACAGGAGTTGGCCGCCAATTTATGGTGGACATGGAATCACGAAGGCGCCGAGTTGTTCAGATACCTCGACCCGCGCCTCTGGAATTTGACGGAAGGCAATCCTGTCCTTTTGCTCCAAAAGCTTTCAAATCAACGCATAGAAGAGATTCTGTCAGATTCGGCGCTGCTTGCCCAAATCAATTATGTCTATAATCAGTACAAATCATACATCGAGCAAAAACCTAACGAATCCAAACCGTCAATCGCGTATTTCAGTATGGAATACGGACTTACGAATATCCTGAAAATCTATTCGGGCGGACTGGGCATCCTGGCAGGCGACTATCTCAAGGAAGCCAGCGACAGCAATATAGACCTGACAGCCGTCGGTTTGCTTTACCGCCACGGATATTTCACCCAAAGCCTGTCGATGGAAGGAAATCAGATCGCCAACTATGAGTCGCAGGACTTCAAACTGCTCCCTATCACCAGGGTTATGACGGACGCCGGCGAGCCGATGATTTTGGATGTGCCTTTCTCGGAACATATCGTACATACGGCCGTATGGAAAGTAAATGTAGGGCGAATCTCTCTCTATCTGATGGATACGGACATTCCGGAGAACGGGGAATGGGACCGCAACATCACCGACCTGCTCTATGGAGGCGACTGGGAAAACAGGATGAAACAGGAATACCTGCTCGGGATCGGAGGCATTTTGCTGTTGAACAAAATGGGGATCAAGAAGCAGGTATATCATTGCAACGAAGGTCATGCCGCCTTTATAAACGTCCAACGCCTTGTGGATTACATACAAAACGACAACTTGGAGTTCAACGAAGCGCTCGAAGTCGTTCGCGCATCGTCATTATACACCGTTCATACGCCCGTGCCTGCCGGACATGATTACTTTGACGAGTCATTATTAATGAAATACATGAAAACGTTTCCCGATAAGTTGGGCATCGGCTGGCAAGAATTTATTGACATGGGACGCGAAAATCCCGGCAGCTCCGAGAAGTTCTGCATGAGCACGTTTGCCCTCAATACTTGCCAGGAAGCCAACGGCGTCAGCCTGATTCACGGCAGAGTGTCACGCCAGATGTTCGCTCCGCTTTGGAAAGGATATTTCCCTGAGGAACTGCATGTTGGCCATGTCACTAACGGGGTTCACATGCCTACGTGGACAGCCACCGAATTTAAGAAATATTTTGCCAATATTTTTGTAAAGGAATTTGTGACAGACCAGTCCAACGATAAAATATGGGATGCCATCCAGCTCGTTCCCGACAGTGAAATATGGGATATACGCAAAACACTTAAAAACAAGTTAATCAGTTATATAAAGGAGCAATACAGGGATAATTGGCTGAAAAATCAAGGCGACCCCGTCAAGGTGGTTGCCATCCTTGAGAAGATGAATCCAAATGCCTTATTGATAGGTTTCGGTCGACGGTTTGCGACATATAAGCGTGCACATCTGCTGTTTAACGATCTTGATAGACTGGCGAAGATTGTCAATAACGAAAAGTTTCCCGTGCAAATTGTCTACACCGGCAAGGCGCATCCTGCCGACGGGGGCGGACAGGGATTGATCAAGCATATTGTCGAAATATCGCGCCGTCCTGAATTTCTGGGGAAAATCATTTTCCTCGAAAACTACGACATGCGCCTGGCGCGTCGCCTGATTTCAGGTGTCGACGTCTGGCTGAATACGCCTACCCGTCCGCTGGAAGCCTCCGGTACATCAGGCGAAAAGGCCGAGATGAATGGCGTCCTAAACTTCTCCGTATTAGACGGTTGGTGGTACGAAGGCTATAAAAAGGGTGCCGGTTGGGCGTTGACCGAAAAGAGGACATACGACAATCAGGCTTATCAAGACCAGTTGGATGCGGCCACAATTTATCATATCCTTGAAGATGAGGTCATTCCGCTATACTATGCCAAAAATGAGCAGGGCTATTCGCCGGAATGGATACAGTATATCAAAAATTCCATTTCGCAGATAGCGCCCCATTTCACGATGAAACGGATGTTGGACGACTATATTGACAAGTTTTATACCAAACTGACTACACGTTCTAAATCCCTGCATGACAACAACTTCCGGGAAGCCAAGGATATTGCCTTGTGGAAAAAGGAGGTTGAGGCCAATTGGAGCAAATTTGAAGTCGTGGACTTTAATTACGGCGACGGCGCGGAACATCCTATTGTGGGACAGAACTATAAGATAAAGATTGTCATTGACAGGAAAGAATTGAAAAGCATGTTGGGCGTCGAAGCCGTCATGTTGAGAGATAATCCTGACAATCAGAAGGATGAGTTTCTTTATTCAATGCCGTTCAAAGTAGTTGCAGAGGAAGGCTCGCTGCTTCATTTCGAATTGAACATGGTCACAACGGAATACGGACGTTTCAAAGTAGGCTTCCGCGTATATCCGTTCAATGACAAACTGCCTCACAGGATGGATTTTGCGTATACTAAATGGATCGCGCCGTAGGCAGGAACATAAGGCTCCGGACTAAGCTAAGCGTCCCGCTACGCTTTCTCTCTCTGAGAGTTACTTTCCCTTCCGCGAAATCGTCAATAAAAAGCCGATCAATCCTATTCCTGCCACGAAAGGCCAGGCGGAAAAAGGGCGCCCGGATTTGGAATCCGGGACGCTCTCACCGGACGCAGGCACCGCATTGCTGTCGTCCGTTTTTATATAATCAGCTTCAGGATCAAGCTCATTAGCTGCCGTTTTAGCATCTGAGAAGACAAACTCGCCAATCAGGACGCCGTCTTTTTCTTTTCCCTCTTCGCCGCTACGCAAGGTGACGATGCGGCGCTCCTGCCGTCCGTCGCCGTAAAAGAGGTAAATCTCTGCCATAATGGCCGTTGGGCCGGAAAGCGTGAGCTGGCGTTCGCCGAAGAAGTTGGTTTCCACCTTATACGTGCCGTTCAACGCTTTTTTGATCATAAATTGCTCAGGTCCAAATCCCTGCGTGATATCCTTACTGATTCTGCCGCCGGAGACGGTGGCCGTGTGCGAATAAAAGCATTTCTCTCCGTTCGGATCCGTCACCCACAAGTCTATATCGGTATCGTTCTTGTTCCAGTTGATGACCACGCGGATATTAACGGGCAGAGCGGCAATAATTTTCGGGTCTATCCCGCTGAGGTCCAATTTATTTTTATGTAAGGAAATCAGATTGTTGATTTCGCATACGATAATCTCTTCGATGCCGTAATCGCGGGAAGAAGCTTCGGGCGAATACGATGCATTCAAGATACTATACAGACAATCAAGCGATTCCTGATACCGTCCGTTGTCTTGCAGCGCCAGCGCATAGTCGCGATGGCTTTGCGCATCCATCGGACGCCATTCCCTGACTTTTCCTGTGATATAAAGCTCTGATTCATAAAGTTTTCTCTCTTTCAATTTATAGGCAAGTGTCTTGAACAGTTCGGCATTCTCCAGTTCAAGCTCTGCCAGACATGACAGCACCAGCAAGCCGGCTTCATCCTGTTTTTTCCCGTAAAAATAGTCAGACACATCGAGAAAGAAACCGGGCGTCCCCATATACGTTTCGCGCTGGGCTAAATATTCATTGTAAGGATTTGATGCAGAGGATATTTTCTTGATATAATCCTTGTCGTTCCTGATGTCGGGGATATTGATATAAGCTGTAGTTGCATTTCCTTCAGGTCTTTTTTGAGTCAAGGATTCACCCGGCGCGGGAGGAGGCGGCGGAGGAGATGCCGAAGTTATTGATTCCACCGCTATTTCATCGCGAGCCTCTGCTCTAGCGCGTTGATTTTGAGCGACATCTACGCTTGCTTCCTCCAAAAACACATCGTCACTCACAACTGCCGCCGATCTTGCAACTTCCATTTCCATTGACTGCGACCTGCTATACTCAACTTGAGGTTCATTTTTAGGCACAGGGAAATATTTCGCTGCCTTAAATTCCGTGTTCCACCACGTTTTCAAATCATTAACCTTGGCAATGGCTCGTTGCAGCATGTCGTTGACACGTACTTCCTTTTGATCCTGCAAGTTTTTGCTCAACCTGTTGTATTCGCCCAGCAATTCGGCCGGAGGCGTGATCTCATAACGCACATAATCAGCCACATTCTCCAGCACCAACAGGCTCGTATTGCGCGTGACAATGCCGAACTGCCTGCCTAACAGCTCAATATCTTCCTTATTCTTATCGTATTGAATATCCATCTCGGCAATCTTCATCTGTGCCCAAACGCGATTGACCTTGATATCGGTGTTTCCCGGTTGCATCCTGACCTTTTGACGGCTCTCAATCTTGCCGTTACGGCCAAAAAGCAATGTGATTTCGCCTGAAGACGACCTGATGATGCCTGCCACGGCGATATGACCGTTAGTCTCCTGAGGCATAGAAGGATATACTTCCGACACGATGGATTTCTCCTCAATACCCATAAACTGCAATCCGTTATTGTTTATTTGTTGAAATGCCTCATCTACAGACGAATTGGTTAGATTTACATATTTTCCGCCCGTACTGCCGCTCACAGCCCTCAACGTACTGAAATCGGCTTTCTGTGACGAACAAATACTGTATATCGGCTTGTTAATCCGGATATTATTCTCGCCGAACGTAGACAAGCCATCCGAAAACAGCAGGTATTCGTCGGCATTCAGCGTCTGCTCATTCAACTTACTAAAGTCCGTACCGCCGTCATAATTAAGGCTTTGCAGATAGCTTTTCAATTCCGACCAGTCTCCGTTTTTAACCGTAAAGGTCAGTGCCTTTTTGAAACTGATATTCAGCAGTCCCAACTCGACGGTCAGATTCTGTTTTTGACGTATAATCCTGTCCAACAGCTCCATTTCCTTGCTGTTGTCCTTCGTCATGCGGCTCAATGAATTGTCCCAGATGACGCCGATGCGGTTGCTCCATGTCTTCGGACGCACGTC
>JAITMM010000115.1 GCA_031277335.1 Tannerella sp. | reverse complement strand
CCCGAACTTCAGTGGGATACGATCCGGCGCATCCGCCCTAACGTCATCATCGTGGTGCCATCGTTTCTGATGCGGCTTATCAAGTATGCCGAAGAACATGGCATTGACTATCGGAAATCGAGCGTGAAGAAAGCCATCTGCGTCGGCGAAAATATCAGACAGCCCGATTTTTCGTTCAACCTGCTGGGACAGTGCATCCGTGACAAATGGGATATAGAGTTGCACTCAACGTACGCATCGACTGAGATGGCCACTACCTTTACCGAATGCAGCTACGGTTGCGGAGGGCATCATCATCCCGAATTGATGATATGCGAATTAATTGACGAAGACGGTCGACCGGTAGGAGACGGCGAATACGGCGAACTGGTAGTTACGATGCTTGGCGTCGAAGGCATGCCGCTGATAAGATTCCGCACAGGCGATATCGTCAGTTTCCATACAGAGCAGTGCCGTTGCGGACGTACCTCCATGCGTATCAGCCCCATAGTCGGACGCATGAACCACATGTTCAAATACAAAGGCACAACACTCTATCCGCCGGCCATCTTCGATGTTCTCGACGAATTGTCCTACGTCGAGAATTATGTCATGGTAGTCAGCGACAACGAGTATGACAACGACCATATCACCCTTAAGATTGGCATGCTGCAACCACCTGCATTTGATGTAATTAAGACATTGAAAGACCGTTTCAGGGCGCGTATACGCGTCGCTCCGGAAATCGAAATATGCGAAGTTGAGACAATCAACAGGATGTGCAATTCCGACCTGAACAGAAAACCGGTCAAATTTATTGATAACAGAAAAAGCAAATCATGAATCCCCTGTTTGACGACTTGCGACCATATATCGATGAAGAGATAGCACCTGCCATGCAACGGATTGCGGCCAGTGAGTATTTTCCCGTCATCGCACAGTTTATCTACCCCGAAATGGACGTCGAAGAAGTACGGAATACCATACGTAACATTCGGAGCATCTACGAATTTCAGTCCCGCATAATGTATACTTTCAATGAGGAAATCGTCAGAAAAACAGCCGGTCAATTAAGTTTTGACGGATTTGAACGCCTTGATCCGACGAAATGCTATCTCTTCATTTCCAACCACCGTGATATCATGCTCGATTCTTCATTGCTACAATATGTACTTCATATCAACGGATTTAGGACAACGGAAATCACCTTCGGCGACAACCTGATGAGTTCGCAACTCCTGATCGATATCGGCAAATCCAACAAGATGTTCAAGGTGATACGCGGAGGCAACATGCGCGAATTTTACGAGAAATCACTTCATCTGTCGAGATATATCCGCTACACTATCAACGAGAAACACGAATCCGTATGGATTGCCCAGCGCGGCGGACGCACTAAAGACGGCAACGACATGACCGACCAGGGCATCATCAAAATGTTCTGTATGAGCGAATCGCACGACCTCGTAAAGGCTGCCGACGAGTTGAATATGGTGCCCGTAGCCATCTCCTACCAAATTGAATCGTGCGACATCCTGAAAACACGCGAACTTTATCTCTCGCGCAACGGCGCAAAATACGTCAAACAACCGGGCGAAGACCTCAACAGCATCTTGACAGGCATCACCCAACAGAAAGGCAACATACATATAAGCGTATGCGAACCCGTCAGCCGCCGCGAACTCGAAGCCATCACATTCCATCAGCCCAACGAATTTTACAAATCCTTGGCCACCATCATAGACCGCCGCATCCATCAAAACTATAAACTGCATAACAACAATTATATAGCTTACGACATGCTCACCGGAAAAGACACCTTCAACAACTATTATACCGCCGAAGAAAAATCCCTTTTTATCGAACGCACCCACAGGATGCTCCGGCAAATAGACGGCGATCGCGACATGCTAATGTCCATATTTCTCGGTATTTACGCCAATCCGATCAAGAACAGCATCGAATAATACTCGAAAGCAAAATTTTTTTTTGCAAAAAACCATAATTCCCAAACTTTTTTTTGCAAAAATTCATAATTTCTCTGAAAACAGGGATACCATTATGGATTTTTGCAAATTTCATTTCAAAAAAGCCGATGATTATGATTTTTTGCAAATTTTTAAAAATCAGTTGCAAAAATCCGTTTTAGGGATATTTTTTATCACCTTATCTTTGCATCACTTTTTAGAACGAAAGAGTTTTATTAACCTATTTATTTTTTTAGCAATTCAAGGAAAAAACCACTTTCCCAACAGTTGGCTAAGCTAACTGTTACAAAATCCCGCTTGTCTGAAAAGATCAGCGGGATTTTTATTTTTTTAAGTCGCCTGACATTGAAACTGTCTAAAATAAACGTTCCTTTAAATTCGTCTGCAAATTTACTCTTTTTTATAAAAAAAATAAATTTTTTCTTTTTTTTTATTGCATTTGGTGTGCATATTACGTGTTTTTGTAACAATTGATACGGTATTTGAAGTTGTCTAAAAAAAAGGAACGTTTTAATACAACAGCCAATGACTGATATATATGTCTATAATAAAGACAATCAAATCAATATGATATTTAGCATATTAGGGATAATATGCCCATTTTTTAATCCAATAGACAGTTAAATAAGTTCAATTCATCACTTAGTAATTTATTTCTCAACTAATTAATACTAAAAAGAGTATATATGAACAAATTTCTAAAAAACAAAAAAATGATTTTGAAACAATCAATGTGTTGGCTTCTTGCTTCCTTTATGGCGTTATGTTCTACGCATGTAATTGCCCAAAACGTGACAGTGATCGGCTCGGTGACCGATGAAGCAGGCGAATCCTTAATCGGCGTCAGTGTCGCCATCAAGGGAACGACAAGCGGTACGGTGACCGACGTTGACGGCAAGTATTCGCTGCAACAAGTATCGTCGAGAGCCGTGCTGGAGTTCTCGTATGTGGGTTATCAGACCCGTGAAGTTGCCGTAAACGGGCAGACGGTCGTTAATGTAGTCCTGGCTGAAGATATTCAGATGCTGGACGAAGTAGTAGCCATCGGCTACGGTACTGCAAGACGTGGCGATGTGACCGGTTCCATCGCGTCTGTCAATACGCAGGAAATGTTAAAGCGCAGTCCGGTGACGGTCGGTCAGGGATTGCAGGGTGTGGCTGCCGGTGTGGCCGTGTACCGTAATTCAGGTGACCCGACGGGCGAAGTGACCGTCAGAATCCGCGGGATCGGCACGATTAACAACTCGGCAGACCCGATCTATGTCGTTGACGGGATTCCCGTTGGGACAAATATCAACTTCCTGAATCCGAACGATATCGAGTCGCTCCAGATTCTGAAGGACGCGTCGGCTTCGGCCATCTACGGAGCGCAGGGCGCCAACGGTGTGATATTGGTTACAACCAAGAAAGGCCAGCAGGGGCAGACAAGGCTGACGTTCAACATGAACCAGAATGTGGTCACCCGCGCAGAACAGTTTGACGTGCTGAATGCCTACGATTTTGTGCACATGGCACGCGAGACGGCTCAAAACGATGGAACGGCCTTGACGAACCCGGCTTGGGGACAGTATGACAGTCAGTTGACCGATATTGACTGGCAGAAGGAAACGACCCAGATCGCCTTGCAGCAAAACTACAACATGAGTGTTTCAGGTGGAAACGAAAACGCCCAATCCATGCTTTCCGTAGGATATACGAACAATGAAGGTTTGGTCTTGAACTCGTTCTTCCAGCGCCTGAACCTGCGTGCCAATGTGGACTATCAAGTCAAGGAATTTATCCGTACCGGTCTGAATATCACGTATAATCATTCCGAGAACCGCTTGACGGGCAACTCGGGAAACCGTAACTCTGTGAGATTGGCTACCACCATTCCGACGATGGACCAGATGGTCAACGGAGAATTGGACAATGTGCCCATTCGCGACGAAAATGGTGAATGGGGACACTTTCAACTCGAATCGATCGGCAACTCGGCCGGTTTGGACAATCCCGTTGCCGTGTTGATGACCAATCACGAAAACAATGCAAACACCAGGTTTTTTGCTACCTACTACGTAGATATCAGCCTGTTGAAAAACCTGACTTTCAAAACGGTCGGCGGATTCAACTATTCTACTTACGCCGGAAACAACTACCAGGAATACAATCCGAGAACGTATGGCTCCCAGACACAGCCTGATCAGTTCAACCTCAATGGAAACGTCAACAAGACCTATTCCCTGTCGAGCTTCCTCAATTATAACGAGACATTCAATATGGTGCATCGCCTCAACTTGATGGCCGGATGGGAGGTCAGTAAATATGACGGACAAAACCATAATATTAATGTAAGGGAAATGCCGTTTCCATCCATCCGCGAAATCACGTCGGGAAATATGTCGACGCTGGGCGGAGGCGGAGGACTGTATCGCAATAGCCGGAGCCAGTCTTTCTACGGACGTGCAATCTATTCGTATGCAGATAAATACGTGTTTACAGGGTCGGTTCGCCGTGACGGTTCGTCCAATTTCGGAGCGGGCAACCGCTACGGGACATTCCCGTCGGCCTCCATCCTGTGGCGTGTCACGGAAGAAAACTTCATGAAGGATCAGGACCTGATCAGCATGTTGAACCTGCGCGTAGGCTGGGGACAGGTGGGTAACTCGGGAAATTCAACCAACCGTTATATCCAGCAGCTGACGTCCAACCGCATCGTCTACTGGTTCTATGACGCCAACGGCAACCCGGTCATTTCACAAGGCTTGGCACAGACGCAGATTGTGGATACCAACCTGAAGTGGGAGACGAACGAGACGACGAATGTCAACCTGGAAATCGGTTTCCTGAAAAACAGGCTGACGTTCAATATCGAATATTTTATTCGCGACGCCAAAGACCTGCTGCTTGACCGTTCAGTACGTCCATCTACCGGATATTCATCCATTTATACAAATGCAGGACATATCAGGAATACAGGTGTCGACCTTCAGATCGCCTATCAGGACAGGAAAGGCGACTGGTCTTACGGCATAAAATTCAACGGCGGATTCCTGAAAAACAAAGCGATCGAAATAGGCGACCCGATTTGGAGTTCAGGTGGCGTAGACGATCAGGATCAGTGGAATAACTGGTCGCGCACGGTGAACGGCGAACCGATTTCCGCATGGTACGGCTACCGCGTGGCAGGCGTGTTCCAGAATCAGTCCGAAATTGACCAGTACAATGCACAGGCCGTTGCAGCAGGTGCAGCCAACTACCAGGGACTCACCAGCGAAGTCAAGCCGGGTGACTTTATCTTCAAGGATCTGGACGGAAACGGTTTTATCACCGAAGAAGACCGCGAAGTACTCGGACACGGATTCCCGTCTTTCAACTATGGATTGAATTTCGACCTCTCATACAAGAACTGGGACCTCAGCCTCTTTACGTATGGCGTGGCAGGGCAGAAAATCCTTTCCTATTCCGAAAGACAGCTGACAAATGTGATGACAAATACGCGGTATGGAAATATCCTTTCTTCAGTCTATGAAAATGCATGGAGGGATAACAATCCTACAAACACGGATGCCAGGCTGACCTATTCCGACCTGAACAAAAACAGAAGGGTATCGGACCATTGGATTCACAGCGGCGATTTCCTGAAAGTATCGAATCTGCAACTCGGCTATAACTTTTCGAGAGACCTGATTCGTCCGTGGAAGATGGAAAGCCTGCGATTGACGTTGGCAGTTGAAAATCCTTTCCTGATTACGGGCTATAAATTCGGCGACCCTGAAATTGGAAGTAACAGTATTTTGCAGACCGGTTTGGACGCAGGCCGTTATCCTCAACCCCGTATTTTTAAATTCGGTTTGACCGTAGGATTTTAATTGAATGATTAATAATAATATAAAATGAAATAAATATATGAAAAAGATACGTTTATATATCATAGCAAGCCTGTCGCTGCTTGTCGGATTATCATCCTGCAGCGAAGATTTTTTGAATATCCAGCATACGGATATAGTGACGCCCGAAGTCCTGATGGAAAGTCAGGACAATATTGAGATGGGACTCAACGGGATATACGATTTACTGCTCGGCGAACGCGGAAGTTCGGACGACCTGGAACAAAACTGGAACCTGAAGCCGCAAATCGCCTTCAGCAACTATCCGGCCAACGACATGCAACCAGACGGGTGGGACCGCGAATTTTCGAGCCACACCTGGAATGCTGATTTCTATATGTTTGCACCCGCATGGAAACGTGCCTACAGGACGATAGACCGCGTAAACCTCTTCCTCGAAAACGTGGAAAAGATTGATCCGGCCCTGCTTGAAAACGGACAGACCACGAAGGACCAGCTGACCGGCGAAGCGCGCGCCCTGCGTGCATGGTTCTACACCTTCCTGTGCCAGTCATGGGGCGGCGTGCCGATGCTGATGACCGGCGAAAGCTACGTGACCCACCCGGGCAAGCCAAGAGGCACCACCGAAGAGGCTTGGAACCTGATCGTGGAAGATTATGAGTTTGCCAGGGATCACCTGGACTGGACGCCACGCAACGGTCAATACGGCCGCGTGACCAAAGGCATGGCCAAAGCCTACCTGGGACTGGCCTACATGTATCTCAAACGCTGGGACGATGCCAAAAGGGAATTGCTCGACGTAATCAACAGCGGTCAGTATTCGCTGACCCCGTGCTACGGATATATCCATACCATCAACCGCAAATGGCAGAAGGAAAGCGTATGGGAAATTGCTTACAATCAATGGTCCAACATGGGATGGGGTGCCGAAAACGTGAATATCGATGCTTACTGGTATGCCGCACAGATGTGTGCCAGCCTCGAATATGGCGGATGGGGACCCTGGTCTACCTCCTACGAATTTGTCTGGTCACATGAACCGGGCGACAGAAGGCTGGAATACAACGTAGTACAGTATGGCGACATGAATCTCGGCTATCCTTCGCGGACGCTGGGCGAGTCGGGTTCGGCACAAATCGGCGTCACCAATGCAGCTGCACAACCTTACTGGGGAACCGATATCTTACCGAACAACTACGACCAGAAGACGTGGAGATATCATCCCTCCCAACCGTATGGTGCACTGCCCATTACCTATATGCGGCTGGCCGGCGTCATGCTGAACTACGCCGAATGTGCCTTTGAAACGGGCGACGAAGCCGAAGGCTGGAAATATATCAAGATCATCCGCGACCGCGCATGGGGCAAACTCGAAGCCGGTGCACAGCAGGAAGACGGCACCAATTCCATCTTCGTCACGCTGAATACCGACCCGAACAAGGAAGCGCCCGATGCACAGACTTACTACTCATCGTATAAAAGATCGCCCGGACGCAATGGCGGCATGGCCAATACCTTTAGGGGATGGTTGCCCAACTCGGCCGGCACAGGAGACTCACTGATTTCTACGCCGGTAAGCACCAATCCAAACAACCAGAACCATCGCGTAGGCATCTATGAACGGAGATTTTACGAATCGCCGGTAGACTATACGCCGTATACGATTCCCGTCTGGAAGGTAGCCGTGATGATGGAACGCCGTCACGAGTTCTTCGGCGAATATTCCTTCTGGCAGGACCTCTGCCGGATGGGCATTGCCAAAGACTATCTTGATGCCGAATATCCGCGTAACAATATCCAGCACCCGCAAGTAGACCAGTCAGGAACGCACGAACAGGTGGTCGAACGGTTGAAAAACTTCGACTATACCGGGCTGATTCATACCTGGCGGCCGAACGAGTTTGACCCCAACCGTCAGCTCTTCCCCATCCCGACCGTCGAGATGGACGGAAATCCGGCCTTAACCAGAGAAGACCAGAATCCGGGATACAATTGATTTTGTAAACGATAAGAGGCGAAACTTTTTCGCCTCTTATCGTTTAAATCAAATTTTTATTTATCTTTGAACGCTTTTACAAGTAAATATTAAAACATAATGAGAAAAATATTTTTTTATCTCTTTTCATTAGCATGCTGCAGCATCATTTCGCTGCAAGCACAAGAATTTAAGCTCGATACAGCCGCCGGTTATTTCAAGAACAGGGGAGTGGATGTGATGGCATTTGCCGACATCTATCCCGAAGGACACCAGAGCGGCGTCAGTATCATCATGCACGGCCATCGCGTGGCTACCAACGGCGATATCCGCTTCGAGCAGACGCCCGGACAATGGCAGCCCCTGCCGCGCCAGGGCAAGCGCGAAATGAACGAGGCTGCCAACACCATCACCACCGCCCTCAGCTTCCCCGACTCGGCGCGTCACCTGACAGGTTTCAATCCGATGATTTATCCTGATTTTCAGTTGAATTATACGGTTACGGTCAAGGGAGAAGGCGCAGCGATTGTGGTGACGGTTGACCTCGACCGCCCCATCCCCGATTTTTTGAAAGGGAAGGCGAGTTTCAATCTCGAACTATTCCCGGGCGACCTGTTCGGCAAGCCTTGGATCATGGATAGCCGGGCCGGCATCTTCCCCCAACAACCCAACGGCCCCACGCTGTCAATGCCTGCCAATCAACTGCATACAGGCAATTTCAGCCGTCCCTACGCCAGGGCAAGCAAGGACGCGCTCGTCAATGCCGACGGGTCGGGCTACAGTCCGATGGTGGCCGACGACGTGATTGCGCTGCCTTATGCCTCCGGTAAACGCTTCACCGTCAGGCCTGACGACCCCTACAACCGCGTCACCATCGAAACGAAAGGTGCCGACCTGAAGCTCTACGACGGCAGGATGAATCACAACAACGGCTGGTTCGTGGTCAGCAGCGAAGTCCCCGCCGGCGCCACCAAAAATGCGATCCAATGGGTTATAACCCCATCTGTTGTAATTGATTGGACATATAAGCCCATCGTGCAGACATCGCAAATCGGCTACCTCCCCAACCAACCGAAAGAGGCCATCATCGAACTCGACAAGCGCGAGACGAAACGCGAAACGCCTGTCCTCTACAAAATCACCGAAAACGGTGAACAGCAAGTCTATACGGCCGCCGGACAGGAATGGGGACAGTTTCTCCGGTACAACTACTTGAAATTCAATTTCTCAAATATTAAGGAAGAAGGGCTCTACCGGGTGCGCTACGGTGAATCGGCCTCGTCTATCTTCCGGATTGCCAATGATGTATACGACCGAGGCGTCTGGCAGCCGGTGATCGAATATTTCCTCCCCGTACAAATGTGTCACATGCGCGTGGCCGAAAAATACCGCGTCTGGCATGACCTGTGCCACGATGACGATGCCCTGATGGCGCCCGTCGACTACAACCATCTCGACGGATACATGCAGGGGCCTACCACGTTGACCTCGTTCAAGTCGGGAGATAAAGTGCCGGGACTGAATGTGGGCGGATGGCATGACGCCGGTGACGATGACTTGCGGGTCGAATCGCAGGGAGGCGAAGTCTATATCCTGACACAGGCCTACGAAGCTTTCAATAAGCTCTACTGGGACGAGACCTCCATCGACCAGCACACCAAAGTGACTGAAATCCATCAACCTGACGGCAAGAACGATATCCTGCAGCAGATCGAGCACGGCACACTGACCGTCGTGGGCGCTTACCGCTCGCTGGGAAGACTGTATAGAGGCATCATTAGCAATAACATACGCCATTACGTGTTGCTCGGCGACCCGGCTTCGATGACGGACAATATCAAGGGCAATGACGACGACCGCTGGGTATTTACCGAACAGAACCCGATGCGCGAATTGGCAGCCGCCGCTCATTTGGCCGCCGCCTCGCGTGTACTGAAAGGGTTCAACGACACCTTGAGCACGCAAGCGCTGGCTACTGCGCGTGAGATATTTAAGATATCAGGCTCGCTTCCGGCGCCCGATCCGGCCGCTCAACAGCGCGGCAGGGGGCAGATGGGACGTTCGCAAAAGATACAGGCCGCCGTCGAGCTTTTCTTGACGACCGGCGAAAAGGAATATAAGGACTTTATCCTGTCGGAAAAGGATTATATCGTCGGACAGGGCTTGAATCAATTGGGTTGGGTGGTGGCGCAGGCCGAAAAAACGCTGGGCGACGCCGCTTTCTCCAAGGCTTTCCGCGACGCACTGCCTTCATTGCGCAATAATTATGCCGCCCAAAGCGCCGAGACGCCTTACGGAGTGCCTTACCGTCCTCAGATCTGGGGTGCCGGATGGGATATCCAACGCATTGGATATCAATATTATTTCCTGCACAGGGCTTATCCGGACGTATTCGGGCCGGAGATGGTCTATAATGCACTCGATTTTATATTGGGGCGTCATCCGGGGTCTAACACGCAGTCTTTTGCGTCGGGCGTCGGAGCCGAATCGGCCACCGTGGGTTACGGGTTGAACCGTGCCGACTGGTCGTATATCCCCGGCGGCGTCGTTTCGGGCACAGCGCTGATACGGCCTGACCTGCCCGAACTGCTTGTGTTCCCATTCCTCTGGCAGCAAGTGGAATACGTGCTGGGAGGCGGCTCGTCGCATTATATGTTTTTAGTTTTGGCCGCACAGCAAATCGCAAGTTAGACAACGCAAAAATATGCAGTACCGCAGCGACAATAAATCGGGAAACGCATTGTCCGTCATAGGATTCGGATGTATGCGTTTCCCGAGATATTTGACTAAGATTGACTTCAACAAGTCGGAGCAGTTGATCGTCGAGGCCGTCCGGCAAGGCGTCAATTATTTTGA